>CAZSST010000051.1:0-15897 GCA_964609575.1 uncultured Candidatus Cloacimonas sp.
AGCAAAGGGCTGATAGCTCTGCGTTTCCTAACCGGAGCCAACTGTGATTTTTCGAAATCCAGCAAAGCCTGAATCCGGATCATGGGATTGGGATGCGAGGTATAAAAATTACCCACTCCAAGCTCATGAAGTTTATCCAACTGCTTCAGATATTCCTCAATTTTAAAATTCATGCTTTCTGCAGGTAGCCCGAAATGTAGCTTGAATATCGCCTTGGTAACGATATTGATATCCGGCACGGCCAGATAACCAACCCGGTCGGCACTGATCTCCGCGGCATGCATAGAGCGCAGATAGGCTATGTAGATTTGGATGGGGGCGCGCTCTTCACCCTCTCTTAAGATGAACCTCTTGATGAAATCCAGCTTGTTATGCTCAAACACGATGTGCCCAATCTCATGCCCAATCACAAAGCGCAGTTCGTCATCCGAGGCAAGCTGGATCAATGCCGAATTCATACATACAATGTGCGGCACCAAGCCACAACCATTCAGGGAAAAAGCATTTAGCTCCGGGGTGGATTGCACGTAAAAATCGATCTGCTCCTCAAAGCCCAGCCTGGTCTGCACCTCTGCACAAAGGTCATATAACCTGGGAGCGATGTATTTATTTAGCATCACCGCGTTGGAAAGCATCTGCTCCGTGAATTCCCGCAGGCCTTCGCTGCTATCAAAGATGTCATAATACTGCGCCATTCCAAAATCCTCTTCCAGGATTTTGATGTATTCCAGCTCGGTGAGGGTACGGACGGCAAGTAAGCTATCAATGGCTTGATTATCAATCAACACATTTTCATTAGGTAACATGAATTCTCACTTACCTCAATTCATTTATTCCAAGCCACTTATTTTTTCTTAATATCTACTTTTTTCTTAGCAATATCATGATTCAACAACATCCCCGCTCCCATAACAAGAGCTTTACCTAAAGTGACGGCCACAGTAGTCTTATTGATAACTGTTTTGGTTTTAGAAGTGTCTCTGTCTTTTAGATAATCCCGAATTCTCTCACCAGTAGTTTTGGGTACTTCTTTAGTAAATTTCATTTCTTATCTCCTTGTAGGATAGCATTATTGTCATTTAGATTGTGTTTGGGGCCATTCTTTTCACTTTCTATTGGGTATTTGTCTTTAATTGACTGAATCATACTACGAATATGGGTTTCCATTAGCTCATACTGCTGCTCTAACTCGATTTGTTCAGAGTTAGGCTCTTTTAGCGCTTCTTCAAAGTCATGGTTGAGCTTTGATAATTTACCATTTAAAAACTCAATGCGTTTAATATCTTTACCAATCTCAATCCTATGTTTTACCATACTCGTCATCTGTGCCAACTTGACCAAGGCATCTATAGCCTCACCGATAGGGAAACCGCAGTTGATCATTGAGTTACCTCTCCAAATATTTTTGGCTGGGATTCTGCTTTATTACACTCTTTAGTCGTTTCCCTATCTCAGCCCCCTGTTTAAAATCAAGTTCTTCATTTATAAGTGAGTTCACTATTCCATATCCAGCTACCAACACTGCATCACCTACCGGCCCAGTGAATACTGTAAGAGCAGCCGCAGTAATAGTAGCCCCCCCTTTTAGAACTAGTTTCTTGTTCTTTTCCCTTTGTTTAGCATTGGGGTCATTATCAATACAATATTCAGAATACTGCTTTGCATGCTCAGCGCTTTTAACTATATCACTAAATAAGTCTGATAAAGAAATAGAAGTAAACGTGCTTAGATCGGATATAACTTCTGCGCTGTCTTTACATAAAGCCAAAGTATCTTCCAAGCTTTCAGTCTGGATGTTTAAGTAATCGCCAAATTCTAGGGCTCTGCTACGGACATCATCACTCTCAATATCAGAAGCACTAACAATATATGAGTAAAGAGCTTGGGGTTTCATTCTAAATGAATCATGCATAATAGGTTTTTTGTCTACGCTCATGCAGTTTTCATAGATTCTGTTATACTGCTTTAAGTTGAAGTCTTCTTTTAGCATTTTACGATAAAATCTATCTGCTGCGAATCTTACAGCACTGCTATTATCTTTGTTGATGTAAGCTAGCCAACCTATAACAAACTCTTTCATCTGCTTTTCTTGGATTCTCTTAGTTAAGTAATCGACTGCAGCTGGGAGAAGAGTCAGAATCCCATAAATACCTCCAGCCAAAACTTCTTTTTTCAAACCAACCGTTGCCATGTGTCGCTGATATCTATTGTTTGTAAAGAAACCTAGTTTTTGGATTATGTTCAGTGAGTCGTGGAATTCTTGGTTAAGTTTATTTTCTAGTAAGCCTGTCAAAACAGTAGCAACATGATTCTTGAGTTGATCATAACGAGTGTCATTTTTCAGATAATAATACAAACCAGTTGTATTTAGAACTTCTCTGAAATCAATGAAATTGTCTGTGACCACCTCTTGTTGTCCCTTAGGGATAAGTGGATAGTTATTACTCATCTTATTTCTCCTTTTCTTGCATTATACCATTAATTTTACCCTTAATGTGCTAATCTACAAATGCTATACCCATGATTCATCGCATAATAACTCATAAGCATCATTTACAAAAAGCCAAGATGCAGTGATTACTACAACCCATAAGATCCCCACGGACATCTTTCCATCTGCGGGACCAGATGGGACTGCTGTTGACTCTTTCCATTACCTGGTTGTATGCAGGTGTTTTATGGATAAACGAAGCGACAACCTTTCCTGCTGATTGTGCAAATGATGGAACAATGGAATACTCTGTGTGTTCACCAATTATCAGCCATCTGACAAGCGAAGCACTTGGATTGTAGGCATCATCAGGATTATCGGCATGTTCAAAAAAGCCAACCACCAAGTTATAGTGATTACTCGTGTGATAAATAAGGGCTGTGGTGGGGCTCTGGATGGCTGTTTTCAGTTTGCTGAATACCTGTGAGTTATTGTTAAAATCACGGACATCTGCTGCCCGTAGAAAGTAACTGCTATCATCACTTGGGAATTGCCATATCCAGTGATGTTTTTGGGGGCTTTAATCCCAATCGCGCTTGCAAGTTCGTTTGAGGTTTTGATGCCCAGTTTATCGGCATAAAAATAATTAAATACCGCAGTTAATGCTGTAAACGAACAGCTGTTTTCATACTGCGGACGAGAGATATAGCTGATCAGATCGTTATTTACATAGCGATCGAAGGTTCCATTCATGTTATGCTCCTTCCGGGGTTCTGTAGCCGCAGAATCCCTAAATATTGTTCCGACTTACCGGGTAGGTAAAAGTGCCTCTCCTCATCAATTAACCGAGGTTAACAGACCGGTATGTTGCTACACCCTATGTGTATCATAGTGGATTACTATATAGCATTACGCAATCAAATTCATAAGAAATCTGATCCGGAAAATATGTCAATGAGTTTCTCATAAAATAAGGCTCTCATTTTAAATCAGGTGGGTAACAAGCCAAAAATCAGCCCTTCTTCCAGCGAAGGAGACTGTGCGAAAACTACAATCCAAACCCCGTCAGGGGTGAAATTCTATAGCCTGGGGTGGAACGGAGCGGAACCCCAGGGTAGGATACAAAGATAACTAAGCCCCTTGTGGGCGACACAATATTATATAATACATCGTTTTGCGTTACGTGTGTCACCCCTGAAGGGGTTTTGACACAAACATTCTCAAATCCTGAGGCTCACGCCTCAGGCTATAGAATTTCACCCCTTCCGGGGTTTTCACACAGTCTCGGAGGCTGGAATCCAGTATAGAATTGCGACCCCCAAAACATCCCCGGTGTCCCGGAGGGATGGCATTTCAGATAGGTAGAGCTTACCTATAACCCTGAATAATGCTATTGGAGTTCATGAGGCCAAGATAAATTATTGGTTTTAGTTAACTTATATGGCCTCATGGACTTCAAAAGCATGCAGAAATTTATGCACGGCTTGAAGTCCAAACCGCCCATAAGATATTTAATAAGATATATTTAGTTTAGGCGGTTTGAACTCCATTCCTTCACAAACCCTAAACACCATCCTTTGCATACACCCCAATAGATTACCCCCAATCTGCAACCACAGAACCGGCAATGAAATACGGTGGAGGGTATTTAGCAGAAAAATACAGACATCCGATAGGGGTGTATGGATGGTGCATGAGCTACGATTTACGATGTACAATTCAGAGCTACGGGCAGACGATAGCCGTGCGGCTTCAGCCCACGGAAAGGATGAATCGTGGATTGGCTTTTGTACCGTCGCTCGCTGAAGCGCCGTAATATGGCGGTTTAGAAACCGCCAATACGATGGTACAGCTCCGAAAAATGGCGGTTTGGAAACCGCCAATACGTTATGAGGCATACGGGTGGGAAGAAGACTCGTTACTGGAGCGCAGGTACTATTTGAAATGCCGTTTCTTTGGGGCTAATGGGAAGTGAATAGTAGATCGGGGGTCAGGGGGAAGGGAAGGTAAGAGATTAAATAAAAGTTACGTTAACTGAGGCTTTCTCAAGCGCTACTTTATCAAAACCCAAGGAGTTTTCTCTCCCAAATAGCAAATCGTTTGAGATAACATTGATCTTTTTGGCAAAATCGTGATGATCTGGGTATTCTTTAAGCCAGAGTTGATTGGTTAGTAATTCCACCGGGAAACTGCTAAGACGCATAGCTATATCCGTTTCATTGATCAGTTGTTTTCTTCCTGCCTGATAATATACTTCCTTCCAATTAAATGAGTACGCACAGGCAATAGAAACAATATCAAAAACATCTTTGGGCTCATCCCGGTTAAGAATAGCACATAGCTTGTTTGACAAGATATTGGCAGGATTATCGATCAAGAGCCCATCAACATTTAGTAAAGCTCCCCAGTGCTCAGGAACATCATTAACCAGATCTATTTTAAGCCTGCACTCGCTCGAAATATATAGTCTGGCATAAGACTCTACCATGAGGATGAGTTCTTCATTTAACTCAAAATTATCTTTCAGTTTCCTATAAATATTATTCAGCTTTTTGGAAAAATCGGCATCTGCGTTTACAAAGAAATCTAAATCTTCGCTATATCGATGATCTAGGAAAAAACGACCCAAAGCTGTACCTCCGGTCAAGTAGAATCCATCCAGCACTTCTTTCAAAACCAGAATTACACGATCTTGGATGCTATACAACTTCTGAAAGTCTGGCAAGGATAAATTCATATCGCTTTCTCAATTGCTCAGCGCGGAGTTTATTAATGATATCTGGAGTAAGTAATTTTTTAATCCTATTCAAGGGTATGATATCCATAATCGTATACCATGGTAATGATTCCAGAATTTTGATGAATAGACTCTTCTCGTCGTAATGACCGGTTGTTTTCTTTATACCATCCAAAACCGCAATACAATCCTCCGCAGGGATTTTGTAATCCCATAAAACAAACTCAATCTTGGAATGTCTGGATGCATCATCTAACATCATTATTACCTTCCGATATAGAAAATCACCACCCTGAATCCTGTCAAGGAGAATGACGGCACAGTCTTTTTGAAACCACAAAGAACGCAGAGAACTCAGAGAAATTTTTGGATTATGGTTACCTGTCGTCCTTATGGGACTAGGTTGTTTATTATGCCATATGGGTAAACCGGGTTGAAACCCGTCGCTAATAACTGGCGCTCCTCCGGAGCGGAAACACAGAATCCTCGACCTGGCGCAGCAATCTCTCTCACAGCTTGCTCTCACAGCGTAGCTCTCACTCCGAAGGTCTCACTTCGAAGGTCTCACATCGCCGCAGGTGTCTCACAGCTTGCTCTCACCATAAAAAAATACGGAGGCTGCTAAGCCTCCGTATTTTTTTTATCTCACTTGTCCAGCTACCATCTGAGATGGGCGAAAGCCTTGTTGGCATCGGCCATCTTGTGGGTATCTTCACGCTTTTTGATGGATGAGCCTTCTTTTTTGTGGGCAGCCATCAGTTCAGCGGCAAGCTTTTCGGTCATGGTTTTTTCGCTGCGGCCACGGGAATAGGAAATGATCCATCGGAAGGCCAGAGCACGGCCATTCTTCTCATTCACTTCCATGGGAATTTGGTAGTTTGATCCACCCACGCGGCGGGAAACCACTTTCACCAGCGGACGTACGTTCTCGAGAGCGCTTTTAAATACTTCGAGGGGTTCCTGCTTGGTTTTGGCAGCGATGATATCGAAGGCACCATACACGATCTTTTCGGCGATGCTCTTCTTGCCTTGTTTCATAAGGCAATTCATGAACTTGGTGAGGGTAATATCGTTATACTTGGGATCCGGAAGGACTTCACGGACGATAGCTTTGCGTTTTCTTGGCATCTTTCAAATCCTCCCTATTTCTTTTGAGCTTTGGGACGCTTGGTTCCATACTTGGAACGTGAGTTCTGGCGTTTTTCCACTCCGGCGGAATCCAGAGCACCACGCACGATGTGATAACGTACACCGGGAAGGTCTTTTACACGGCCACCGCGAACTAACACGATGGAGTGTTCTTGCAAATTATGTCCTTCACCGGGGATATAAGCGGTAACTTCAAATCCGTTCACAAGACGGACACGGGCAACCTTACGAAGAGCCGAATTGGGTTTTTTGGGCGTTGTCGTATAAACACGAGTACACACTCCGCGCCTTTGCGGACATTCCATTAGCGCCCTGTTTTTCTTCTTGTACTCAACTTCGGTTCTGCCTTTGCGAATCAGTTGGTTGATGGTTGGCACTGATTTTCTCCTTTATTTATTTACAGGTTTTTTTAAAAATCCAGATAATCGCCGCTGTCTTCATCGGCATCGGGATGACCAAATTCATTGATGATCTGAGCGACGGTTTTGCCATCGGCCACAGCTTGTTTCAATAGGGCATTATAGCTCTTGGTTCCCGTACCCACAGGGATGCGATGACCAAGGATGATGCTTTCCTTCAGGCCTTCCAGGTGATCCACGCGGCCTTCGATGGCAGCTTTGGTAAGCACTTTGGTAGTTTCCTGGAAGGATGCTGCGGATAGCCAGCTTTCGGTTAAGAGCGACGTTTTGGTGATACCCAGCAGCAGTTGTTCAAACTGAGCGGGAGTTTTGTCGTAGGCAAGTGCTTCGCGGTTCTCTTTTTCCACCAGAATTTTATCCACAATGTCGCCCTGGAGGAAGCTGGTGCTGCCGCTATCGGTGATGCGTACTTTCTTGAACATTTGACGGATGATCACGCTAACGTGCTTATCATCTATCTTCACGCCTTGCTTGCGGTAGATTTCCTGCACTTCGTTCAGAATAAGCAGTTGGGCTTCGATAACGCCCTTCACCAGCATGTCATGCGGATCCAGCGGACCATCGGACAAAGCGTCGCCGCTTTCCACATAGTCACCCTGGTGCACGATGATTCTTTTGCCGGAGGGGATCATATATTTACGTCCGGCCAGAGGCTGACGGCTAGAAACAGAATCTCCGGTGGCCACGATGCTTTCCTGCTCTTCGGGAATGGAGAATACCTTTCCGCATAGTGGGGCACCGGTTTTTACCGATTCATCGTTTTTCACAATGATCTGCAGGGTTTTGGGGATTTCATATTGCATCGGCTTTTGATTGCGCTTTGCCACCTGCACGAGCTTCTTTTTGCCTTCTTCGATGATGGTTACCTTGCCGTCATTTTCGGAATAAACCACTTTGTCAGAGAGCACGGCCACGCTTTGACGCTTGTCTTCATCCTGAATCACCACCACCTTCCCATCGCAGGGGGCAAAAATGCCATTGGTAGGGGTAACGAAGATGTCGCGGCCAGTCTTCTTCAGTCCACCGATGGTAACCGTTCCGTCGATATCGGAAATCTTGGCTTTATCCTTGGGTACGCGGGCTTCAAAGAGGTCTTGCACCCTGGGCAGACCACCGGTGATATCTCTTTGCTTGATGGTCATTCTGGAGGTTTGACCCAGAATATCGCCAGGATGTACAAAACTGCCATCTTCCACTCTGATCACCAATCCGGTAGGCAGGGGAATAAGACGGACGGTGCCATCTTCGCCCACTACTCTAAATTGGGGTTGTTTCTTGCGGTCTTTGGATTCGATGATGGTGAGATCGCGGGTGAAAGTGATGTCATTATATTCTTCACGGAAGGTGATGTCCTTGATGAAGTTTTCGTAGTGCAGCACACCCTTGGCAGTGGAAATAAGCGGATTATTGAATTGGTCCCAGGACAAGAGTTTGGTGTCCTTGGCGATCTTCTGGCCATCTTGCACATGCACGGTGGCCGCATATTCCACTTTGTATTCTTCTATAACCTTGCTTTCGTCTGCCTCGTCCACCACGATCAATTTACCCAAGTGGCTAACCGAGATAAGCTGATTTTCGGTGTTGGTAACCGTATTCATGCGGTCGAATTTAATAACACCATCCTGATTGGAAACCACTTCGGCCAGGTCAGTAGCTGTGGAAGCAGCTCCCCCAATGTGGAAGGTACGCAGGGTTAGCTGAGTTCCGGGTTCACCGATGCTTTGCGCAGCGATAATTCCCACAGGATCACCTGCAGTAGCTGGTTTCTGGGTGGCCATATTGCGGCCATAGCACTTGGCACAGATACCGCGGTCGGCTTCGCAGGTAAGCACACTGCGGACGTGAACGGTGATAAGGCCATGATTTTGAAGGATACGAGCCATTTTGTTGGTGATCTCTTCTCCGGCATTAACCAGCACTTTTCCAGTAATGGGGCTTATGATGTCATCAACGGCAGTGCGTCCTTGAATGCGTTCCGCCAGGGTCTGCACAATCTCGTTACCTTCTTTTAGAACCGTCATGTGCACACCACGAGTGGTGCCACAGTCGTCTATGGTGATAATTGCATTTTGCGCCACGTCCACCAAACGGCGGGTAAGGTAACCGGCATCAGCAGTTTTAAGTGCCGTATCGGCCAAACCTTTACGGGCTCCGTGCGTGGAAACAAAGTATTCCAGCACTGTGAGGCCTTCTTTGAAGTTACTTTTAATGGGAGTTTCGATTACGTCTCCACCGCCACCAGAACCTATCTTGGTAGGCTTATCCATCAGGCCGCGCATGCCGCCAAGCTGTTTGATCTGGTCTTTGCTACCACGGGCACCGGACTTATACATCATAAAGATGGAATTTAGTCCGTTACGCGAGTGGGAAAGCTCTTCCATCATCTCGTCGGTAACGCGCACCGTGGTTTTCTTCCAGGTATCCACCACACGGCCAAAGCGTTCGTTTTCGGTAATTCCACCTTTTTGGTGCAGATCAGAAATTCTGGTAACTTCTTCTTCGGATTCGCCAATGATGTCGTCTTTACGCTTGGGAACCACGATATCGCCAAAGCTGAAGGTTACTCCGGCACGGGTTGCATAGCGGAAACCAAGGGCTTTCAGATCGTCCAGAATGATGGCAGTGCGCCACTGCCCCACAGCGTCAAAACAAAGCATCGCCAGATCGTTCAATTTTCCCTTGTCATAAGTTATATTCTGATATCCCACTTCCGGCGGAATGATCTGATTGAAGATCACGCGGCCAACGGTGGTTACAATGTATTCGGCAGGAAGCTTCAGACGAATCCAGGTGTGCAGGTCTATGCTTCGTTCATAAACCTTGCCACCCTTCACGGAACAAGCCTGCTCTTCAGCTTCATAGGCGGCGATTACTTCATCGGCACCATAGAAATGGCGAAGCTTGGTGATATCCGTGGGAGCAGCAGTTTCTTCCATGGTAAGGTAATAGCAGCCCAGCACGATATCTTGGTTGGCAGCCATGGCCAACCGTCCATTGGAAGGAAGCAGCAGGTTGCGGGTGGAAAGCATCAGCACCCTGGCTTCTATTTGGGCTTCCATGGATAGGGGCACATAAACACCCATCTGGTCACCATCAAAGTCCGCATTGAAAGGCACGCAAACCATGGGGTGAAGCTGGATGGCCTTGTTATCGGTAAGCACAGGCATGAAGGCCTGGATACCCAAACGGTGCAGGGTAGGCGCACGGTTTAGCAGCACGGGATAATCTTTTATCACATCTTCGAGGATAGACCAGATTTCTGGCTGTTTCTTCTCGATAAGCTTCTTCGCGTTTTTCACCTTATCCACTTCGCCCATCTTTTGCAGACGTTCGATGAGGTAGGGCTTAAACAGCTCCACGGCCATATCTTTGGGCAGGCCGCACTGATAAAGCTTCAGCTCGGGACCAACGGTGATAACGCTACGGCCAGAATAGTCCACACGTTTACCGAGGAGATTCTGACGGAAGCGTCCCTGCTTGCCTTTCAGTTGATCGGTGAGGGATTTTAGCGGGCGATTGCCTCTTCCCCGCACCGGACGTGCCTTGCGGCTATTATCGATCAAGGCATCCACGGCTTCCTGAAGCATACGTTTTTCGTTGCGGAGAATCACCTCAGGCGCTCTGATTTCCAATAGGCCTTTCAAACGGTTGTTGCGTGTGATCACCCGGCGATAAAGATCATTGAAGTCCGCAGTGGCAAAACGGCCACCTTCCAGGGGAACCAGCGGACGCAAAGTGGGAGGCAAAACCGGCAGGGCTTCCAGTACCATGTGTTCCGGCTTGTTTTCGCTTTTGATGAAGGCGTCCACAATCTTCAATTTATTAATCAGCTTCTGCTTACGCAATGCCGATTCTTCAAATTTCAAACGGGTTCTGAGGTCCAGGGCTTCATTCTTCAGATTGATGCGCACCAAAAGCTCTTTGATGGCTTCGGCACCCATCATGGCGATAAAATTGTCGCCGACTTTATCTTTAATCTCGTAATAGTCATCCACTTCCAGCAGTTCCATCTTTTCATAGGGGCTGTCGCCGGGATCGATTACGATAAATGATTCATAATAAAGGACCCTTTCCAGGTCTTTAACTGTCATATCCAGCAGCGTTCCGATCTTGCTGGGAGCACTTTTCACAAACCAGATGTGAGCAATGGGAACGGCCAGATCGATGTGTCCCATCCGGGTGCGGCGCACTCTGGAGGTAGTAACCAATACGTTACAGCGGTCACATACCTGATTTTGGAAGCGTTTCTTTTTATACTTGCCGCAAGCGCACTCATAATCACGTTCTGGGCCAAAGATGCGTTCACAGAACAGGCCATCTTTCTCGGGCTTCAGGGTACGGTAATTCAGGGTGTCGGGCTTAGTAACCTCACCATGCGACCATACTTCGGTAATCGTTTCCGGAGAAGCAATCTTGATCCGGACTGCATCGTATTCACTGGGTCTGATTTCACGTCGGTTGTCTTTTAACACGATTGTCTCCTCCTACTTGCTTTCTTCGTCTTTCATAAATTCAATGTCGAAGCCCAGCGATTTCAGCTCGCTGGTAAGCACATTGAATGATTCCGGCACTCCCGGAGGGGGCGGATTTTCGCCTCTGGTGATAGCCTTGAAGGCATTATTGCGGCCATCCACATCATCACTTTTAATAGTTAGCATTTCTTCCAGCAGGTGTGCGGCACCATAGGCTTCCAGAGCCCAAACTTCCATTTCTCCCAAGCGCTGACCACCATGCTGGGCTTTTCCGCCCAGGGGTTGCTGCGTGATAAGAGAATAAGGACCTGTGGAGCGGGCATGCATTTTGTCGGCAACCAAGTGGTTCAGCTTCATCATATAGATAACGCCCACGGTAACTCTTTCTTTGAATGGTTCGCCAGATTTGCCGTCATAAAGCACGCTTTTGCCATCTTCTGCCAAACCTGCGGTTCTCAGTTCGGCCCTGATATCTTCATTGGAAGCACCGTCAAAGATAGGGGTTTCCACTTCGAAGCCAAGAGCCCGTGCAGCCATTCCCAGGTGAGTTTCCATAATCTGACCGATATTCATACGGGAAGGCACACCCAGCGGATTCAGAACGATATCCACAGGAGTTCCATCTTCCAGGAAGGGCATGTCTTCGATGGGGGCCACGATGGAGATAACGCCTTTGTTACCATGGCGTCCTGCCATTTTGTCTCCCACCTCGATCTTCCGCTTTTTGGCTACATATACTTTCACCATCTTACGTACGCCATAGGGAAGTTCATCCCCGTGTTTCAGGCGTTCGCGGGATTTTTTGTACACGTTGTCGCTTTGCTCCAGAGATTGCTTTATCTTCAGGGTAACGTTGGTGTAGATATTACGGTTAACTTCCTGATTCTCCACCAATTCCGGCACATCCAGATCAAGCTTTTTAAAGTTTATACGCTTAATATCTTCTTTATTTATCTTCTTGCCGGGAGCTATGAAGTGGGCATTGGTCTTTTCGTCCCAAATGGTCTTGGCCACTTGTCCCAGAAGCAGGATGGATAGCTTCTCTTCTTTAAATTCTTCTATTTTCTTCCGCCGCTGCATCAGCTCGGTTTTCATCTTCTGGATCTTATCGTCGTTCTCGTCTTCCAGATCGGTACCATCTTCCTGGCGAGAGAATACTTTCACGTCTATCACCACGCCTTCCATACCCGGCTTGGCTTTCAGGGAGCTGTTAGTGAAATCACCGGCCCGATCACCAAAGAGAGCCCGCATCAGGTTTTCTTCCGGAGAGGGATCGATCTCGATGCTTTTCGGGGTTACTTTTCCCACAATCACATCCCCAGCATGGATAACGCTACCCACTCTGATAATACCGGTTTTATCCAGATTTCTGAGAGCATGAGCAGGCACATTGGGAATGTCATAAGCCAGTTCTTCACGACCGTTCTTCACATTACGCACCAGCACTTCCATTTCTTCAATGTAGATGGAAGTAAGCGAATCTTCACGGGCTACTTTCTCGCTAAGAATAATGGCATCTTCATAGTTATAGCCATACCATGGCATAAACGCCACCAGCATATTGGTTCCCAAAGCCAGGCGATTATCTTCCACGCAGGCACCGTCCGATATTGGTGCACCTTTTTTCACTACGTCCCCGATTCTAACGATAGGACGCTGATTATTGCAGGTATCCTGGTTAGTGCGGACAAACTTCTTAAGATGAACCCTGTTTCCAACTCCCAGATAGAAGGCTTCGTCTTTCTCGCTTACCGGTTTCAGATCCACGTATGAAGATGTAACATTTGTTACTACACCATCATAGGGAGCCACGGCAATACAAGATGTATCCATGGTGGCGATCTTTTCCATTCCAGTTCCCACCAGAGGAGCTTGAGGATTGATAAGCGGAACAGCCTGGCGCTGCATGTTCGAACCCATCAGGGCACGATTGGCATCGTCATGTTCCAGGAAGGGGATCATGGCTGCAGAAACGGATACCATCTGCTGGGGAGCCACATCCATATATTGCACTTGCGTGGGATGTACTTGCAGGAATTCACCCTTTTCGCGGGCAAAAATGATCTCGTCGGTGATCTTGCGATTATCATCCAAATGCACATCGGATTGGGCAATGATGTATTTTTCTTCCTGAGCCGCATCGAAATACTCATATTCATCGGTTACATATCCATCCACCACCTTGCGGTAGGGAGTTTCGATAAATCCCAAATGGTTGATGCGGGAATAGATGGAAGGCGATACTATCAAACCAATATTGGGGCCTTCCGGGGTTTCGATGGGACACACTCTTCCATAGTGCGAGGAATGCACGTCGCGCACTTCAAATCCAGCCCGGTCACGAGTTAAGCCCCCGGGACCCAAAGCTGAGAAAGCACGTTTATGACGCAGCGCAGCCAAAGGATTGGTCTGCTCCATAAATTGAGAGAGCTGGCCGGTTAAAAAGAAGGACTGCACCACCGAAATCAACGCATTGCTATTCACCAGGTCATGAACCGTTATCTCATCGATATTGGAAATTGCCATGCGCTCCTGGATGATTCTGGCTACCATCGCCATACCGATATTGTATTGCTCCTGAAGCAATTCTCCAACCGTTCGCACCCGGCGATTGGCCAGATTATCGATGTCATCCACTTCGTCCTGGTCATTATAAATCTTTATTAAGGTCTTAAAAATATGCACAAAGTCTGCAACCGTTAGCGTCATGGTTTGGGGGTCTATGTCGATATCCAGACGGGTATTGATCTTATAGCGTCCCACTTCTCCGAGATTGTAGCGCTTCTCATTGAAGAACATCCTGTCCACCAATTGCTTGGCAGCTTCCACGGGCGCATCTTCACCGGGACGGATAAGGGAATAAATCTTTACCAGGGCCTCGTCCTGGTTGGTGGTGGGATCCTTGGAAATGGTATTTTCCAGCACTTTGCGGGCAATCTCAAAACTGTAATCGATCAGCTCTACCTTGTTGATCTTCTTTTCGGTAAGCAGCTTAATCAGTGAATCGGTGATCATCTCATTGGCCAGGGCCAGAGGTTCCGGATTGTCCTTCTCATAAATTGCCGCAAAGAGGTGGCGTCCCTTGGCCTTGGCAAGCTCCATGGTTTCGCTTTCGTAGAAGGTGCGGCGCAAATCCATATCTGTGGAGATCCCGATCGCACGTAGCAGCGTGGTTACAGGAAGCTTGCGGCGTTTGTCGATATGCACAAACATCACGTCGTGAATATCAATGTCAAATTCCAGCCAGGAGCCATTGTAGGGAATCACTTTGGCTGAATAGAGGGTTTTTCCGCTGGGGTGTTTTTCTTCCGAGAAGAAAACCCCGGGAGAACGTTGCAATTGAGAGATGATAACCCTTTCAGCGCCATTGATGATGAAAGTTCCCTGCTCGGTAACCAGGGGAATTTCACCCAAAAATACATCTTGCTCCAGAGTATCCTTATGCTCCCGCACGCCTTCGTTATTTTCAAACACGCTAAGGCGCATCTTGGCCTTCAGCGGTGCCTGATACGAAAGATTACGTTCACGGCATTCTTCAATGGTGTACTTTTCTTGCAGTACGTTATATTCGATGAATTCCAGAAGGAAGTTCCCCTTGGAGTCCTCGAGGGGAAATATCGATTCAAAGACAGCTTGCAATCCTGTCTTTGATCTGCGTTGGGGATGGATCTCTTTCTGCAGAAAATCGTTGAAGGAATCCACTTGCATTGCCAGAAGATTCGGAATCTCCACTTCCGGGATTCCAAGCTCGGCAAATCTTCCGGAAATACGGGAATAACTTTTGACCTTTCTCAAAAGCTCTCTCCTTTGCGGTCTCTCAAACCAACATCATGGTTTTTTAGGTTGTTGCTAATTGTATTCACGCTTTGGGCACCATACATCTTAATTCAACGGGTTCACGGTAATATCCAGCCTTAAATAGTCCAAAAAAAGTCCCTACGGACTTTTTTTGGACCTTTATCTCAGTTAGGAAGAATTTACTTAACTTCGACAGTTGCACCGGCTTCTTCGAGTTTTTTCTTAATGGAATCCGCTTCTTCTTTGCTGACTTTTTCAGAGACCATTTTCGGGGCTCCGTCCACCAGGTCTTTGGCTTCTTTCAGCCCAAGCTTGGTGATCTCACGGACAACCTTGATCACGTTGATCTTCTTATCGCCGGCATTGGCAAGAATCACGTCAAATTCGGTTTGTTCTTCTTTGGCTGCTGCTTCAGCTCCACCAGCTGCAGGGGCTGCAACTGCCATCGGGGCTGCGGCGGATACGCCAAAAATCTCTTCCATTTCTTTCACTAATTCAGAGAGCTCCAGCACGGTCATCTCTTTGATCAGATCAATTACTTGTTGCTTTTTATCGGACATTGTTCCTCCATCGGATCTATGAATATTTTTTCTTAGCTGGCTTCAGCTTGTTTTTTTACTATGGCATCAAGCGCATACACGAATTTGCGGATGATTCCCATACTTACTCCCATGAAGCCAGTGAGCGGAGCTTGCATGCTTCCCAGCACCTTGGCAAGGAGTTCTTCGCGGGACGGAAGGGCTGCCAGGGCAGTGAGATCGGCTGCGGAAAAGATGTGTCCGCCAATATACCCAATCTTGAACTTCGGAAAGTTCTTGTCTTCCATCACTTCTTTCAAGAATTTAATCATTTCACGTGCCGGGGTAACTTCATCGAATTTACACACCGCCA
>CAZSST010000052.1:0-15432 GCA_964609575.1 uncultured Candidatus Cloacimonas sp.
CAGGATTCGACACGTCCTCGTGTCGAGCTTTAGCGCAGTTTCGCAGAAAAACAAATAAGCGACTTCGTCGCTTTGCAAACGGGGACGTTTGCAATCCAGGAAGAAGCGGGGACGTTAGCAATCCAGGAAAAAGCGGGGACGTTTGCAATCCAGGAAAAAGCGGGGACGTTACTCCTTCCATCAGTTGGATTGGCAAGACAATATACAGTGAAGCCAAGCGATACTAAAAAGGGGCTGACGGGGCTTATGGAAATGAGCGCATCTTTTTATTGACACCTCTCTGGCAAATCTCATAGAATCACCAATGTATAAAGAAATTTGTATTTGTAAGCAGATTTATTAATACTAATGAGAACAGACAGGTTTAAGAAGCAAGAGCCACATGCAGGTGGCTAAAGTGATAATAATATCAACTGTAACATACAGTAAGGAGATTAAATTGAAACGAACCTCGATGATTATGGCGATGCTGCTTTTGGGGCTGTGCTTCCTGCAAGCCCAGATTAGCAGTTATTATTCCTTTTCCGCATCCACGGAGACCTATGTGGCTATCTCCGGTACTTCCGTACCCACCGCGATTGGCGACAACGTTATCTCCAATCCCGTGGATATCGGCTTTACCTTTAACTATGGAACGAATACCTATACCCAGATCAAGATCAGTTCCAATGGCTATATCACCTTGGGAACCAATACGGGTTCCACTTCTAACAACTCCTTGGTTTCATCGTTTTGTCCGGTATTGGCTCCGCTGTGGGATGATACCTATCTGAATGGTTCGGCTCAGTATCTCGTAACGGGATCAGCTCCAAACCGCATCTTCACTGTGCAATTCACGGGAGTGCGATGGGCTACCAATACTACTACTATCTTTAATTACCAGGTGCGCATGCATGAAGACCGCACCATCGAGTTTTTATATGGCCCCAGTGTGGGCAGTCCCACCAATGCCAGCGCTTCCATCGGCTTAAATATGCTTCCCGGTGGCGGAGGAAATTACATTAGTGTAACTCCCGGTAATCCGGCCACAGCCTCATATACGCAGGAAAACTACAGCATCAGCACCTGGCCTGGCACTAATACCAAATATGTTTTCAGTGCTCCTGATACCTTTGATAACGAATTGGCTGCCATTTCCATCAGTGGCAATCAAACCCCCACCGCCGGAGTAAGCAGTGTTTATAGCGTGGGTATCCAGAATTTTGGGAGCGTAACGCAAAGCACTTACAATGTAAAAATCCTTTCCGGAGGAACCACTCTGGCCACTGTGGCAGGGCCTTCCATCGCCCCCCAGGAAATTATTCAGGTGGCAGTGCCCTGGATACCTGCTGCTCCAGGAGCCATGGACATTTATGGCAAGGTGGAACTAACCGGCGATGAATATCCCATTAATGACTATACTGATCCGATGCACGTGATTGTGCAAGAATCGGGAACAACGGCAGTAACGATAGGGGATGGCTCGCAATCAGCCCGTAAACCCATCGACGTGTCATATCTCAATAGCGTGTTTCAAACCATTATCCCTGCCAGTGAAATAGCCCTTAATGGCAGCATCACCGGAATCTCCTTTTATAATAACTTCACCGCAGGCCTGCAAAACCTCCCCACGAAAATCTGGCTGGGAACCACTACTCTTACTAATCTGAGTGCGGGATGGATTCCAGCTTATCAGATGGTGCAGGTTTTTAATGGTAACGTGAATTATCCCCTGGGGCAAAATATCATTCATATCCCCTTTAGCGCGGCAAATCACTTCAATTACACCGGGGGAAATCTGGTGCTGATGGTGAACCGGCCTCTGGATACCAATTTCTATGGTGCCAGCAACCAGTTCTTCTGCCAGACGGTAGGAACCAATCGTGCCCGCAATGTATATTCCGATGCCACGGTGTATGATCCCAATAATATGGGAACAGTGGGAACGGTAAGCGGGCAATTCCCCAAAACCACGCTGTACATTATGCCGAGTGTTCAGGAGCCGGAATTCAGCGTTGAGCCTGCCAGCCACAATTTTGGTAATGTAGCTTTAAATCAAACCCTCAGCCAGGCTTTCAATGTGTTCAATGCCGGAGGGGGAACCCTTACCATCAGTTCCATTGCCATCAGTGGCAGCCCCTATTTCAGCCTGCAGAGCTTGCCTGCTATGCCGGTGGCTCTTAGTGGAGGACAAAGTACCAGCTTCAGCGTTCAATACAATCCTCTGGCTGCGGGAAATCACACTGCGGTAATTGCCATTACCGATAATCTCAGCCGTTTGGTGCACAATGTAAATGTAAGCGGAACCGGAGTTGATCCCACAATTACAGCGTTGCCTTATACGCAGAATTTTGATGCGGTTACCTTGCCCAATTTGCCTTTCGGTTGGCAGCGTTTAACCTGGGGCAGCGGATCGGTTACCACGGTGGCTACAGCTCCGCACAGTGCTCCAAATTGTGTTTTGATGAATAACTCTAATAGCTCCACAGGGCCCTATCTTATTTTTCCTCCCCTTGGTGCGGCTTATCCTATAAATGCGCAGAGACTTAAGTTTTGGGCCAAAGGCGCATCGGGATTTGGCATCGAAGTGGGGATTATGACCAATCCCAGCACTGAGAGCTCCTTTGTGGGCATCCGTAGCTTTACGCTTTCCAATATCTGGACGCAATATGAAGTGGACCTGAGAACCTATGCAGGAACAGGTGTCCATCTTGCTTTCAAGCACCTTCAGGGTGGAAACAACCGCAGCATTTATCTTGATGATATACAGCTTGAATCACTTTTGCAGAATGATCTGGCAGCCCTTACCGTTAGCGGTGAAACCACTCCCAATGTGGGTAATACCTATAACTATGCCATTACGGTAACCAATCCGGGCATCAATGCTCAGCAAGATTATATGGTGAAGCTCTATAAAGCCGGAGATATAGAACTTGGCAGCGCTTCGGGACCGATGCTTGCAGGTAATAGTCAGACTACCGTGATCATTCCCTGGACTCCCGCTGCAATTGAAAACACTCAAATCTATGGCAAGATTGTGATGACCGGAGATCAGAATGCCGCCAATGATCAAACTCCCAATCTGGCGATAACGGTGCAGGAATCGGCTACCACGCTGGTGGTAATTGGTTCGGGAAACGTGTACGATCACCAGGCTCCGGTGGACATGTATGCAAATAGTAGCCTTTATGAAACCATCTACACTCAGGATGAGCTATTACATTCCGGCTTGATCTCCATAGTGAATTTCTACAATTTCTTCATTAGCAACATGCCTCCCAAGCCTACCAAAATCTGGATGGGAATGACCACTTTAACCGATCTGAGTGCGGGATGGATTCCGGCTAATGAACTTACTCTGGTTTTCGATGGCTTAGTTAGCTATCCCTCGGGAGTAAATACCATCCCGATTGTATTGCAGCAACCATATACTCTGGTGCAGGGACAAAATCTGGTGATGATGGTGGAGCGTCCTCTGGATACGAGTGTATATAGCTTTTGGGATAATTTTGCCTGTCAGAATTACGATACAAATAGAGCACGCCGTGCTAATAGCTCCGAAGCTTTGGACCCCTTCAATCCTCCTACGGGAATCTATACCACTCTTTACCCCAAGACGGGATTTTACATCACTCCCGGTGGAGCCGGAGCGCTGCAGGGATATGTTTATCAGGAAAACAATCAGCCCCTGGCCGGAGCTACAGTGCTATTGCAAAATGGCCCTCATACCACCACCGATACCAGTGGGCACTATAACTTCCCCAATATCTTTGCCAGAGATTATGCAGTTACAGTGCAAGCACATGGATTTGCAGAACTGGTGGAATATGTAACCGTGGAAACCGACAGCACCGAGGTATTGGATTTTCATATGCTGCCTCTGGCCACGATAACGCTTAGCGGTTCTATCCGGGGTAGCAATGATCCCGCCGTAGGCCTTTCCGGAGCCCAAATAACCATCACGGGTTATGAAGATTACCAGGGACAAACGGATGCCACGGGAAATTTCAGCATCAGCGGTGTGTACATTAATAACAGCTATAGCTATCAAGCATCCGCAGCGGGATATCAAAGCGTTGAGGGCACGTTCACGGTGGAAACTGCCGATGTGGTGCTTCCCAATATTATTCTTCCCGAAAATACTTATGCCCCCAGCAATGTAGTTGCATCGGTAGCCGCAAGTTATCAGGCGGTTGATGTATTATGGCTTTCTCCCAATGCCACAGGAGACAGAGAATTGGTAGGCTTCCAGGTTTGGAGACTGCTGCAAGGCCAGGAGCAAAATGAAGATTTGTGGGTGCATCTCACTCCCACAACCATTGTGGCTCAACGTTACACCGATAGTGCCTG
Organism: uncultured Candidatus Cloacimonas sp.; assembly: GCA_964609575.1. GTDB lineage: Bacteria > Cloacimonadota > Cloacimonadia > Cloacimonadales > Cloacimonadaceae > Cloacimonas. Next base: position 4,330 of record CAZSST010000052.1, read on the forward strand.
GAGTTCTTTGCCCGAAGGTATCTATAAATGGGCAGTGAAAAGTGTGTATTCCAATGATCTCTTGTCCGGGGCAACAATTTCCAATGCCCTGCAAAGCACAGGCACGCTCAGCGGCTTTATCCGCAATGCGCAAAATCAGCCAGTGATGGGAGCAACGATCAGCACCGGTTCCTTCACTACGGTCTCGGCTTCCGATGGCAGCTATGCCTTGCATATCCCCACAGGAACCTATAACGTTAATTGCACCCTGGCAGGATATTATAATAACACCCAATTTGATGTGGAAGTTATTGCCGGACAAACCACCCAGCTTGACTTCACGATGATAACCGTGGGCAATGAGGATGACTATCTTATTCTGGCTACTGCAATGCATGGTAATTATCCCAATCCCTTCAATCCCAGCACCACCATCAGCTATGACCTGAAGGAGGCCAGCCCGGTGAAATTGGAGATATTCAATCTGAAGGGACAACTGGTGCGTAGATTGGTAAACGAAACCAAGGCTGCTGGTGCATACCGGATTGCATGGGATGGTAAGGACGACAAAGGAAATGAGGTTGGCAGTGGAATTTACCAGTATCGGATCACTGCTGGAGATTATCACAAAACCATGCGTATGACCCTGACGAAGTAAGCTCAAGAGGTGATAAACTGAAGCGGATTATGAACAAGCCGATCTTGACAACTACCCTGATGCTAATCGTGCTCCTGTGTTTCGGACAGGGTTTGATGGCCCTGAATGCCAATCTGAAAGATTTTTCGGTGGTCTCCGAAGCTGCCGGAAGCATGGAAATAAAGTACAAATTGCCCGCATTCAGCATTGAAAACACCCTGCGGGAAGGGAAAAGCTTCCAAAAGATAAAGATGGAAGGTACAAACTATTTGTCTGAACCGGGATATCCTGAATTGCCGCTGATGTCCACCATGGTAATCATTCCCGATCATGGCTCTGTATCTGTGGAGCTAATCTCTTCCCAGAGCAGAGTTTTGGACAATTTCACGCCTATCCCGCTGCAACCTGATGAGGAAGACAAGCATGGGTTTGTAATGAATGAAGCTTGTTACAAGGGCAACGTGCCTTTTGTGCAGGATTTGCTAAGTAATTCCGAAGCTCAGGTGATGAGAGACTTTCGGCTGATTACCATCCAGGTGCAACCCTTTATTTGGGATGTAGCCTCACAAAGAGTTACCATTCATGAAGAGCTGCGAATTCGCGTGCGGTTTAGCGAGCAACCAGGAATTAATGAATTAAGCGGAACAAAGGCCATTTCTCCGGCGTTTGACAAAATCTATAGTTCCCTGATATTGAATTACGCTGATTACCGCAATGGCCTTTTTGCCCAGGTTCCTTCCCGGATTGTGATGGTGTATGGAGAGAATACCGATCCGGCGTTTATTTCGGCGCTGAACGATTTTGCCTTCTGGAAAAAACAGAAAGGTGCAGAAGTGCAATTGCTAAGTACTGCTGAAACTGGTTCTTCCAATACCTCCATAAAGGCTTTTCTGCAGAATTTGTATAATGATATTACCACTCGGCCAGATTACATCGTATTGATAGGTGATGTAAGTGGTTCCTTTGCTGTTCCAGCATGGAGTTCCAGCGGATTTGGCGATTATCCTTATCAGATGCTGGCCGGGGATGACCTTTTGGGTGATGTATTCTTGGGGAGGATTTCCGCAGAAAACATATCGCAACTGAGTGTGATCTTCGCCAAAATCTATGCGTATGAAAAGAACATCAATGTGCAAAATGCCGAATGGCTGAATAGGATGCTGCTGACTGCGGACACTCTGTATTCAGGTGTATCGGTAGTGAATGTATCAAATTACATCCGGGAAATAAGCCTTTTGGAGAATCCTGACTACAGCTACACCATGCTTTGTCAGGATGCCCCCAGTCCTACAGCCATGAATGCTGCGCTCAATCAGGGAGTGGGATTCTTCAATTATCGCGGTTATGCCGGAATGAGCGGATGGTCGGTTAGCGATACCAATCTTTATAATGTGAACAAGCTTTGCCATGCAGTAATACTCACCTGCAATACGGGTAATTATGATGCCACAGGTATTTCTGAGCTGTTTATCCGTATTGGCACTTCTGCTGCTCCCAAGGGTGCGGTAACTGCCATAGGCATGTGGTCTGCTGGAACTGCCACCATGCCCAATAATGCCCTCTGTGGAGGTATTTTTGCCGGTATATTCAATGAAGGAATGCGTACTATGGGGGAGGCCCTGCTGCATAGCAAGCTTAATTTCTCGCGCTTGTATGCCATCAGCAATCCCAATATGTGCACCTCGTTCAATCAATGGTGCAACCTTATGGGTGATCCTACCATGGAAGTATTTACGGGGATACCCCAAACCTTTGCCAATAACGTTCCAAATGCCGTTCCATCCGGCACGAGTAGCATGGAACTGATAGTCCAAGATGGGGATGCCAATCCTGTGGAGAGTGCTTGTGTAACTGTAACCTGGATTCAGGGAAACAACCGCGAGATACTAAGCAGAGCCTATTCCGATGCCACAGGCTATGTTTATCTGCCCTTATCCGCAGAAGTAACTTCGGGAAACATCATCATCACTATATCAAAGCACGATTTCAAGCCCCTGCAGAGCTCTGTTCCGGTGGAAGCAGGTACTTTGCTTGCTGGCATACCCATTATCAATGACGATAATGCGGGTGCCTCTTCAGGAAATGGAAATGGTATTGCCAATGCCGGAGAGACGGTGGAAATAAGCTTTGCGCTGCGCAATACCTCAGATTCGGTAATCAATTCTCTTACTGGCTCGGTTAGCTGCAGCAGTCCCTTTGTTACTATCACCGATTCACTTTTAAGCTATCCTTCAATCTCCTCTGGAGGTATAGCTACAAATAGCCCTGCCATAGTAGCGCAGATCGCTCCCAATACTCCCAATAATACCATGCTGCGCTTTTCCCTAAGCCTTTCAGATCAGGCTCAGGGCGAGTACCAGATTGTAAGTTATTTCTCTATAACAGATGCAGAACTTCGCCTGGACAGTTTTGAGGTTTTGGATAATGGAAATTCTGTGCTCGATCCGGGAGAAACGGCAAACCTCAAGATCAGCATAACCAATATTGGTACCACCTTGGTGGAAGATATGATGGGGGAATTATTCACCGGAAATGACTTGCTGATTATAGTGGATAGCCTAAGTACCTTCGGAAGCCTGGGCATCAATCAGCAGGCCACAAATACCGGTGATTACTTTTCGGTTCAGGCTCGAACCATACTGGTTCCGGGCATGATTATCCCCTTGCGCATAAAGCTATTTAATGCTGCCGGATTTACCCAGTGGCTGGAATTCTCACTTAGCATTGGCTCTGTAACCGTTACTGATCCCCTGGGCCCTGATATGCATGGCTATCTTATTTATGACGATGGGGATACGGCTTATGCTGAACATCCTGTTTATAATTGGCTTGGCATTGCTCCCGCAGAGGGAGGATCAGGAAGCGCGCTAAATATAAATGATCCCGAAGCTCCCGGAGAGGGGGATGACATCGGTTCTGCATCGGTGGATACAGTAACCCTGCCTTTCGATTTTGTCTTCTATGGAAAGTCATACCGCGAGATAACGGTTAGTTCCAATGGTTTCATCGTGATGGGAGTTACTGACAATCCCGAATTTCGTAACTATCGTTTGCCTGGCCCCATGGGCCCTGCTCCTATGATTGCTGCTTTTTGGGACGACCTGGCTACAGGCCCGGAAAGTGGGGTTTATACTTATTATAACGAAGCAGAACATAGCTTTATCATCGAATGGTATCAGATGCAAAATGGCTTTCAGAATTACTACGCCGAAACCTTCCAGATAATCCTATATGATCCGATTTTCCATCCGGGAACCTTGGGAGATGGTCCCATCAAGATTCAGTATCATACTTTCAATAATGTGGATTCCGGAGCTTCCAATCAGAATCATGGCAATTTCTGCAGCATTGGAATCGAAAATGAAGATCAATTGGACGGCCTGGAGTATTCTTTCATGAATACCTATCCTGCGGCAGCTTCTCCCTTGGGGAATGGCCGGGCTTTGTATATCACAAACATACCGGTATATTACGATTCTCCCTGGCTGATCACCGTGGATACGATTATCAACGATCAAAATAACAGTATTGCTGAGCCAGGAGAAACCATCGAGCTGGGAGTAATTCTTGAAAATCTGGGAAATCATCCTGCCAATGGCATCACTGCCACCATCTCCAGTCTTGATCCCTATGTAACCATAAATAACTCCCAATCTCTGTATCATCCCATTAATGGCCATGGCCAGGGTGTGAATGTGGATGCCTTTGGAATCAGCGTAGCGCCAAATTGTCCCGATGATTACCGGATTATGTTTACGATGCAGATCAGCACTTCCACCAATTCCTGGACGCGATCGTTTCAGGTAACCGTGGAAAAGCCGGAGCTGGCTTATCATTCGTTTTATCTTAATGATACCGGGGGAAATAACAATGGCTTTGCCGATCCCGGTGAAACCATGCTGTTGATTGTGAATGTTATAAATCCTTCCGATTTGAACGTAACTCAGCTTTTGGGTCAGCTTAGCACCACCAGTCCATATCTTACTATTAGCAATGCCTCGCTTGTTAATCCTGATCTGGAGCCCGGAGCCATTTCCCAATTTGCTTTCAATATTACCCTCGAGCCATCTACTCCTCTCAATAGCACTCTTCCCCTTAGTTTCAGCCTCTCTGCGCAAAACGCCGAGACGATTACCCATCAATTCTCCATGGGCTGCGGCAATATGGGAATGAACAATAACTTTGAAGAAAACAACGGCGGCTTCACTGCTCAAAATGGCTGGCAATGGGGAACTTCGGATTACACTCAGGCTCATTCAGGTTCCCGAATTTGGGCCACAGGCCTCTCCGGTCAATATCCCAATGGCGCCAATTTCTTTTTGGTATCCCCACCGGTTTCTGTGGGAACCGATGCCGAGCTGTCCTTCTGGCACCAGCTTTATTGCCAGAATAATTTCGATGGTGGCAACGTATCTGTATCCTTGAATAACGGAGCAAGCTGGATAGTGATTAGCCCCACTTCGGGGGGATCATATATCAATTCGGTGTATTCGATGAATGAACCAGGATTTTCGGGGATGGTAGTGAACTGGACCAAGGTTACTTTTAATCTGGCTCCCTATGCCAATCACAATATCCTGATCCGCTGGCATTTCACATCCGACGGCTCGGTAACTGGTTTTGGATGGATGCTTGATGATGTGCAGGTATCTGGATATGCGGTTCGCACCGGCGTCATCAGTGGAGAACTGAGCCTTTCGGATGCAGGTAATCCCGCTGCGGCTCTGGTATCCACGATGCTGAGTGAGAAACTGATAGCCACCCATCCCAATGCACAGGGAGAATATGCCCTTTATCTTCCCTATGGCTCTTATAGCCTGCAGGCAAGCAAGCCTTACTATGTGGGAAGCTCCTCTCCCTTGTTTATCGTCACTCCGGATGCTTTGGATTATGTGCACGATTTCTCGCTTGTGCATCTGATGCCAGTTACGGATTTTTCCCTCAGTTATGACACGAACAATGCAACTCTATCCTTGGCTTGGAACGCTCCCGGTAGCTCTGATAATCCTGTTTTGAGTTATAAGGTTTACCGTAAGGTAGGGCCGGGGATTTTCGCTGAAATTGCTGAGGTAACCGAAAGCTCGTTTAGCGAAATCCTGTCGCTTATAGGGCACTATTATTACCAGGTACGTCCCGTTTATAGCTTGGGCGAAGGAGAACCTTCAGACACTCTGGAGCTGGTTATCAGCCCTCCTTCAGGCCAGAATGATAACTCACCGGAATTGGTAAGTGGCCTGTTTCAGAACTTCCCCAATCCGTTCAATCCCTCCACAAGCATCTCTTTGAATCTGGCTAAGGCGGGAGTGATGAAGCTGGATATCTATAATCTGAAAGGGCAATTGGTAAGGACTCTGGCCCGCGGAAATTCCAGAGCCGGAAAACAAAGTTATCACTGGGATGGTAAGGATGATAACAACCGTCCTGTGGCTTCGGGAGTTTACCTTTACCGCTTGGAAACCAAGGATTTCAGCCAAACCAGAAAGATGCTGTTGCTAAAGTAGATACTCATGATAATTAAAATAAAAGGTTCGATTATGCCTCGGGAATGTTGTTTGGAACAACATGCCGGAGTATTAACTCCTCAAACTTTCGATTCATCAATTGAAAAGCCCTTGTATGGCCTACAGGGCATTTCTTTAAGCACGCTAATGTCCAAAAAGTATTGGCGCCACAAGCTTATCTCGATAATGCACTCTTTAGCTAATAATCATCGCACATTATTACTATGCACCCGTGCAAGTATCGATGGCTGGCGTACGATTTCTCCACTAATCATGTTCACACTTAAGAACCTTCTTGTTCATCAGGTTTGGGGTATGCAGCAAAAGAGATATCTCTTTCTGCATTCCCCTTGTCCTGAGCATGCTTGGGTGCGAATATTGATCGGTTAACTGAAATATCAATGAGTTATAATAGGAGACTGTAATGAAGAGAACATCTCTAGCACTGTTGATGTGCATCATAGTCAGTTTTGCCGCGGCTGTGATAACAGATTATTACGCCCCGCCTGTTGCTTCGGCAGGGTCATATACTGCCATTACCGGCACTTTTCCTGGTTATTCTGGTGATGGTTGGCCTTCCGATGAAGAATTATCCCAGTCCATTCCCATCGGATTTACCTTTAACTACTGTGGAGTACCTTACACCACAGCGAAAATGTCCACCAATGGCTATCTGGCCATGGGCAGCAACCATAATTGGTTCTATTCCTATGAGAATATGCTGTCTTCCACAGATTCATCATATTATCCCTTTATTGCCCCTCTGTGGGACGATATGGATTGCGCCGGCTTGTCCTATGAAACCACCGGTGAAGCTCCCAATAGGGTGTTTACCGCTCAATGGGCCAATGCCATGTGGGATTATAGCGGCACTCCCGGACAGAATTTCCAGGTGAAGCTATACGAAACCTCCGATAAGATTGAACTAATCTATGGAACCCTGGTTACTCCTTCCTATCCCAGCGCTACCATCGGAATTAATATGGCCCCCGGAGGAGCTAATAACTTCTATAGTATCACCCCCGGAAATCCTATCAGCTATTCCACTGTGGTAGAAAACAACAACATCACTTCCATTGCCAATCTCACTTCGGGAACTACCTACACTTTCAATCGTGCCATGGCCACCGTACCCAATCCGGCTTTGGCAGTATATCCCGCCAATGGTGCCACTTCCATTCCCATCGCAGCAAATCTGATTTGGGCAAGTGGCGGCGGTCTCCCCACGGGTTACCGTCTTAATTTCGGAAGCGATGGCGGTGGAGTTACTCCTCCCACAAACATCGCCAGTAACCTGAATCTGGCTGGAAACACCACTTATGATCCTGCCGGAAATCTTGCTACAAACACCACCTATTATTGGCAGATTGTGCCTTATAACGCTTCGGGCTCGGCCACCGGCTGTCCCATTTGGTCTTTCTCTACCGGTGGTCTTCCCTTGCGTGGCGAAAAAACCATCGATCCTGCTGGCAGCGGACCTGATAACTATATTTCCTTCACGGCTGCCATCACCGATCTGAATAGCGTTGGCGTTGGCCAGGACGGAGTGATCTTCTACGTTCCTGCCGGCCTGGTATTCAATGAACCGGCGATTTTGCCTCCCATTGCCACCACCGGCACTCTGTCCAATCCTATCACCTTCATGAAATTAGGTGCCGGAGCCAATCCTCTGGTAACCGTTCCTGGAACTCCCGCAGACAATGACTATGTGTTCAAGTTTGCCGGCGTCGATTATGTAACCTTCGATGGCATCGATGTGGCCAATTTCTCCACCGGTACCAGCGTGGAATATGGCTTTATCCTTGAAGAATCCACTTTGGGTGGCGGTTGCATGAATAACACTGTGCAAAACAGCGCCATCACCCTTAGCCGCAATAACGCCGTCAGCAAAGGTATCTATTCGTCTGTAGCCAAATCCCCGAATAGCTATAATAGCTTCATAAACCTGAATATCACCGATGCTTATTATGGAATTTGGCTTAGCGGTATGGAATACATGGAAGATGTGGACAACGTTATTCAGGGCTGTGTGTTTAATTCCATTGCCGAATACAATATGAATCTGGAATACCAATCGGGTATCGATGTATTGGATAACGTAATCAATTACCCCACCAGCGAACCTTGTGCAGGCACTATTTATGGTATTCAATCCTATAGCATCTCCGGAGCCTCCATTTATAATAATACCTTCTCCGGCGGAACGGTTAGCCGCTCCATCACCAATGTGCTGCTAAATTATTGTGCCGATGTGGAAATTCATCATAATACCATCAGCGGTACGGTTACCACTGCTCCTTGGTGGATCGGTATTTATGCCAGCTTGCCCAGATGGGGAACCCTGAATATCCATCATAATTCCATTCATGATATCACCACTGGTATGATCAACTGGGCCATTTATACAATGCGCGGTTATGATATCAATATTAACGACAATGAAATCTACAACATCACCACCGGTATGGTGTTCTGGGGAATTCATGCCATCGAACACATGAGCCTGGATGATCCTGCCAATATCTACAACAATAAAATCTATAACATCCTTATCACCGGCGACACCATCCAAATGGTATCCGGCATCAATGTTCAGGATATCTTTGCCAATGTTTATAACAACATGGTGTATAATATCAAAGCCCCGAATACCACCTTTGTAACCCCCGATCCCCAGGTTTGCGGCATCAGCCTTCAAGACATGCAGCCTACCATGGATGAACGGGCTAATGTGTATAACAACACTGTACTGCTGGATGCAACCGGCTCCAGCAATTCCAGCACTTCCGCCTTCTTCTCCTCCTTTGCGGGACCCGTGGACATGAAGAACAACATCTTCATGAATCACAGCACTCCTGGTGCCACAGGAAAAGCCGTGGCCTTCTGGAAGAGAGGAACAACCTTCGATAATTACCTTGCCAGCATGGATAAGAATATCTACTTTGCCGGTACTCCCAGCCCCAGCCATCTGGTGTTCTACGATGGTACAAATAGTGCCCAAAGTCTTGCCGAATACAAACTTCTGAATATTGGCAAAGACCAGGGTTCCTATTACGAAGATGTGCCTTTCGTTAGTGCCATTGCTCCCTACGATCTGCATATCAATCCCACCGTGGGCACCAATGTGGAAAGCAATGCCATCTATCTTTCCACCGTGGTTATCGATGACATTGATGGAGATATCCGTAGCCTTACTCCGGATATCGGAGCCGATGAAGGTGATTTCACTGCCCTCTCTGGCTTGGGAATTCCCGAAAACGTCATCATTACTGTAGTCGGTGCCAATGTCGAGATCAGTTGGGATGAAGTGGCAGGTGCTACTGGTTACTACGTATATGGATCGAACGACCCGACAGGTGTGATGCCTTGGGGAACCCCCCTGCAATCAGTTGTCGCTCCTTTCACCAGCGTAACCCTCAGCCCCGCTGCCCAATACCAATTCTACTATGTAACGGCTCATCAATAAAACCCCTTAAGCATACTAGCTTATTCCATCAGGTTAGTATGCATTCCGATACATAAGAGAGGTCTCCTCAGGGAGGCCTCTCAACTTTTTTTCTGCGCAACTGCGTTTCGCTCGACACGAGGACGTGTCGAATCCTGTTATCTGGATTGCAAACGTCCCCGTTTGTTTCTGGATTGCAAACGTCCCCGTTTGCAAAGCGACGGAGTCGCTTGTAATATCTGTGAGTAGTGATATCTGTGCGCAACTGCGTTCCGCTCGACACGGGGACGTGTCGAATCCTGTTATCTGGATTGCAAACGTCCCCGTTTGCAAAGCGACGGAGTCGCTTGTTTGTTTTTCTGCGAAACTGCGTTCCGCTGGACACGAGGACGTGTCGAATCCTGTGGTTCTGAGCTTTCCTGGCTAATAGCTCACCATGCGGCCACCATGCAATTGCCCGGGCATCGCATGGGCATCGCATGGTGAGCAACTTGGGAGATAAGGATTTATGGGAGATCATAAAAAAAAGCTGAGAGGGTATCTCTCAGCTTGGAAATGGGTAAGAATCTGGCTTATGCTCCCAGCGTAGCCACCATAACGGCTTTGATGGTATGCATGCGGTTTTCGGCTTCATCGAAGACCACGGAATTGGGGCCTTCGAAAACTTCATCGCTCACTTCCATTTCTTTCAGGCCGAATTTCTCGAAGATATCTTTGCCTACCTTGGTCTTCAGGTCGTGGAAGGCAGGCAGGCAATGCATGAAGAGGGTGGTGGATTTGCCGGTGAGTTTCATCATTTTGGCATTCACCTGGTAGGGCTTTAGCAGCTTTATACGGCTTTCCCAAACGCTATCCGGCTCGCCCATGGAAACCCATACGTCGGTGTAAATCACGTCCGCACCTTTCACGCCTTTGGCGATATCGTCGGTAATGGTAATCTTAGCGCCGGTTTCCTTGGCCACGGCTTTGCACTTATCCAGCAGTTTCTTTTCGGGGAAAAGGGATTTGGGGGCGACAATGCGGAAATCCATACCGGTTTTGGCGGCACCGATCATCAGGGCATTGGCCACGTTATTGCGTCCATCGCCGGAGTAAACAAAGGTCATCTCGTGGGTAGGCTTGTTCAGATGTTCGATGGCAGTGAGGAAATCGGCCAGCACCTGGGTGGGGTGATCCTGGTCGGTAAGTCCGTTCCACACGGGCACGCCGGCGTATTTGGCCAGTTCTTCCACGATCTCCTGTCCGTATCCGCGGTATTCGATGCCGTCATACATGCGTCCCAAAACTCTGGCAGTATCGGCGATGGATTCTTTTTTGCCCATCTGGCTGCCGGTGGGTCCCAGATAAGTAACGTGAGCACCTTGATCCAGTGCTGCCACTTCGAAGGCACAGCGGGTACGGGTGCTGTCTTTTTCAAAAATCAGGGCGATGTTCTTACCTTTCAGCTTTTGCTGTTCGGTGCCAGCGTATTTGGCCTTTTTTAGCTGCAGGGAAAGATCCAGCAGAAATTGAACTTCCTTGGGGCTGAAGTCCATGAGGGT
>CAZSST010000053.1:0-1243 GCA_964609575.1 uncultured Candidatus Cloacimonas sp.
CGCATTGACCACAGCAGTGAACTGCTGGGCTAGGGGCATGCGCCTTGCCGTCCTACGGACTTGAACAGATTTCTTGAAACGCATTGACCACAGCAGTGAACTGCTGGGCTAGGGGCATGCGCCTTGCCGTCCTACGGACTGGAATCGTTGTATCGCACGCCGATGCGATAACAGAAAAATAATAAGGTCGGAACGGCGTCCGATCCAACCGGCGTTATCCCTTCCAGCTATCGCGCAAGGAGGTGATTCTATTAAATACGGGATGACCCGTTGAACTATCCTTATCGGCGCAGAAATAGCCATGGCGTAGGAACTGGTATCTTTCTCCGGGCTTGGTTGCGGCGATGGCAGCTTCGGCAACGGCATGCTTATTCACGATCAGCGAATCGGGATTCAGATAGTCCTTATAATTCTTGCCCTCGGGTATCTCACCAAGATCGGGAATCGTGAAAAGCTTATCATAGAGCCGCACTTCGATGGGCTGCGCGTGTTCGGCAGATACCCAATGCAGGGTACCCTTCACCTTGCGCCCATCATCAGTCCAACCGCCTTTGGAAGCGGGATCATAGGTGCATTTTAGTTCAATTACGTTTCCCTCAGCGTCTTTAATCACTTCCTGGCAGGTAACGTAATAGGCATGTTTCAGGCGCACTTCCGCTCCGGGAGCCAGGCGGAACCAGCCCTTGGCCGGAGTCTCAGTAAAATCCTCCCTTTCCACCAGCAAATTCCGGGAGAAAGTAATAGTGCGGCTTCCGGCAGCGGCATCTTCGGGATTATTCTCAGCGCTTAGTTCCTCGGTTTGGCCTTCGGGGTAATTGGTGATGGTCAATTTAAGCGGATTCAGCACTGCCATCAGGCGCCATACTTTTTTATTCAAATCTTCGCGCACACAGAACATTAGCAATTCCACATCCACCATAGAATTGGCTTTGGCCACTCCGATGCGATCCGCAAATTCGCGTATCGATTCGGGAGTAAAGCCGCGACGCCGCATTCCGGCGATGGTAGGCATGCGGGGATCGTCCCAACCGCTTACCAATCCGGAGGTTACCAGTTCCAGCAGCAGGCGTTTGCTCATCACGGTATAGTTCAGATTCAGCCGGGCAAATTCGATTTGCTGCGGGTGACAGGGCACCGGAAGCTGATCCAGAATCCAATCGTAAAGCGGCCGATGATCTTCAAATTCCAGGGTGCAGATGGAATGCGTAATTCCTTCCAGAGCGTCCGAGATGCAATGCGTGTA
>CAZSST010000053.1:1343-15208 GCA_964609575.1 uncultured Candidatus Cloacimonas sp.
AAAGCCCAGCCAGCGGATGTCTTCGATAATCGAATCCACATACTCCACGTCCTCTTTAACCGGATTGGTGTCATCAAAACGCAGATGACAGCGTCCCTGGTAATCGCGCGCCAAGCCAAAATTCAGGCAAATGCTTTTAGCATGACCGATGTGAAGATAGCCATTAGGCTCAGGCGGAAAACGGGTTACGATCCCCGTGTGCTTGCCGCTTGCCAGATCGGCATCAATGATATTGCGGATAAAATTCGTTACCGGAGCTTTGCCGCTGCCATTGTCTTTTTCGTTTGTTTCCATGATGTTTTCCTGCTTTATATATCTATCGGAATTCATGTTTTGGAGCGGGGCAAAGCCGTCAAGGATAAAGATAATAAGCCAATACTTTACTACAGCTTTGCCACAGAATTTCCACATCCATGCCTCTGCCATCCTTCATCGCGATGTTGGTGCATTCTAGGTTGTCCAGGAAGCTAGTTGGTAGATCATTAGAAATGAGTTATAAGGCGTCCACAAAACAGCAATAATGGCTGGGGAATATTTTCCCACTGCGTATTATAACCCCAGTTCTTGAACCCTCCTTCAACAGAATATATTACCTATCATGAAAGCTATGTATATGCAATGTATATCATATAGGATTTATCATGGAATTGTGGGAACTTTGGCACAGAGCTTGCACTATTAGGGATTAAGAATATCAATAAGTCCGAGGTACCCCGGTGGCCACAAGAACACAAACCGTCCTCAAACGAGTGGATCTGGAAACTTACGTGAAACGTAACTTTCTGGATAAGAGCTTCAATCGCTCGGGACTGTGTGCCTATTGCAGCCGCAGGATCACCTGTGTTCTCAGTTCCGATTATGGCTTGGTTTACGATTGCGACGATTATGATCCCGGCGAGGAAAGCACCTCAGCTATGATCTTCAGCACTCTGGACATGAGCACTGAAGAGCAGGAACCTGATTACGGACTTTGCAGTCAGTGTCAAAACCGGGATATCTGCCAACTAAAAATGCTTAGCGGCGGAATCTGGCACTGCGATGAATACCAATAACACAGCAACATAAACGACACATACCTCAACACACACATGGGGGCTCCCCGCCCCCTTTTTCTTTTTACCAAAAAAAGGAATGCCGATCTCCGAATCGGCTGAAGTGCAGAGGTTGATGAAAAGAAACCGAGACCTTGCGCTCTTGGGGACTCGGAGGTCCCCACTCTGAAAAAAGGGGACTCGGAGGTCCCCACCCTGAAATAAGGGGACTCGGAGGTCCCCACCCAAAAAGCCTATTTCCTTTCCAACAGCTTTCCTACTCTAGGAGCTCGCAGCCGATGCGCTGCAGGAAATCCCGATCCCAAAAGAGGTCGGAGATAATAGCGGAAGTCATCGGTAATGCCATTGCCCTCATTATTTATGAATTCAGAAGGCATATGCTTGGTTTTGCCCGCGATATCGGTAAGCTTCTCCAATTGATAATTCACTGAGTAAAATCCAGTTCTTTGAATGGATATGGAACCATCCAGATTGTACCAAATGGCGTAATGCGCAGCCCTTTCCCCCACTTCCCGGGCTTCACGCTGATCCACATCAGACACGCAGCCCATGAAAGAACGCTGCAAATATCCAAAGGTGTCACTGCGTACTCGTTTAATTTTCAGCTTAGTACGCACTAGATCACAGAGCAAGTCACCCAGCATCCCTGTTCCGGAAAGCTGCACATTGCCATGAGCATCTTTTTCGCCGCTTGTATTAAGCTTGGTCATAATCGGCACGCCTTTTTCATCTACAATGCCTTCGGACACAGCGATAACGCACTTTCCATAGGTATCATAGACTTTCTTAACGTCTTTCAGGAACTTATCCGTATTAAACGCACGTTCTGGCATGTAGATAAGATGTGGACCATCATCGGGATACTTCTGTGCCAGAGCGGAAGCTGCGGTTAGAAATCCGGCATGACGTCCCATCACTACTCCTATATAAACTCCTGGAAGGGCGCGGTTATCCAGATTCACTCCCGTAAAAGCAGAAGCCACAAAGCGAGCTGCAGAGCCAAATCCCGGGGTATGATCATTTAGTACCAGATCATTATCGATGGTCTTGGGAATGTGAATGGCGCGAAATTCATAATCAGCCTGATTGGCCTGTTCATTCACGATGCGCACTGTATCCGCAGAATCATTGCCGCCAATATAGAAAAAGTAGCGAACGTCATGTGCTTTCAGAACCTTAAATATCTCTTTGCAATAGGCCACATCGGGCTTATCCCGCGTGGACATCAATGCGGATGAGGGCGTATCAGCTACTTGTTCCAAATTGTGCGTGGTTTCCTGAGTGAGATCCACAAAATCTTCATTAACAATGCCCTGCACTCCGTAAAGCGCTCCATAAACCCGCGTTACCTGCGAAAACTTACGAGATTCCAGCGCCGCACCTACCAAAGATTGATTGATCACTGCGGTGGGGCCACCTCCCTGAGCAATTACTACCTTTCCTTCCAGTTTCATCTTAACCTCTCAAAACAATATAAGATATGCATATAGTGCAATTAAATAAGGGCGCAGCAATTCTGTCCAGCAGAAAATGCTTGCATAAAACGTGCCCTCCCATTTTATTGCCGAAAGTGCAGCAACGCCCATCACGAGAGGAATAATGAGTTATATAGTATTGGCCAGAAAATACCGGCCCCAGAATTTTAAACAGGTTTATGCCCAGGATCACGTTACCGAAATCCTGCAAAGTGCCATTTCATCAGGACGCATTGCCCATGCTTATCTTTTTACGGGACCACGGGGAGTGGGCAAAACTTCCCTGGCCCGCATCATGGCCAAAAGCCTGAATTGCGTGCAAGGACCCACACCAATTCCCTGCAACGTCTGCTCAAACTGCTTGGAAATAACTGCAGGGACATCCACAGACGTTATCGAAATTGACGGTGCCTCCAATACTGGCGTGGATGATATCCGTGAACTACAGCGGGAATTGCTTTATGCACCAAGCACTTCGCTTTACAAAATCTATATTATCGACGAAGTGCATATGCTTAGCAAAAACGCCTTTAATGCGCTACTAAAAACTCTGGAAGAGCCACCTGAGAACGTTATCTTTATCTTTGCCACCACCGAACCACAAAAAGTTCTTCCCACCATTATCTCCAGATGCCAGCGTTATGATTTTAAGCGCATCCCCATCGAAGCCATTGTAAAGCAACTTAAAGAGATATGTGAAGCAGAGAAAATACATATCGATTCAGAATCATTATATCTTATTGCCCGCAAAGCTGATGGAGGTATGCGGGATGCCTTGTCGCTAATGGATCAGAGCATTTCGTATTGCCTCGATAATATCACCATCGATAAAGTTCGGCAGATTTTTGGCCTTATCCCCAATCAGATTTACTATGAATTGCTCAGGCAAGTGGATGCCAAAGATGCTCAAGGAGTAGTGCAACAATTACATGGCATCTTTGAGCAAGGTACCGATCTGCAAGAATTTATTAGTAACATGCTGGAATTCATCAGAGTGTTGATTTTGCACAAACTGGGACTGAAAGTAAAGGACATGAATCCCGACGAACTACCCATCTTTGAAGAATTGGCTCAGTACTATTCTCAAAACAAACTGATGTACATGCTAAGCATGCTGGTGGGTTGCCGCAACGACCTGCGCACCAGTTCCAATCCATATTTGATAATGGAAGCCATGATGATAAAGCTATGCAAAATAGATGAGATGGATGATATTGCGGAACTGCTGTCGCGTTTATCCAAGGGAACGGTGGCTGCTCCTATTTCTGCAGTCAGTTCCGGTCGTCCTGCTTATCATCCCAAACCTGCTCCGGAAAAGGCTCAATCCTACCAGGCTTCTGCTCCCAAGGAAGAAGCAGCGCCGGCCAAGCTGGAATTCAACCAAGAAAATCTCCAGGCTGCCTGGTCGCGCATCTTGCTAAGAGTGAAAAAAATAAGCCAATTAACTGGCGTGGCTTTGGATCAGGTGAAAAATACCGAAACAACCTCCCGGGGTATTAAACTGAGCACGGATAGCAGTACTCACTATAATTCCCTGAAAATCAATCTGGACAAGATAAAGGAGATAATGGCAGATATCTTCACTACACCAGTGCATATCGAATTGCAATTGCTGGAAGGAGCCAAACCTACCAAAGTGGATATCCGCCGTCGCAGTATTGATGATCTCAAAGCAGAAAATCCCGAATTGGCCAGCTATATCGAAGCTACGGATTCGATTCTGAACTAAGCAAATGGATAGGCTTTTTGCCCTTTTAACTCTTATCTATTCAGCATTTCTGCTATTGGTTCGCCATGGCGCACTGGCCTTGGGGAACAAAACAGGCAACAAACCTGAAGCATCCGATTTTCAGCCGATTACCGTTATTGTTCCCGCGCGCAATGAACTGGCCAATTTGCCCCGTTTACTTGATTCATTGGCCAAGCTGGATTATCCTCCTGAACGCTTTGAACTGATCTTGATAAATGATCATTCCAACGATGGGAGCACAGAATATCTTGCTACACAAACGCTTTGTCCCCATTTGCAGGTGATAGATTTTTATGAGGAACTTCCAGGATTAATTGGCAAAAAAGCCGCAGTGCAAAATGGAATAAATGCTGCAAAACACGATCTGCTGGCTTTCACAGATGCCGATTGTATCATTCCCCCCTTCTGGCTAAAGGAGATAAACTGCGCCGCTTCACCTGAAACAGACTATGTAATCTCTTATTCCGTGATGCGTAGAACCCCATCAGGCAGCACCATGCGCTTGAAGAACTTTGAACGTAGCGTTTATTATGCCCTGGCCGCCGCAGGATTGTATTACCGGATTCCCATTACCAGCAGCGCTTGTAACATGGCTTATCGTAAGCAGTTATTCATGAGTAGCGGAGGATTTGCAGGTATCGGACATTTGGCTTCCGGCGATGATGACCTTTTACTAATGAAAATGATGCCCAAAATCCGCGAAACTGCCTACGTTTGCTCCTCGGAAATGCAAGTTACTTCCATAGATGGAACGGATAAGACAAAGCATCACCACACCAATATTCGCCGTGCTTCCAAATTCAAGCATCATCCCTGGTGGGTGAAAGCGCTTTCGGCATTCATCTTTGTATATTTTGCTCAATTCTATGCCCACTTGCTAAGACTTTATTTTGGTAAAAGCAGTCTGATTTTAAAGGCTTCGCTGCTGATTAAAACAAGCGCCGAGATAATACTTGTTCTCAGCCATCTAAAGCTGATCAAAAGGCTATATCTCGGCGTTTTATACCCGCTGCAGATCCTCATTTTTCCCGCGCAGTTTCTTTTCTATGCGCTGCGGGGATCATTGGGATCATACCGCTGGAAATAGTTTACATTTCAATCATTTGTGCCTGAACGTATTCCACCTTGTTCAGTGCTGCCAGCATATCCTTTAGCTCAGTCTCCTTCCCTTCTACTTCCAAGATAACCAGGCCGTCGTTGGCACAAAATTCCTTGGAAACTTCATGTAAACCAAGGCGCACCTTGATGTTGCAACCAAACTGGGTGAGGATATCCTGCACCTTTGTGGCTTCGCTGCTGCGATGATCGATCTTTACCAGAACTACTTTGTAAGTCATAACTTACCTCCTTGGCACCAGCCTACTTAAGTTGGATGTTTTGTCCAGCTTTATTATTTCTCCCTTTTTCTGTCCTTGACATAAAACTGAAGATTAATAAACTGGCAAAAAAACAAAAAATACATGGAGGATGGAATGACCATTCACGATTTCATGGCCAAAGTCGCAGCCAAGAATCCGGGACAACCCGAATTCTTGCAAGCAGTAAAAGAAGTTGTCGAAACAGTGTGGGAAGTTTACGAAAGCAATCCCCGTTTCGTAAAAGCCAACATCTTAGAGCGTATCGTAGAACCCGAACGCGTAATTATTTTCCGCATTCCCTGGCAAGATGACAAGGGTGAAGTGCATGTAAACCGCGGTTATCGCGTGCAGTTCAATAGCGCCATCGGGCCTTACAAAGGTGGCTTGCGTTTTCACCCCAGTGTAAACCTCTCAATTCTGAAGTTCCTCGGATTTGAGCAGATTTTCAAAAACAGCCTTACCACTTTGCCTATGGGCGGCGGTAAAGGCGGTTCCGATTTTGACGCCAAGGGTAAGAGCGATGCTGAAATCATGCGTTTCTGCCAAGCCTTCATGGCTGAGCTTTTCCGTCATATTGGTCCCGATACCGATGTTCCTGCTGGCGACATTGGTGTAGGTGGCCGTGAAATCGGTTACCTCTTTGGTATGTATAAAAAGCTCCGCAATGAATTCACCGGCGTTTTAACCGGTAAAGGTATCAATTGGGGTGGAAGCCTCATTCGTCCCGAAGCCACCGGTTATGGTGTGGTATATTTCACCGAAGAAATGCTGAAAACCCAGGGCAAGACCTTCCAGGGACTCCGTGTAGCAGTTTCCGGATTCGGTAATGTGGCTTGGGGCGCAATTCAAAAGATCAATGAATTGGGCGGAAAAGTTGTTACCATCTCTGGTCCCGACGGCTACATTTTGGATGAAGAAGGAATCAGCGGCGACAAGGTTGAATATCTGCTGGAGCTGCGTGCTTCCAATAATGACCGCGTTTGCGATTATGCCGATGTGTATCCCAACGCCAAGTTCTTCCCCGGCAAGCGTCCTTGGGAAGTAAAAGTTGACGTGGCCATCCCCTGCGCCACCCAGAACGAGCTTGATGAAAACGACGCCAAGACCTTGATGGCCAACGGTTGCTTCTGTGTTTGCGAAGCTGCCAATATGCCCAGCACTCCCGAAGCGGTGAACGTGTTCTTGCAGCACAAGATTCTCTTCGCTCCCGGTAAGGCTGCCAATGCAGGTGGAGTTGCCACCAGCGGATTGGAAATGACTCAGAATTCCATGCGCCTTGGCTGGAACCGCAGTGAAGTGGATGCTCGCTTGCACGACATCATGAAGAATATCCACGAAGCCTGCCGCACCAATGGCAAAGATGCCAGTGGCTATGTTAACTACGTTAAAGGTGCCAATATTGCCGGCTTCCTTAAAGTAGCAAACGCCATGGTCGATCAGGGATTAGTGTAATAACACCTAAGTCCATTAGATAAATCCTGCCCGGTACCTTTGTGGTGCCGGGTTTTTTTTAACCGATAAAGATAATATCGAAAAAACTGTAAAACTACTTGACAGTATTATGCAACTTATCTTTAAGGAAATCTGATAAATCAACAGCTAAAGAGGATTGGATTCATGAAAAAAAGCTTGCTTTTCTTACTGCTGCTGATGGGCTTTATTATTGCCCTGAACGCAGTTCCCCGTGAACTCGTGGTGGTAGAGATTGCCACCGGAACTTGGTGTGGCTATTGCCCAGGTGCGGCAATGGGTGCTCATGATTTGCTTGCAAACGGCCAACCTGTTGCCATTGTAAAAAACCACAATGGCGATAGTTTTGCCAATACCTATTCCAATGCCCGTAACACTTACTATGCCATAACCGGCTATCCTACCGCCCTTTTTGATGGGCTGAATAGAATTGCCGGGGGTTCGGCAACTCAATCTATGTATTCTCAATATCTGCCAAGGGTTACTTCCCGGATAGCAGTTCCCTCGCACTATACTCTTTCTGCTTTTGGTGCGGGACAAAACAATAACTGGACGATCACTGTAAATGTGGCTAAGCCAGAAGATGATACCAATACCAATGTAGTACTGCATGCCAGTGTTACTCAATCGGGAATCCCCTTTAACTGGGGAAATCAAACCACGGTGGAGAACGTTAATCGCCTGATGTCTCCGAATCAAAATGGAACCCCTATTAATCTTGCCACTGGCGAAAGCACCACGGTAACCCTGAATTTCGCCACTCAGGCTGCCTGGCCTGTGGAGGATTTGGAGCTTGTAATCTGGCTACAGAACGTTACAACCAAGGAAATACTTCAGGGTAAAAAGTACGCGATGAATGAATTATTCCCTGCAGAACCGGTATCCACAGATCTGCTGCTTTTCCCCGATACTTCCATTAATGCTACAAATACTTTGCCTTTAACCATTGCCAACGCCAACAACATGGTGGTAAATGGTACCATCACCAGCAGCAATCCTGTTTTCGTACCCAGTGTAAATACCTTTAGCCTGCAACCCTTCACCTTGCAGGAAATTGAAGTGGCCTTCAATCCCACCTCAGCTCAGGTTTATGAAGGCACACTAACCATCAATAGCAACTTCCCTGATAACCCGGTTATCACAGTGATGATGACAGCTACGGCATTCAATAATACTGCTCCCATTGTGAATGATGTGCTTATTTCAGGCCCCCCGGTGAAAGATCAAACCCTTACCGGAAATTACACCTACACAGATCCGGAAGGGCACATTGAAGGTAATTCGATACTTCAATGGTTCCGCAATACCGGTGGGACCCCCACTCCTATTAACGGTGCTACTGCCAATACCTACCAGGTTACGGAAGCTGATTTGGGAGCTACGCTTACCTTCCAAATCACCCCCGTGGATCATTACGGTTTGGCTGGTACTACTGTTATCAGTCCCGCGACGCCAACAATCATTCCTCTGCCCTATCCGCAGAGTTTTAGTGCCGTGTTCCAATTACCCGAGCATGTAGTTTGCACCTGGCAGAAGCCCCAATACTTCGATAGCCGTGGGCTTACCGGATATAGAGTTTACCGTAATGGACTTAACGTGCAAACCGTTCCCAATCCGGATGTTCTCACCTTCACCGACGCGTATCCCGGAGTAGGTATCCACGAATATTACATTTGCGCCACCTACGGCATGCCCAATGGGATTTCCGATCCCTCTCCTTCGATATTTGTAAACGTGGGTGTGGCCAATGATGATGAAATCGCCACCCCGGAAATTGGCATCAAGATTAGTCCGAATCCCTTTAATGACATTACCAACATCTCCATTAATGGTAAAAGCAATCACAGTGCCAATCTGGAGATATACAACGTTAAAGGCCAATTGGTGAACAGATTCCCTGCCACAACCGATAATAAGGGCACTTGCAGTCTTAGCTGGAATGGCCTGGACTCTAATGGCAGCAGAGTTGACAGCGGTATCTATATTTACCGTTGGGACAATGGCAATGAAGTGCTCTCCGGAAAACTGATCCTTAGCAAATAGATAAAAAATAGCTATTAAGCAAATGCCACCATCGTAACTGATGGTGGCATTCTTTTTATGTTATCGGCATTCAGCTATTGCACATAACCGAGTACCTGATTTGCCTTGGCGATAAAGTCCTTCAGTTCCTTGCCGGAAAATGGCTTTTGCTCCAGCAGGGAAAGATCATGAATGTAAGAACACAGGGTGGCAACTTCCTCGCTTTTTCCTTCCTTGTCCATGTCCATAATCTTTTGAATAACAGGGCTTTCCCTATTAACCACCAGAGTATGATACTTCAGCATATCCCCTGAATTCTGGTTGCGCATCATATCCATATCGTGCCAGCGGCGCATATATTCGCTGAATACAATCATCGAGGGGATGGAAGCACTTTTCAGGCTCTTCACTTCGATCTTCAGGTCGTTATAGCTGTGTTCCTGCATGGCTTTTATTGCTTCTTTGCCAAGCTCTTTGCGCACGTTTTCTGGCAAGTCGTATGGCTTAATGATGGTCTGCTCTTCTTTCTGGATAAGATAGGGGCTTAGAATCGTGGCAGCAGTGGGGAATTTCTTTAAGTACTCCGCGTAGCTTTCCTTGCTGAAGCTGGCTTCCACAGTTTGTCCCAGAGACTTGTAGAATAGGCCGATAAGCTTGTCTTCCACATCCGCTTCTCCACTCTTTTCCTCTTTATTTACCAGCAGGTCGTTCACTTCACTGTCTATCCTGAGGAATTCGATCTTTTCCATCTTACCTTCCAGCCTTTGGAAAAGATGAGTGTCCAGGGGGCTGTTCTGGTAGATTACTTCTATTCCTTGTTCCTTCATCAGGTTCAGATAGCTTACCTGAGTATCTTCGCTGGCAGCATACCAGATTTTGGTTTTATCTTCGGCAGAAGCATTGCGGGCTTTGTATTCTTCCACCGTTACATAGTCCCCGGAAGCAGATTTGAAGATCACGATATCCTTCAAAGCTTCAAAGAACTCGTCATCTTTCAGCAGGCCAAACTTAATGAAGGCATTGATGTCTTCCCAGTACTCCTCATATTTCTTGCGATCTTCTTTAAAAGTGGCCTGGAAGTGATCCGCCACTTTTTTGATGATGTATTGGCTGATCTTCCTTACCTGGCGGTCGTTCTGCAGAAAACTGCGGGATACGTTCAGCGGAATATCCGGAATATCGATGCCACCCTTTAGCAGCAACAGAAATTCCGGGATCAGGTCTTCCAGGTTATCCGCTACAAATACGTTGTTGCAATACAGCTTCACCTCGCCTTTATAGAAATCAGGCTCATTTCGCAGCTTCGGGAAATAAAGGATACCCTTTAGATTGAAGGGAAAATCCACATTCAGATGAATCCAAAACACCGGCTCCATATAGTCATGA
Organism: uncultured Candidatus Cloacimonas sp.; assembly: GCA_964609575.1. GTDB lineage: Bacteria > Cloacimonadota > Cloacimonadia > Cloacimonadales > Cloacimonadaceae > Cloacimonas. Next base: position 11,857 of record CAZSST010000053.1, read on the forward strand.
AACACTTCCTGGTAAAACTTGATGTACTCTTCGCGGGTTACGTCCTTCGGAGCACGGTTCCACAAAGCTTCCTTCTGGTTCACCTGCTTGCCGTCGAACATAATGGGATGTGGCATAAAGTTGCAATAGCGCTCCAGAATCTCCTTGATCTTGGCATCTTCGCTATAATCCTTGCTATCTTCATTCATGTGGATGGTGATGGTGGTGCCGACCTCTTTGCGCTTACCCTTGGCCATGGTATAATCCGTGCTGCCATCGCATTCCCAGAAAGCCGGTTCGCTTCCTTCCGCATAAGACAGGGTATCGATGGTAACCTTTTCCGCCACCATAAAGGCAGAATAGAAGCCCAGGCCGAAATGCCCGATGATATTACTTTGCACATCTTTGAACTTATTAACAAATTCCTCTGCCCCGGAAAAGGCAATCTGATTTATGTATTTCTTAATCTCTTCCGCAGTCATACCGATACCGGTATCAATCACCTGAAGAGTTTTCTTTCCCTTATCCAGCTTCACTTCCACTTTCATATCTTCCAGCTTGTAGCTGGCATCGGCATATTTACGCTTATTGATGGCATCAATGGCATTGCTAACCAATTCCCGCAGGAAGATATCATGCTGCGAATAAAGCCATTTCTTGATGATTGGAAAGATATTCTCAGTATGAATGCTTAGTTGTCCGCTTTCTTTCTTTTTCTCACTCATGGGTTTTATCTCCTCTATTGAATACATTATCTGGAGATAAGATATCCGCTTGGGACATTTTGTCAAGAGTATTTTAGCAGTCATATTCCATGAGTGCTAATTTAACCTGGGCCAACATACACCCTATCCACCCCTTTCAGACATCCATCCTTGCCATATCTGCTTTCCCAAATAGATTATCTTTATACTCATGTTATCTGAGGAGGTATCGTGAAAGCTTACTTTACATTAATAGTGTTGCTGATTACTCTTGTTCCCATTGTTGCGAACGCACAACCCCGAGTTCTGGATGCAGGCAAAGAGCAGGTATATTTAAGCATTAAAGAAGAACTGCAACTAACGGTTGATATTTATAAACTGCAGGTGGAAATCATGGATATGATCATGGACATGCAGCGCCTGAGCAGCATGCAAAAAAGTGAAGAATTAAGCCATCAGATCGATATCCTGCGCGACCTCAAGATCTATGAAGGCCGCAGTGATGAACAACTCATCGCCAAGCTGCAGGAGCAACTTGACACAAATCGTAAAGAACTGGCTACTGCCTCGCTGAATCTGGATGAGATGGAAGGCCGGATCAAGACGATTGAAGCCAAGATAGCTGCCTATTATGCCCGCATCAATAATTCCGCCGAACTGCTGATCGGACAGGTGGAAAATGAATTCATTGCCAATCTTCCCGCTTCCATTCTCAGCACTTTGAAGCATGATTTCAAGAATATGGAAGCTGCCACTGTGGCCACAGGGATGGATCCCAATGCCTTTGCCGCCTTCCAGAAAGCCGCGGAGGAATATCTGAATTACATCTCCAAAACCGGCAATCGGGATAAGGTAGCCTCCGAAATAAGAACCCGCAATGATGATTTTGCCTCCGCTCAAGCAGCACAAATGCAATATACACAGCTGCTTACCTACGTTTCTGCTTTTCGTGAATTGCTGGAGCAGCAAACCAAAGAGAAAAACGAGCTGCAACGTCGCTTCGACGAAATGCAGAAACTTCCCTATGGCAAAACTTATCAGGACCGGATTTATTTCGAATCAGGGAGTGTGGAACTGGATAAGGAAGCCATTCGCATCCTTGGTGAATTCGCTAAAAGCGTTCCCAACCGGGATGATTTTGATATCTTGATTACCGGTTATTGTGATGACACCCCCATCGGCGCTAAGCTAAAGAAGAAATATGCCTCCAATTGGGAGCTGTCTTTAGCCCGCAGTAGCGCTGTAGTTCGCTATATGCTGGAAACGCTTAAGTTCCCACCGGAAAAGATCATCATCGCTGGCAAAGGTGAATTCGACACTGCCAATTTGGAAAAAGCAGATAAGCAACTTAGCCGCAGAGTGGAATTCCGCTTCGTACCCAAGGAATAACCTTGATATCCATGTAATGTACAAGAATAAGGGCTTCAGTTAGAGGCCCTTTCTTTTTGAGTTTATAGGTTAATGGCTTATAACTGAGGTGTGTCTCCAATCCTTGTCCGTGTGATGACCATGCAACGTCCATGCAAATGCCCGGGAAGCGCATGGTCATCGCCTGAACAACAATTATGCTAAATCCATTCAGCCAGAATAGAAGCACAAACTGCGTGGAAGGTTATCAGTATATATACAATAATTACCGCGAGTGCCCCTTTTTGCTTGACAGGAACACGCGAAGCAGAAATATAAGCTGAACACTTGATTTTGCTGCCATTCGGGGCAAAATCAAGATCACGAGATATGAAATATGCATAAATATAGAGGAACAATGACTATGCCAGTTACAAAAGTGGGCCTTAGCCCTGTCCTTCCGCCCGATCCGGTTTTCGAACCGGGAATCAGAAGAGCTCCTGATCGCGGGCTAGATCTGAATCCCGCTGAGGTTGCCCAAGCCCTGAAAAATGCCTTACGCTATATCCCCCGGGAATTGCACGAAAAACTTGCCCCTGAGTTTCTGAATGAGCTGAAGACCCGGGGCAGAATCTATGGTTATCGTTATCGTCCGCAGGGAAGGCTATATGGCAGGCCAATAGATGAATATGAAGGCATCACTGCTGCCAGGGCGCTTCAGGTAATGATCGATAACAATCTGGATTTCGATATCGCTCTGTATCCCTATGAATTGGTTACTTATGGCGAAACGGGGCAGGTTTGCCAGAATTGGATGCAATATCAGCTTATCATGCAATATCTTAGGATTATGACCGAAAATCAAACTCTGGTGGTGGAATCGGGGCATCCCCTGGGCCTGTTTCCTTCCAGACCTGAAGCACCACGGGTGATTTCCACCAATGGCCTGGTAATTGGCCAATGGGACAATCCCCTGCAGTTCAAACGTCTTACTGCCCTGGGTGTTGCAAATTATGGTCAGATGACGGCTGGCGGATGGATGTACATCGGCCCTCAGGGAATCGTGCATGGCACCTATATTACCCTGCTGAATGCCGGACGCAAGTACCTGGGCATCTCTCCGGAAAAGAACCTGGCGGGGGTGCTGTATGTTTCTTCAGGGCTTGGAGGCATGAGTGGTGCTCAAAGCAAGGCCGTGGAGATCGCTGGTGGCATTGGCGTAATTGCGGAAGTGGACTATAGCCGCATCGAAACCAGGCATAATCAAGGCTGGGTTGGCAAGGTATCTGCTGATCTGGCAGAGATATTCCGTTGGGTGGATG
>CAZSST010000054.1:0-15015 GCA_964609575.1 uncultured Candidatus Cloacimonas sp.
AAGTAAAAATGCGTAAAGCATTAAGCACAAGTCCCACATTTTGCAGGGACTTATAGTTCTTTAGGAGGAACGATGCTATCCTTAAACCGGGATACTCGTAGCGAGTATCGTTGTAGCGGGGATTTTGTCTCCAGCTACCCAACTAACCAAAGCACCAGCAGAAATCAAACCTGCGTTGATGGCGGAGCTCTGTGCTCGCTTTGCCACTATGTGCAGTTTGGCTCTGCCCAAGCCCGTGGAGGTAATTGTGAGTAAACACGACAACCGTATCCGGATCAAGTTGAAAGCTTACGACCATCGTTTATTGGATCAATCAGTGGCCGAGATCGTGAAAAGCACTCGCAATACCGGAGCCAAAGTGATCGGTCCCATTCCCTTGCCGACCGACCGTTCGGTGTATACCATCCTGCGTTCACCGCACGCCGATAAGAAGAGTCAGGATCAGTTTCAGATGCTGGTTCACAAGCGTTTGATCGACATCGTGAATCCCACCCAGCAGACTACCAATGCGCTGAAAAAGCTTAGTCTGCCTGCCGGGGTGCATGTGGAGATCAAGGCCAATACAAGGAGCTGAGCATGATCGGATTAATTGGAAAAAAAATTGGCATGACCCAGATTTTTGACGAAAGCGGCAAAGTTATTCCCGTAACGGTGATCAAAGCCGGTCCCTGCAAAGTGATCTGCAAGCGCACCGAAGCTGAGAATGGCTATGTAGCTTTGCAGCTGGGTTATGAAGAAATTCCCGAACGCAAGGTAACAAAGCCCCTGCAAGGACATTTCAAGAAACACGGCAGCGGCATGTTCCGTTATGTTCGTGAATTTCGTCCTTCCTTCGGTCAGGAAATTGAACAAATCGGCATTGGCGATGAGCTGAAGGCTGATCTCTTTGAGGCATATGAATCGGTAAGCGTAATCTCAAAATCCAAAGGACGCGGCTACACAGGTGTGATGAAGCGTCATGGTTTTGGGGGATTTATTTCCACGCATGGCAGCCACGAATCATTCCGTGGCCCCGGTTCCATTGGTCAATGCGCTCAACCCTCACGCGTATTCAAAGGCGTGAAGATGGCAGGGCAACATGGCAATGCCAAAGTAACCGTGCGTCATTTGACGGTGGTGAAAGTGGATGTGGAAAATGGCCTGATCATGATTAAAGGCGCAGTTCCCGGGCACCGCAACAGCCTGGTAACGATCCACAAGGAACAATAGGTGGTAACAAATGGTTATAGCAAAGAAATATAATAGCAATGGCGATCTGATCGGTGAAGTCAATCTTCCCGAATCGGTATTCGACGTTGATGTAAACAGCCCCAAAGTGTTGCTGCATGAAGTGGTTACCATGTATCTTGGTAATCAGCGTCAGGGCACGGTGCAAAAGAAGAATCGCGCCATGACCCAGGGCAGCACGAAAAAGCTCTTTAAGCAGAAAGGCACTGGTAATGCCCGTCAGGGTACCCGTCGCACCCCGGTTCGGGTTCATGGTGGAAAAGCCTTCGCGATCTTCCCCAAGGATTGGTATCGTCCGATTCCGCGTACGAAGAAGCGCATGGCTTTGAAAGTGGCCTTAACGGATAGAGCCCGCGACGGCCGCATTCTGATAGTAGAAAATCTGATGTTCGAAAAAGCGGATACCAAGCAAGCGCTGCAACTGCTGGGCAAGATCATTCCCGAACAGGGACGCATGCTGGTGGTAACCGATGGTCATCACCTGCCCACGGTAAAGAGCTTTGCCAATATACCCGAAGTGATGACAGACCGCGCCGACAGCTTATTCGCCTACGAAGTTCTGAAAAGCAGCTACGTGGTGCTAAGCGGCGACGCTCTGAAAAAAGTGGAGGAGGTATTCAGCTCATGATCCACCCTCGCAATATAGTAATCAGCCCGATAATCACCGAAAAAAGCAGTAATCAGGTTGCCAGCCAGAATACCTACAGCTTCAAGGTGAGCATCAATGCCAATAAAATCGAGATAAAGACCGCCATCGAGAAGATCTTTGCCGTTAAGGTGCTGGACGTGAATACCATCCGCATGATGGGCAAGCCGAAACGCCTGGGCAAATACAGCGGCAAGCGTCCCGATTGGAAAAAGGCAATCGTAACCCTTCGCGCCGGTGATAAGATCGCCGATTTCGAAGTATAAGAGGTGAATAATGGCAATAAAGAAATATAAACCCACCACCCCTTCGATGCGTTTCCGCACCGGATATAACTTTAGCGACATTAGCACCGACACTCCGGAAAAAAGCCTGCTGAAGCCGGTTCGCAAATCCGGCGGACGCAATAATAATGGCCGCATCACCTGTCGCCACAGAGGCGGAGGAGAACGTCGTCACTATCGGATTATCGATTTTAAAAGAGACAAAACCGGGATTCCGGCGAAAGTCGCTTCCATCGAATATGATCCCAATCGCACTGCCCGCATCGCCCTGCTGCATTATGTGGATGGCGAAAAGCGCTATATCATCGCTCCCGATGGCCTGGCCGTGGGAATGAAGGTGATGAGCGGAGCCGAAGCGGAAATTGCCCTCGGCAACGCCATTCCCCTGGAAAAGATCCCGCTGGGTAGCGTGGTTCACAATATCGAGCTTAAAAAAGGCAAGGGTGCCCAGATTGCCCGCAGCGCCGGAACCTATGGTCAGATAGTGGCCAAGGACGGTGATTACGTTCACGTGAAGATGCCTTCGAACGATGTGCATCTGATCCGCAAGGAATGTATGGCAACGATGGGACAGACCAGCAATCCCGATCACTCCCTTATCAAAATCGGCAAAGCCGGACGCAAGCGCTGGATGGGTATCCGTCCCACGGTTCGCGGTGTGGCTATGAATCCGGTTGACCACCCCATGGGTGGAGGTGAAGGGAAAAGCTCGGGTGGTGGACATCCTGTTTCTCCCTGGGGTAAACCCGCGAAAGGCGGAAAAACCCGCAAAACCCGCAAGTATTCCGATAAATACATCGTGAAAGCGGTTAAAAAGAGATAGTGTGAGGATATAGATAATGGCACGTTCAATTAGAAAAGGTCCCTTTGTTGATGGTCATCTGCTGAAAAAGGTGCAGGTGCTGGATACAGACGGCAAGAAAAGCGTGATCAAAACCTGGTCTCGCCGCTCGATGATTACCCCTGCTTTCATTGGCCATACTTTCTCGGTGCACAACGGTCATAAGTTTGTGCCGGTGTATGTAACCGAAAATATGGTTGGACACAAGCTGGGAGAATTTTCCCCCACCCGCACCTACCGCGGCCACAAAGACAAGAAGAAAAAAGCCAAGTAGGGAAGGAGAAAGATAAATGGAAGCAACCGCCAAATTACGCTTTGCCCGTGGCTCAGCCCGCAAGGCAAGACTGGTGCTCGATACCATCAGATATAAAAAAGTAAGCGATGCACAAAAGCTGCTGCGTTTTTCCCGCAGGCGTGCCGCTGTGCAAATTGCCAAGCTGTTGGATTCGGCAATCGCCAACGCCCAGGTGAAAGAACCCAAGCTCGATTTGAACCAGGTTTTTGTAACCACCGCCATGGCCGATGAAGGTCCGCAGATGAAACGTTTCATGCCAAGAGCTCAAGGGAGAGCCTTTATGATCAGGAAGCAAACCTGCCATATCTCCCTGGAAATCCAAACCATAGAATAGGAGGAAGACCTTGGGACAAAAGATACACCCCGTCCTTTACCGTCTCGGTGTAAATAAAGACACCGATTCCATTTGGTTTGCGCTGGGTAAGTCCTATGTGGATTTTCTCCAGGAAGATATCAAAATCCGAAGCTATGTGCACAAGCGGCTTTCCGCGAAGATGGTTTCGAAAGTAAAGATATCCCGCAAAACCAGCTCTATTACCATAGATATCCACACCGCCCGTCCGGGATTGGTGATTGGAAAGAAAGGCGAAGACATCGACAAGCTCCGCAATGAGCTGAACGTTCTGATCAACAAGAATCGCGTAAGCCCCATCAACGTTTCGATAAACATCGAACAGATAGACAAGATGTGGCTGGATGCGAGATTGGTGGGCCTGGAGATTTCCCGGCAGCTCGAAGAACGCGTATCCTTCCGCCGTGCCATGAAGATGGCTATTCGCAATGTGCTAAAAGAAGGCGCTCTGGGAGTGAAAGTTCAGGTATCCGGCCGTTTGGGCGGAGCTGAAATAGCTCGTACGGAACGCTATAAACAGGGAAGAACCCCTCTTCATACCCTGCGCGCTGATATTGATTATGCCCATGTGGAAGCAAATACCACCTATGGCGTGATCGGCATCAAGGTGTGGGTGTATAAGGGCGATATCTTAGGCTAAAGGAGAAAGTGGAATGTTAGCCCCTAAAAAAGTAAGACATCGCAAGATGATGAAAGGCAAACGGTCGGGCCTGGCTTGGACCGGATGCGATGTGTCATTTGGCGATTATGGCCTGATCTCCCTCGAAGATGCCTTCATCTCCAGCCGTCAGATCGAAGCCGCCCGTATTGCCATTACGCGTCACATGAAGCGTATTGGAAAAGTTTGGATTAGAATCTTCCCCGATAAGCCCATCACTCAGAAGCCTGCCGAAACCCGTATGGGAAAAGGCAAAGGCGCACCGGAATACTGGGTGGCCGTGGTTCGTCCGGGACGTGTGTTATTTGAAATAGAAGGTGTGGATGTGAAAATTGCGAAGGAAGCCATGCGGCTCGCAGCCCACAAACTGCCGGTAAAGACCCGTTTGATAGCTCGTGAAGGAGTGGAGATATGAAGGCCGAAGAAATCCGTGAATTAAGCATTCCTGAGCTGCAAGCCAAGATGGAAGAGTTGCATATCGAGCTCTTTAATCTGCGGTTTCAAAAGGCAAAGAACCTGCTTGACCGCCCCGACCGCATACGCATCGTCCGGCGGGACATAGCCAGGATCAATACCATCATCAAAGAAAAAGAGCAAAAGCAAGCTTGAGGTGAAAAGTGGCTATCACAGGTAAAATGATCAAACAGGGTGTAGTCGTTAGCGATAAAAGCGAAAAGACCATCGTCGTTCGCGTGCAGCGGCAGTACATCCATCCGTTATATAAAAAGACCGTACGCCGTCATAAGAAATTTATGGCGCATGATGAAAATCAGGAAGCGCACCTTGGTGATGTGGTTCAAATTATGGAATCACGCCCGATGAGCGCACGTAAACGCTGGACTCTACACAAGATTGTAGAGAGAAGCAAGTAAAAAAGGGGTATTGGAATGATTCAAGTTCAAACCATGCTGAATATCGCCGATAACTCCGGTGCGAAAAAAGCAATGTGTATCAAGGTGCTTGGCGGCACCAAGCGTAAGTATGCCTCCATTGGCGATATTATCGTAGTAGCCGTCAAATCCGCCACTCCGGGTGCCAAAGTGAAAAAGGGCAACGTGGAGAAGGCCGTGATAGTTCGCACCGCAAAAGAAGTGCGCCGCCCGGATGGATCGTATATTCGTTTTGCGGACAACGCTGCCGTTATAATTGACGAGAAGATGGAGCCCAAGGGTACGCGTATCTTTGGACCCGTGGCCCGTGAACTCCGCGAGCATCACTATATGAAGATAGTGTCGCTAGCGCCGGAAGTGTTGTAGGAGGAATAGTGGCACTGAGTAAATTAAACTTCAAGAAAGGGGACTTCGTAGTGGTGATCTCCGGTGAAGACAAAGGCAAGAAGGGACACGTTCTGAAAGCCTTTCCGAAAACCGGCCGGGTTATCGTGGAAAAAGTCCATATGATCAAAAAGCATGCCAAGCCCTCGCAGCGCAATCCGCAGGGAGGCATCATCACCATGGAAGCTCCCATCCAGGCTTCGAACGTGATGCTTTTCAATGAGAAGCTGAACACGGTGTCGAAACCCGTGATCCGGATCCACGAGGGCCATCGGGTTCGCGTGTGCAAAAAATCCGGTGACGAGCTGTAAAGAAGGAGATGAGCTGTGAACCGACTGAAAGAACATTATAAAAAGAACGTGGTGGAAGCCCTTACCAAGCGTTTCAGCTACAAGAACCCCCATCAGGTTCCGAAGCTGGAAAAGATTGTGGTAAGCATGGGCGTTGGCCACGCCACCCAGAATAAGGCTCTCTTGGACAATGCCGTGAAGGATTTGGAGCAAATCTGCGGACGTAAGGTAATGGTTACCAAAGCCCGCAAATCCATATCGAACTTCAAGCTGCGTCAGGGAATGCCCATTGGCTGCAAGGTTACCTTGCGCGATGAAGTGATGTATGAATTCTACGACCGGCTGATCTCGATCGTGATCCCCCGGATCAGAGACTTCCGTGGTATCCCGGCTGATGCTTTTGATGGCAGGGGAAATTTCTCCTTTGGCCTGAAAGAACAAACCGTGTTTCCGGAAATCGATTATGATAAGATCGACGCAGTGCGGGGAATGAATATTACCATCGTTACTTCCGCCCATACGGATGAAGAAAGCCGTGAACTGCTTCGTGAACTGGGCATGCCCTTCCAAAAGAACCAATAAGGAGCTGAAAAAGTGGCAAAACTATCATTGATCCTGAAACAACAAAAAGTCCCCAAATTCAAAGTAAGAAAATATAACCGTTGTATGATCTGCGGAAGACCCCGGGCCTTCATGCGCGATTTTGGCATGTGCCGTCTGTGCTTCCGCAAGTATGCTTCTCAAGGCCAGATTCCTGGCATTACCAGAAGCAGCTGGTAAAATAATGGAGGAAAATAATGAGCGTATCTGATCCGATAGCTGATGCATTGACCAAGATCCGCAATGCATATCGTGCCGGACATGCGCAGGTGATCGTGAACCATAACAAGCTGGTGGAAGCTTTGGTGAACATCCTTGCCGAAGAGAACTTCGTGAATAACGTGCAAGTTCTCGACAAAGATCCGGAACACAAGATAAACTACAAACGTATATTGGTAATCCTTAGATACACCAACGCTGGTGATCCGGTGATGCAAGGATTAGTTCGTATTTCGAAGCCCGGCCGCCGGGTTTACGTAAAAGCCGATAATTTGCCCAGTGTGTATAATAATACCGGCTGTGCCGTGATCTCTACTTCTCAGGGAGTAATGGTGGATCGCGATGCCCGTATTAAACGCGTTGGCGGCGAATATATCTGTAAAGTTTGGTAGGAGGATAAAGAATGTCCCGCATAGGAAAAGCTCCCATCAAATTTGGAACAGGACTCACCATTACGAATACCGATGGTTTGGTTACCGTAAAAGGCAAGCTGGGTGAGCTTAGCTACCAGTTGCTTCCCGGAATCAGCATCGAAACCGAAGATGGCATCCTGAAAGTGAATCGTGCCGATGAATCCAAAACCATGCGAGCCCAGCACGGGCTTACCCGCGCTTTGCTGCAAAACATGGTTACGGGTGTAACCGATGGATTTCAGAAGATTCTGCATATCTTCGGCACCGGCTATTCTTCTGAAGTGATTGGCCCCTGGCTGAAGCTTACTTTGGGCTATTCACACGATATTTTGCTTCAAATCCCCGCTGGTCTTACCGTGGTGGCTGAATCCGTACCCCGTTCCAAGGGAACCCGCTCGGACTTTCAGAGCATCATCACCATCAAGGGGATCGACAAGCAGTTGGTTGGCCAGTTTGCGGCAGAAGTTCGCGGCTGCCGTCCCCCGGAAAACTACAAAGGCAAAGGCGTGCGCTATCATGATGAGCATGTTACCATCAAAGCCGGTAAAGCCGGGTCCAAATAGAGAGGGGAAGAGAAGATGATAAAATCAACCTGTAAGATAAAGAGTGCCCTTCGCAGCCGTAGGCGTGCCGCAATCCGCAAGCACCTGAAAGGTACTGCAGAGCGTCCGCGCCTGGTGGTATTTCGTTCGTTAAAGAATATCTATGCCCAGATTATCGATGACAACAAGGGAATCACCCTGGTATCGATGTCCACCCGGGGCAAGGATATCAGCTCTCTGGAAGGTAAAAAGAAAACCGAACAGAGCTTTGAAGTTGGTCTGAAGCTTGGTGAAAAAGCCCTGGCCGCAGGAATCGCCAAAGTTGCTTTCGACCGTGCCGGATACAAGTATCACGGTAGAGTTAAAGCGCTGGCCGATGGTGCCCGCAAAGCCGGATTGGCTTTCTAAGGAGGATAGCTTGAATTACGAACCGAAACACATGCAACAAGAAGAAGAAGAAAAATTAGTAGAAAAGATAGTGGAAACCAAGCGCGTGGCCAAAGTAGTGAAAGGCGGAAGAAACTTCAGCTTTTCGGCCATCGTAGTGGTTGGCGACCGCATGGGAAATGTTGGCGTCGGCAGTGGCAAGGCCAATGAAATTGTGGATGCCATTCGCAAAGCCAAAGAAAAGGCCACCAAAAGCATGTTCAAGGTCCCGATTGTAAAGGGAACCGTGCCGCATGAGATCGTAGCCCGCTTTGGAGCTTCCCGCGTAATGATAAAACCCGCATCTCCGGGTACCGGAGTTATTGCCGGCAATACCACCCGTGCCATCTTTGAGGCAGCAGGAATCGAAAATATCCTGTGCAAATCCCTGGGATCAAACACCCCCACAAACGTGGTGAAAGCCACTGTGATTGGCCTCAAATCGATGCGTACCCTATCGGATATCTCCCGTCTGCGCAATAAGACTATTGCCCAGATCACCGGACAGGAGGAGAAATGAAGCTGAAAGTTACCCAAATCCGCAGCACCATAAATCGGATCGAATCCCACAAGCGGGTAGTAGAATCCCTGGGATTGGGCAGGATCGGCAAAAGCCGCATCCATGATGACAGCCCCGCAGTAAGAGGCATGATCAACAAGGTTGGCTACCTCTTGAAAGTAGAAGAGATTAAGGGAGAATAAGATGTTAACCTTAAGCAATATTGGCAAACCTGCCGGCAGAAAGAATAAGAAGCGTCTCGGCAAGGGTCAGGGTTCCGGATGGGGACACCAGGCTGGTCGTGGACACAAGGGTAAGAAAGCCAGAGCCGGTGGAAATGTTCCTGCTGCGTTTGAAGGTGGCCAGATGCCTATTCATCGCCGTCTTCCCAAGCGTGGATTCAAGAATATCTTCCGCGTGGGTTACCGTGCCCTGAATCTTATTCGCCTGCAAAATCTGGAAGAAACCGAATTTGATATCAGCACGCTGGAAAAGATGGGACTGATCCCCTGCAAGGGCAAAAAAGGCAAAGCCCCGGTTAAAGTCCTGGCCAGCACTCAGAAGGAATTCACCAAAGCCGTGCATATCAAGGCCAATGCATTCTCCAAGAATGCCAAAGCCATTATTGAAAAGTGCGGCGGCAAGGCGGAGGTAATCTGATTTGTTAAAAACCATCGGCAACATGTTCCGGATTCCGGATCTGAAGAAGAAAATATTATTTACCGCGCTGTTTCTGGTGCTGTACCGTCTGGGTAGTTTTGTGCCGATTCCCGGAGTGAACGCCACAGCTCTGCAGGCCTTCTTTGAAGGTGCCAGGGAAGGCGGAAATACCCTGTTTGGTTTGCTCGACCTCTTTGTGGGTGGTAATTTCGAACGGGCTTCCGTATTTGCTCTGGGCATTATGCCCTATATTACGGCTTCGATCGTGATCCAGCTTTTGGGAAGCATTATTCCCTATTTTGAAAAGCTGCGCAAGGAAGGAGCCGACGGACAAAAGAAGCTGAACCAGATCACCCGCTATGGCACCGTGATTCTGGGCGCTTTCAATGCTGTAACCATCACCGTGTGGCTTACCAACCTCACCGGTGGCGTAGTCCCGCGCCCTGGATTGCTATTCCATATCACAGGTATCATCACCCTGATTACGGGTACCATGATCGTGATGTGGATTGGCGAACAAATTACCGAAAATGGAATTGGCAACGGTATTTCGCTCATCATCTTTGCCGGAATCATCGCCCGCTATCCGGAAGGATTCATCCGCATGTTCCAGAAGGTCGGAGCTGATCCGTCTTATATCTGGAAAGCAGTTGTGGCCATCGCGGTGATGATTGGCGTTACTGCTGCGGTGATCTTTGTAACCGAAGCCGTGCGTAAGATTCCTGTGCAATATGCCAAGCGCATAGTGGGACGCCGTGTTTACGGTGGACAAAGCACCTACATTCCCTTAAGGGTTAATACTGCTGGTGTTATTCCCATCATCTTTGCTCAAAGCATCCTGATGTTCCCTGCTACCATCGCGGCTTTATTTGGCAGCAGTGGCGGCACTTTCTGGATCACCCTGCAAAGATGGCTGTCCCCCGGTGCAGCTCTTTATACGGTGTTATACGTTAGCTTCATCATTTTCTTTGCCTATTTCTACACGGCGATTGTGCTCAATCCCACAGAAATGGCAGAGAACATGGTAAAATACGGCGGTCATATACCCGGAAAGAAACCCGGTAAAAAGACCGCGGAATATATCAATTCCGTATTGGTTCGGATCACCCTTCCGGGAGCGATCTTCTTTGCGTTCATCGCCCTCTTGCCTGAGATTCTGAGCAACCAGTTCGATCTGCCCTTCTATTTTGGTGGAACCGGTCTCATCATCGTAGTCGGCGTGGCGCTGGATACCTTGCAACAGATCGAATCCCATCTCGTGATGCGCCATTATGACGGATTTATGAAGAAAGGCAAGCTGCACGGACGCACCAGCCAATAATCATGATTTACCTCAAAACTCCCTCCGAAATTGAATTGATGCGCAAAAGCTGCCAGATCATCGGTGCGTTGCTCGATGCGCTTAATGAACTCATTAAGCCAGGAATCAGCACTCTGAAACTGGATAGCTTTGCCGAAGAATTCATCCGCAGTCGCGGTGGCGTGCCCTCTTTCAAGGGTTACCGGGTACCCGGGCTGATGCCTTTCCCGGGAACGCTTTGCACTTCGGTGAATGAGGCGATTGTGCATGGAATCCCCAGCCGGGATACAATTCTGAAGGAAGGGGATATCATTGGGATCGACGTTGGAGTGATAAAAGATGGATATCATGGGGATGCTGCCCGCACTTATGCGGTTGGTAAAATCTCTGAAGAAGCACAGCGCTTGATGGACGTAACCAGGGAATCATTATCCCGGGGGATTGCCGCCTCGATAAAAGGCAATCGCATTGGCGATATATCCAACGCCATTGGCAGTTACGTTTCTGCGCAGGGTTACTTTGTGGCAGATGATTTAACCGGCCACGGAGTGGGAAAACAGCTTCACGAAGAACCCCAGATACCTAATTCCGGCAAAGCAGGCCGCGGTCCCCGTATTTATCCGGGAATGACCCTGGCTATTGAACCCATGGTTAATATCGGTACCAATCGCGTTAAGGAACATGGCTGGGAATTCAAAGTGGCCGATGGCTCGCTATCTGCCCACTATGAACATACCATCCTGGTAACCGAAACCGGAACAGAAATCCTAACGATTGCATGAGGAACTAAGTAAATATGAGTAAATCCGGCGTTATTGAAGTGGAAGGCGTGGTTTCCGAAGCCCTGCCCAATACAACCTTTCGCGTCACTCTGGAAAACGGTCATGAAATTTTGGCCCATTCTTCCGGAAAGATGCGTATGAACTATATTCGTATTTTGCCTGGCGACAAGGTGAAAGTGGAGCTTTCTCCCTATGACCTCACCCGCGGCAGAATCACGTATCGCTATAAATAAACATTGCATAAAGGCCAAAAGCCATGCAAGGAGATAACCATGAAAGTTAAAGCTTCCGTTAAACTGATCTGCAAAGATTGTAGAATTATCAAACGCTTCGGCGTTATCCGTGTTATCTGCAGCTCTAACCCCAAGCATAAGCAAAGACAGGGTTAAGGAGGAGGAACTTGGCACACATCGCAGGTATTGAATTACCCCGCACCAAGAGGCTGTTTATCGGTCTCACCTACATCTACGGCATCGGCCGCAGCCATGCCAGGGAGATCTGTCAAAAAGCCAATATCGACGAAATGAAAAAAGTAGCCGATCTTAGCGTGGATGAGGAAAAGATCCTCAGAGATATCATCCAGAACGAATACACGGTGGAAGGTAACCTCCGCACCCAGATAGCCATGAATATCAAGCGTTTGATGGAAATAGGCTGCTATCGCGGACTTCGCCACAAGCGCGGCTTGCCCGTTCGTGGACAGAGAACCCACACCAATGCCAGAACCCGCAAAGGCCCCCGCGGCAGTGCGATTAAGAAGAAGAAATAGGAGAAGATCATGGCTAAGAAAACCAGAGTTAAGAAAAAACGTGTCCGTCTCGCTTTCGACGAGGGATTGGTCTTTGTCCATTCCAGCTTCAATAATACCATTATCTCGCTTACCGACCGCGCCGGCAACGTTTTGGCCTGGAGCAGCGGTGGTAAGATTGGAAATAAAGGTTCGCGCAAAAGCACTCCCTATGCCGCGCAAGTGGCAGCAGCAGAAGTGGCCAAAGCCGGAGCCGAAATGGGCATCCAGAAAGTTGGCGTGATCGTAAAAGGCCCCGGTGGGGGGCGTGAATCCGCCATCCGGGCAGTAAATGCCGCAGGAATAAGGGTAACCATGATCAAGGACGAAACCCCCATCCCCCATAATGGCTGCCGTCCCCCCAAGACCAGAAGGATATAAAGGAGAGGAATAATGGCCAGATATACAGGACCAAAAGCCAAGATTTGCCGCAAATTCGGAGAAAACATCTTCGGCGGCGCCAAGTATGATAAAATCCTTGGCAAACGTAAATTCCCTCCCGGACAGCATGGAAAAAACATGCGCCGCAAGCTATCCGACTATGGCGTGCACCTTAAGGAAAAACAAAAACTTCGCCTTACCTATTGCCTTATGGAGAAGCAATTTAAGAATTACTTCACCAAGGCGGCCAAGGCTTCTGGCGTTACCGGCGATAACCTGCTGCAATTCCTGGAAAGACGTTTGGATAACGTAGTTTATCGTCTCGGCTTTGCCGTGTCCCGCATGCAGGCACGCCAGTTTGTTACTCACGGCCATTTTATGGTAAATGGCAAAAAAGTGGACATCCCTTCCTATCTTCTAAAAGAGGGGGACATGGTGGAAGTCCGTCCTAATAGCCGTGGTATGAAACTCCTCGTGGAAGCCATGGACAGAACTGAAATTAGCTCGCCCTATGCGTGGCTGAGTGTAGATAAAGAGAATTTCCGCGGTCAATTCAATGCAATTCCCGCTGCCAGCGAAATACCGGTCTCTGTGGACCTGCGTCTTATCGTTGAGTTCTACTCCAAGTAATGCCACATTAGCCAAAGGAGCAGCTATATGATGTATCTTGAACCCTTACAGATGCCTGAAAACGTGGAATATGAGAAATCCTCTTATTCCCGCAATTTCGGCAAATTTGAAATCGGGCCTCTCGAACCAGGCTTTGGCACCACGCTGGGAAACACCTTGCGCCGGGTGCTGCTGTCTTCGGTTCAGGGAGCTGCGGTTCGCTTTGTGCGGATTGAGGGTTTGCATCACGAATTCACCCCCATTCCCGGAACCAATTCAGATTACATCGATCTGATTCTGCGGATAAAGCAACTGGTTATCCAAAGCAATTCCGTGGAAGAGGTTCCGATTGTTCTCGAGCACAAGGGCAAGGGCGTAATCACCGCCTCTCTTATTGAGGAAACTGCCCATGTAAAGATAATTAATAAAGACCTCTATCTCCTCGAAGTAGTGGAAGATATCGATCTCAAGATCGAAATGATCGTGGGAATCGGCCGCGGCTATGTGTCTGCGGACCGTCAGAATCCCGAAGGCAAGCCCGTGGGCTTTATTCCCATCGATTCCATCTATTCCCCGATTCTGAAGGTGAATTACACGGTTAGCCACCAGCGCGTGAAAGAACGCATGAATTTTGATAAACTGATTATCGACATTCATTCCAATGGTGCCGTGGAACCGATGATCGCGCTCTTTTTGGCCGCCAAAATCCTGAAGGATATGGCTGCCAAGATCTCCCAATTTGAAACTGAGCCCGAATACATCCGTGATGTCGAGCTCGATCCGGATTTGGAAGAAAAGGAACGCATTCTCCGCCTCAGCGTTAAAGAGATCGAACTTACTGTTCGTGCCGCCAATTGTCTGGAGGGTGCCAATATTGCCACCATCGGCGAATTGGTGAGCAAGTCCGAAGCCGAAATGCTCAAATTCCGCAACTTCGGAAAGAAATCCCTAGAGGAAATAGTTCAAAAACTTAAAAAATATGATCTGGAACTGGGTATGGATGTCGATGGCATCTACCGGAAAATTCGCGAAGCGCGTAGCCGTGGAGTATTACCTCCTGAAGAAGTGCCCGCACCCAAGCCTGTGGAAGCCAAGCCCAAAGAAAGCAAGCCTGCCGAAGCCAAAAAGGAAGTGAAAACTCCCGAACCCAAGGCCAAGGAAAGCAAGGCTGCCGAACCCAAAGCTAAAGAAACCAAGGCCAAAGCGGCGGAGAAAGCTACTCCACCTCCCAAAAGCGCCACCCCTCCCAAAAAACCCGTTCCAGCCCCAAAGAAGAAGGTGAAAAATGCGACACAGAGTTGAAGGTAGAAAATTCGGCCGCGAAATGGATGCCCGCCGCCTGATGATGAGAAACCTCGTGAAATCCATGGTGGAACACGGACAACTGAATACCACCCTCGCCAAAGCCAAAGAAATGCGCCGCTATGTGGAACGCGTAATCACTTACGGCAAGGCTAATACCGTTCATGCCCGCAGGCTGGCCTATAGCGTCCTTGGCGATCGTGACCTGGTGAAAAGATTGTTCGACGAAATTGCCCCTGCATTCCAGGGACGCAATGGCGGCTACACCAGAGTGCTGAAAGCCGGATTCCGCAAAGGCGATTCTGCCCCCATGGCCGTAATCCAATTCGTGGAAGAATCCACTATCAAACCCAAAAAGGCTGCTGCAGATAAGGAAGCCAAACCAAAAGCCAAAAAAGCTGCCCTTAAACCTGCCAAAGAAGCCATCAAAGCCAAAGACCTGATTAAATAGAAGCAAAATCGCATCTATATCATAAAGGCGGGAAGCAAATGCTTTCCGCCTTTTTGTTTGCCCAAGCCTGGAAAAGCAGGAGTTATTCTTCGTGCGGAGCACGGTAACGCTGGGTTCGACACGTCCTCGTGTCGAACGAAACGGAGTTTCGTATGAAAAATCACAAGCGACTTCGTC
>CAZSST010000055.1:0-14981 GCA_964609575.1 uncultured Candidatus Cloacimonas sp.
ATGAATGGTGTGGACCTTGCCGAAAAGATGCTGGCAATCAAACCAGGCTTACCGGTGATTATTTGCACTGGTTTCACCACCATCATTTCCGTGGAAGAAGCACGCAAAAAAGGCATCTCCGATTATGTGATGAAGCCCTTCAAAATAAAAGACATCGCTGCTCGTATCCGCGAAGTGCTGGATAGCAAAAAGGAAGAAAATAATGCGCCTGGATCTGCTGCTGAATAAGCTGTGCCTCACCAAAACCCGCAGCATCGCCAAAAATGCCTGCGACAAAAACCTGGTGTGGCTGAACGCCAAGCCTGCCAAAGCTTCGGCATTGGTAAAAGCCGGAGACAAGATCATCTTCCGGCTATATAATGCCGAGCATGAGATACTTATCACCGCTCTTCCCACCGGCAACGTGGCCAAGAAAGACGCCACCAACTATTATGAATTACTCCGCAGGGAAGAACTTCCCACCTGAACCAAAGATAGCTAAGTGTAGGCGGCACATCCATGTTGCAGCATAAGCAATTCCGGGCCAGACTTCTCTGGCTCGGTTTATTTTTGCTGTTGACTTTAGCACCTCTTTGGGGCAGTGATAATTACACCCTGAAATTCAAAACCACCCACCTGGCCATCTATGCTGCCCATGATCTTCATCCCAGCATGCAACAAACCATGGCGCAACTGGATACGAGGATAGACGACCTGCAAATGGAGCTGGGAATATATGTGGACAACCTTGCTGAGATACGCATCGTGAAAGACCATAAAAGCTATCAAAAGCTCGCTTTGGGCAAAAACAAGATCGTGGAATTCAGCAATGCTTTTTACAGCAGCAAAGAGCAGCGCATCTACATTCGCAGCGATAATGAAATAGCCGAAAACTACCTCAGCGTATTGATGCATGAGTACATCCACTGGTATCTGGAAAAGGTTTTCAATCACACCCCCCTGTGGTTCCATGAAGGCCTGGCCACCCAGTATTCCGGCCAAATGGGCTTCGAACGCTATCTCTTGTTCCTCCGTTACAGCTTCTTTGGAAAGCATAGCGACCTCTTTCGGATGAGCTACAGCTACCCCGAAAACCGCAGCGAATGGGATCTCTTTTATCTTTCTTCCTCCATGGCCGTTTCTTACATGCGCCAAAAGCTTGATAGAGAATGGCAAAGCTTTTGGACCCTGGTTTCAGATAAGCATCGCCAAGGAGAAAAGGCAGATTTCACCAGCTGTTTTAACCTTGCTTACCACCGCGATCTCTTTAGCTTTCACAGCCAGTTTCGCCACCATCTGAAAAGCCTGAGGCTGCAGTATCTAATCTTTAGCATCAATGGCCTCTTAGCCATGATTCTTCCCTTCATTCTGATTGCCGCCCATATCCGTAAACGCCGACGCATGGCAAGCTTACCCGATTTACCCGAAGCCCAGGAAGAGGAGGTAATTTCCGAATCAAACCCCGATGAACTTCCTCCCAATACAGAAAATACTTGACTTTTTTTACCAAACTACAGACGTGCACAATAGGTTTTTAGAATATTCATGACCATCGAGGAGGTCTTATGAAACATACTTTTAAGCTCATGTTTGCTCTTATCTTATGGTTGGGCTGCAGTTTGCTGAGCGCTCAGCCTGTTTTCAACGGCAGTAAGGTGATGCTGGGGTATCAGGAATTCCCCATTGCCAGCATCGACAACATGTTCATTCCCTTCAGCAATCCCTCCCTTTTGGGCACGGGAAATGCCAATGGTATCGGCCTTGCCTACCTTAATGACGATGCCAAATGGCAGAAGCATTACTGGTTATTTGCCAATGGCGATGGCCTCAGCTATATTTATGAACGCGATCACGGCAAGAATTATCATACTCTGGCCACCGGTTTTGAAGTTTTTCCCGCACATCTGCTTCCCAATCTATACGCGGGCACAAACTACCGTTGGGGTGATGGCGGCTTTGATGAAGGCCTTTTCCGCAGCGGAATTACTTACCGTCCATACGACGCAGCTTCCCTGGCCTTCACCTGGGATAATCCCCTGGGTGGAAAGCCCTATTACCGCACCGGTCTGGCTTTGCGTCCTCTGGCTATGCTCACATCCATGGAAGCCCATCGCCTGGAGCTTTCTATAGATGCCAATTATGCTGAAGGCGAGGAAGGAGATTACAAGTTCTTCAAGCCGATTCTGGGAGCTCAAACCGAGCTGATGGATGGCCTGATGTTTGGCGGAAGCTACAATCTGGAAGAAGAAACCGCCCTCTTCAATTTCAGCTTGCGCATGGGTAAAGCAGAAGCCGGCGCACTTTTACGCACCAAAGACCACGATGATTATGGCATCGCCTGGGCCCATATCAACGATCTTAGTTTCAAGCCTTTTCTGGGCATAACCCCTCCCAAGTGGTACGATATGAAGCTAAGCGGCAAAGTGCTTAGCTATCGTGCTCCGAAATACGAACTTGGCCCTATCAAGCTGTATGATTCCAAGGACAAATCCATCGAAAGCATCATCGCCACCCTAAATCAAGCCAAGGATGATCCGGCCATCGATGGTATTTTATTAAAAAACCCCTCATTCAGCACTTCTCTGGCTTTGCAACAGGAGCTTATCACTGCTTTCAAGAATTTCAAAGCCAGCGGCAAACCTCTCAGTTTCTATTATGATAACATCGGTAATGCCGGCTATATTTTTGCTGCTTCCATCGCGGATAAAATCTACCTAAATCCCATGGGCAGCATCGATCTACGCGGTTTGGCCATCTCCAGTCCCTACCTGAAAAACCTGCTGGGTTCCCTGGGCATCGAAACCCTCAATTTCCGCAGCCATAAATACAAAAACGCCGGTAACATGTTCTCCGAACCGGAAATGACCGAAGCCGAACGCGAAGTCTATTCCTCCATTCTGGAAAGCTTTTGGGACGAAATGGTGGTAAGTCTGGATACGGGACGTGGCTCCAAACTTGCCCAACCTGCGGCTCAAATAATCGAAAACGGGCCCTATTACCTGGCTACCGATGCCTTGAACAAAGGTCTGGTGGACAAACTTCTCTACGAAGACGAGCTAAATAAACAGCTTAAGAAGGATTTCAATTATTCCCAAAGCGTGGCCAAAATGAACGACTACCGCAGCTACGATTGGTCTAAACCCAAAGAAAGCCAAATTGCCGTAATCTACGCCAGCGGCAATATCGTGATGGGCAAAGGCACTCCAGGTAACAAAATCGCCCATGCCAGCACCGTAAAGTTGATCCGTGAAGCCAGCACCAATAAGGCTTACAAAGGTATCATCCTGCGTGTAGACAGCGGTGGAGGCAGCGCTCAAGCAAGCGATATCATCCTGCACGAACTGGAACTTGCCCAAACCGAAAACAAGAAGCCCGTGGTAGTCTCCATGGCTGGAGTGGCCGGAAGCGGTGGATATTACATCGCCTGCAAGGCTGATAAAATAGTAGCCAATCCCAGCACCATCACCGGTTCCATCGGGGTGATCGGACTCGCCTTTAATGCCACCGAAATGTTCAAGAAAATAAAGGTGAATTGGTCAACCGTAAAAAAAGGCAAATACGCTGATCTGGGCTCGCTGAATCGTCCCTGGAACGACGATGAAAAAGCCATGATGACCCGCTTCATCGAACATACCTACGAAGATTTTGTTGGCAAAGTGGACGCCGGAAGAGCCACCCTGAATCTGGATCAAGTGCACCAATACGCCCAAGGACGCATTTGGACCGGGGCACAGGCCTTCGAACTGGGCTTGATTGACGAACTGGGTGGCCTGGACGTGGCTGCCGCTGAAATGCGTGAACTGGCCGGCATAAAGGGAAAAATGACCCTTGTGGACGCCACCAGCTCCCTAAGCGGCATCAAGATCGATTACCAGAGCGGCCTGCTAAATAGCATTATCCCCTTCAAAGCCCTGGAAACGGCCACCGAAGACTATATCCAGCTTTATGAACTGTGGAATGACTTTGCCCAAGACAAAGCTCTCATGCTGAGCCCCGATATGCCGGAAATGATTCAGTTTTAAGTGGGAAGTCGTAACTTCATAGTCAGAAGTCCATAGAGCTAAGTCCAGGATATTGAAAAATGAAGACCTGAACTAATTATTTGATACGAATAATATCCGGATGCAATGCGTAGCTGATACGCGTTGCATCCTTTTTTATTTCATCCCATATCGTTTTGCATGTAATGCCCATGCGATCCCCGGGCAACAGCATGGACATCGCATGGGCACTTCGCAGTAAACATGTAGTGGCGGTTTCCAAACCGCCATAGGTAGTAGCTACCAGTATCATTGTATTGGCGGATTCTGATCCGCCATAACAGTTTGATAAGCTTATAGTTTATTTTTCTAACACAGAGTAAAAGCAGGGAAAAGCAGAGTAACCCCTTTGTAGTACAGGATTCAGATCCCAGTATATTGGACACCAAGAGAGAATAATAAACAAAGAGTAAAAAAGCAGAAAAGGAAAAAGAGAGCATCTAAGGTACAAGTTTTCAGCCTTTAATCATAGTCATCCGCGTTCTATCTTTTCAGGGTAATCCGTGTAAACTGTGAGAGACTTTTGTTAGGCCCCCTACTCCAAATACGGATGAACTGCCGTTCCTGACTCCGTAAGCTTCTTCCATTAAACAATGTGAATAACCGAGCCATTACCGGCTAACAGCCTCCAAGAAATCCACAGGAGGCTCATCAGAGGATCTATTATGGCTTTTATAAGGGTTGCATGGTAGCTGAAGCAAGATGAACAGGAGTATATGGCGAAGGAGCAGATGACTCGTACTTAAGTTTATGAACGTTGTATCGCTTTCTAAAGCGATACAGGTAAGACCGTTGCACACATTAGGATCGCTGTATTTTCTTAATCGGAAATCCTCATTCCCAAGCAGGAGCAGTTCGCTGCATTTTTCCTGCACGATAGTCACCGGGCTTTTATTTGAGAATTTCCTATTAAAGCAGCGATGGTGGAATGCTTGATTTCTAAAGACCGTTTACTTTATATATTGTTGAAATCAAGAAAAAAGCATCATTCGATAAGATAGTTAAATTTATCTCTTGACACTATAAACATATTTACATGATCGTGATTTATCAAAGATATTGGTCGTATATTAGTGAGTGACTATGAAATGTGTTTTATCAAGATTGCATAAAATAACAGCTTCGAAGCTTCAGTTCGAAGACAATCATAAGGAGCCAGCAGATGAAACGGAAACTAGTTTGTTGTATTATACTAGTGATTATTGTACTATCCCTTGTTGCTAAAGATAGTCCTATACCTGGAAGCACACAATCAAGTATCGAACTTCCCCAAGGGAAAGCGCTAAACAGCGTTCGGACGTCACCAGCCTACACCTTCAGTTGCAATCCAACCCAGCTTCTTACTTCTTTTTATGACTATATGATAGGAAGCTACAACGGCCTACCGCTTCGCGTCATCCCCGCAGATGCTGGTGGTGGCTATTTTATGACTTTTCATGGCCGTCGTCTTCCCACTGGTACCCGCAGGATATTTTGTACTCATCTTGATCCTGCGGGAAACATGCTGATTAGCAACGAAATCACCGATTCCAATGCTGCCGAAGGTTATCCCACGATCGCCGTGGATCCCGTATCTGGAAAACCTTTCTATGCGTGGCACGCTGATTATAATACAGATTCATTTATTGATGTTTCTTTAACTTCTGACGCCTTCCTATCTGGTTTATCTGGCCTGTTCAACAATATGGTTTATATCGAAGACGGCCCTATTACAATTACTCCCAGTAATGCTGCAGCAACCATTGATAACGATTTCATGTGGCCAACTGCTCAGATCGGTCCTTCACCGGTTGCCGGCAAGCGTCGCATCTATGTGATTATGCGCAATAGCGTTACTCATACCTACGGTCCCAGTGAGAATACTTACATACGTTTCGCTGATTTCAATACCGACGATATAGAAAATAACACACCACTGAACTGGAACACTGCCCATTTTACTATCCCTGAACTGGACGACTGGAATCATGATGATCAGTGGCGACGTCCCTACTATGCTCTGGCTGTTGATAATAGCGGGAATATTTATTTATGTGGTTATCATTCTGCTACTCAAGCAGATGGAGCCACACCAATAATTGAAGCCGACATGGATGTATTTAAATGCACAAATTATGGAGAGGGAACCTGGACTAGAATCAGCGCTTTTAGTAACCTACCTTCATGGAATCCACCCACTTCATCAACAGATAATTCTGGCTATTTCAAGGATGGATATGGAGTGCCATATGAAGATAATGAATTGCAATGGGTTCTAATGAATTCCGGGCATTTGAACGCAACCGTCGACGATAATGGGAGAATTCATGTTCCTGGTTTATGGGGATTACAAAATCCTGATGGATATTATTATCCATCATTGCAATTCATGAAAGAATTTGTTTTTGACCCAAGTACGGCGCAATTTACAATTACAGAGATTTATCCCAAGAAAGATATAAGTAATAATCACGATAGCTACTTCCAGCCTTGGGATACTGCTGCCCCTTGGGGTGATGTAGATACCTATGGTGGAGATGACACTAATGGACATTATCCTAATATGGTATCTGACTGGAACTTTCCATATTGGGATAGTTCGGTTCACAGTGGCGGAATGATGCAACACTATAATAACGCCAAGATAACAGAGTGCAATGGCGAGAGTATGATGGCAGTGGTATGGCAGAATTCGCAACGTGCTCGATGGTCAAATGAGAATAATGACCCCGTTTATTCCGCATACTCCAATACCCCCGAGATATATATATCTGTAACTCCCGATAATGGTAATACCTGGAGCGAACCCATTGTCTTGGATAATGTTCAAACACCACAATTAGCAGGGATAAAACCTATGTGGGTTTATCCAGCTGATAAGATTATCTATGAAGGGATGCAGGGGATTCAAAAAGTAGGGAAACTTGGATTAATGTTTTATGACGATTACACTTGGGGTTCCAACTCCATTTCTCCTCCCGTACACCCATATAGCGATGGAGGACGTGTGATGTTTACCGAATTACAGATCGTTTTCCCCCCCGAAAGCCTTTATCCACCTGAACCACCATCTATCATAAGCAATTTTATGCCAATAACAATTCCCATGAATAGCAGCTATGATGCTCTTAACCTATCAGAATATTTCGATGATTTGTCTGAACAATTGACGTTTACATATAATGGAAATATGAATATTACATGTAATGTTTTAAGCGATTCAATGCTTGTTCTTGTCCCGGCACAAAACTGGTATGGAGTGGAATATATAACAATAAGGGCAACCAATGTCTGGGGAATGTATGTAGAACAAGTCCTTAAAGTATCTGTCGTCCAAGCATGGCAAGTAGTTGAGGATTTCAATCAGGCTGGGAGTTTACCTGCAAATTGGAATACATCACATGGTGGAACTACGGACTATCCATGGCAACCGGAGCTGATAGAGGGTGTTAATTATGACATGAAAACAATGTCCAATACTGGCAAAACGGCCAATGAGCGTTTGATATCACCGACATTCAATCTGAGTAATTATGTGGACATAAACGTTAGTTTTGACTCTAACTATCTGCCTTATGGAGCAGGGACAGGAACTTTTGCTTATACATTAAACAATGTAACCTACACAACCATCGAAACCTATAGCACTTCTGCCAACGGCACAAAATCTTACTCAATACCAAATCTGGATACCAAACCTTCAGTAAAATTCCGTTGGATTTATGGTAATAACAGCACCAATACAGGACAAAATAATTACTGGGCAATTGACAACTTCAATATTGTAGGAGTTGTGAGGGATACTCAAGCACCCAGTGAGGTGGTTGGCCTGGCAGTGGAATCCCAAGCTTCGGGGGATGTTACCCTTACATGGCAAGCCAGTTCGGACATTTACTTCGGAAGATATGAACTGTATGTCTCTAATGATAATACAGTTACCACAAGCGATCAACTTTGGTCGTCAGATCAAGATACTGCACTGAACAATTCCTTTACCACCCATACCACCATCACGGGCCTAAGTGCAGGTGAATATTGGATTGCAATCAGAGCTGTTGATCAGAGTAACAACTGTTCCCCACTATCAGGTGCCATCAATTATATTTATGATGATATAGCTCCATCATATAGCAATCCGATGCCTGCCAATCAGCCACTACCTGAATGGCATACAACTAGGACAGTAGAAATTGGTTGTACGATATACGATAATAACACGATAGATCCTAGTAATATTTGGTATAGAATAGATAGCAATGGCAATGGTTATTATGACACTGAAGAGGATTGGAATGCAATACCGAGATCTAACATTGCTCGTTCTCAACGCAATACTACAGATATGGCATTTAATGTTACCGTTGTCTCTGATGGGAATATCAGATTCGAGTTTAAAGCGACAGATTTGTACCAAAACACAAGCTATAGCGGTATTTCGCAACAACAAGGAATAGAAGATGATTGGATGGTAAGAATTGATTCCATGGGTCCTTATCCAATCTCTACTTTCTTTGTACAGGAGATAACAGATACAAGTGTGCAACTGGGATGGATGGCTACATCTGATCTGAACTTCCTTGGGTACAGAATATATTACTCTACTATGCCCGATGTTTTCAGCGAATATCAGGTTTGGGATTGGAATAATGATTCCAATCTGGGAATGGCTGGCACGGGATTGATCAACACAACCATTACCGGCCTTAATCCTGCAACAAGATATTACTTCCTGTTATCAGCGTTAGATGAGGTTGGTTGGTCAACCCAGTATCCTAATGTAATTACTTCAATGACTACTTCTTCTGCTGCACCCATGGCACCCGATAATATAGTGATCTCGGTTACGGGAAACCAGCTCATCCTGGACTGGGGTGATGTAACATTGGATGTACTTGGAAATCCTATTGTCACCAGCCACTATGAAGTTTATGTGGGAGATACATTTGATTTCCCATGCAATTTTGATACGTTGATTGGAACGGTGGAGTTGTCATTCTTGGAGCTTTCAGACGTGGTTGAATATGCTGATCGGCTATTTTTTAAGGTGGTGGCAGTGAGTGGTGCGATCAGATCAAGTTCTGAAGTTTTAAAGTATCGTAGTAATGTTAATGAATAGAAATCCATAATAATAAGTAATGGGGATGGCTTTGATAAGCACTTAGCATAAAACTGCTTAACGACCAGCCAGCTTCATGATGAGTTAAATAAATCCCCAGGAAGGTTAGGATGTATCCTTTCCGTCCTGGGGACTTAGATTTGTAAGGGGTTTCAGATCCCGCGGTTTATTCTTACAAGATAGTGCGTAATCTTAAACTTTGAGAAGTAAACAGCTTTCGTGTATAAAGGGTTGTATGCTTTCCGAAGCGATAACATGGTTATTGTTGGTTCGGAACGACGTCCGACCCTAGGCATTTTCATTGGATGTTTCATTTCTTTCATTCTTCATTCGTACCAAACTTCCCACTTGACAGCATAACGCTGCTAAAAAATATGGCACTTAAGTTAAATTAAAGACCAAAGGTGGTGATTTGTTTGCCGACAGTCGTAGCTAAAGAAAACGAGTCCTTCGATTTTTTGCTGAAACGCTTCAAGAAGAAATGCGAAAAAGCTGCTATCCTTTCTGAGATAAAGAAAAATCAGGCCTACGAGAAGCCCAGCGTAAAGAAAAAACGCGAAGCCAACGCTGCACGCCGTAAGATGCTGAAAATTCAGCGTCGGATGCAACGCTACATGAAATAGTCTGTAAATACCCAAGCAGACAGTTTTAGAGACTCAAAATTAGCTACAGGGATTCGTCCCTGTATGCTTTTTTATAGGGGAGAAATGCCATGGGAATAATCGATTGGATAATACTGGGATTTTTGCTTTTGTTCATCTGGTTTGGATGGCGAAAGGGATTCACCGCGGCCATTGTGCAGTTTGGTGGCCACATTCTCACCTTCATTTTGGTGGCGCATTACTTTCCTCTAGTGCAGCTTAGTCTGATAAACAAGTATGGCATCGGTAGAAACTGGGCGCTCTTTTGGGCAATTGTGCTCATTGTGGTGCTGGTGGCAGTGGTAATAAAAGTGGTAATCTACATTCTGCAGAGGGTACTGAAAGCCCTGAAGCTCACTACGGCTAATAAAACTGCCGGTGCGGGTTTGGGCTTTGTGAATGGCCTGGTGCTGGTTATTATTTTCATGGTGCTGCTCGATTTTGTTCCCCCCCTCTCCACTCCGCTGAAGAACAGTGCCAATCACCGCGTGTACGCAGGGGTTAACCTGCTGAAAGAAGAGGTTTTCACTAAGCTGAATCTTACCCAGCGCATGAAGCTGCTAAAGCTGCCATCCCTAAAGAAAGAAGATACGGAATAGATTTTGACCTTTTATCGCAATCCCGATCTGGAATATGAAAGCCTGAGACTCCAGATCGCTCAAAGATGCCACTCTGCCCTGGGCAGGCTGCATACCGATGCCCTGCGTCCCCTCACTGAGCTCGCTGAGATAAAGCGTTCGCAAAATCTGGTAAAAGAAATCCAGGAGCTGCTTCAAAGAGGCTTGGACTTCAGTTTTGAGGACCTGGGCGATCTTTCTTCCCTTTTTGAAGATAGCAAATTCAGCCTGTTCGGTTATGAAGAATTCTGTGCTGTAAACCGCAATGTAAGCTGTGCGGAAGAGATTTTGAAACGCAGGGAAGCCCTTTACGACTTCCCGCTTTTGGATAAACTGAGTAGGGGCCTGGATGCCATGCCGGAAATCAACCACCGCTTCACGCAAATCTTTGATTTCGAGGGCAATGTCCTCGATACCGCCTCGCCGGAATTGGCTTCCATCCGCCGCCGAACCGCCAGTTTGCGTACCCGCATTCAAAAAACCATGCAGAACCTGCTTGGCGACGCGCAGTTCGAACGCTATTTACAGGATAAATTCGTAACCCAAAGGGAAGACCGCTACGTACTTCCCATCAAAGAAGCTTCCGCTCCCTTCGTGCAAGGCATCGTGCAAGGCCAATCCTCCAGCAAAGCCACCGTTTTCGTGGAGCCCGTGGCGGTGGTGCCACTGAATAATGAGCTGCAACTCGTTAAGCAGGAAGAAAAGCAAGAGCTGTATCGCATCTTTAACGAATTTACACAACAGATAAAAGCCCTGAAAGAGCCACTGAACAAAAACCAACAGCTTCTGGCCATGCTGGATTTTCGCTTTGCCTGCGGACGTTTGGGCCGCTTGCTCCAGTCTGAAGTCCCCATCATGGTGCCCCAACCAGAACTTAAACTGCGCACGGCCAGACATCCCTTGCTGGCTCTTAGCCTTGGCAATATCGCCAAGGTAGTGCCCTTCGATCTTGATTTAGGTAGTTCCACCCGTTTAATGATCCTCAGCGGTCCCAATACCGGCGGTAAAACCGTGCTGATGAAAGCCGTGGGGCTTATCACCCTGATGGCGCTATCGGGTTTGCCGGTTCCGGTGGCTGCGGATAGCGAAATTGGCATCTTTAGCGGTGTTTATGCCGATATCGGAGATGATCAATCCATCGAAAATGCCCTTTCCACCTTCTCTTCGCACTTGGATAAAATCAGCAAAATGCTGGTAGCCGCCAATGATCATACTCTGGTGCTGATCGATGAACTGGGTGCGGCAACCGATCCTCAACAAGGTTCCGCGCTGGCTCAGGCGATTCTGGAACGCCTGGCCGATACAGGCTGTTTGGGGATTATCACCACTCACTATACTGCGCTGAAAATCTTTGGCGAAGATCATCCCGCCTGCGCTAATGCCTCCATGCAGTTTGATCTGAAATCCCTCCACCCCACCTATCGCTTTGTTCCCGGTTTTCCCGGCGATAGCTTTGCCATCGAAGTGGCTGCTTCCCTGGGGCTGGACACTGCGCTTATCGAACGTGCCAAAAGCCTCGCCGGAAGCCAGAATTTGCAGTTTACCGAACTCCTGAAGAAGATGCAGGAGGAAAAGAAAAAACTTAGCGTAGCTACTTACCAATTTGAGCTGAAAACCCGTAACCTCGCTGCACGCATCGCCGAACTTGAAACCAAAGAGGATACCTGGCAAACCGAACTGAAACAGCGTCGCCAAGCCCACCTTAAAGAGATGCAAAAAGAGCTGATAGCCCAACAGAAGCTATATCAAAGCGAACTTAACGAATTGAAAGCACTGGATAAAAACGAACGAAAAGCACATTCGGAAAGAAAATTGCATGAGGTTAATGAGCATAGCGGGCGCATCACTTCCGAGCTGAATAGCCTTGCCGGAAAAGACATGAAGCAGCTTGCCCAGCCCAAACCGGGTGACAGAGTGTATCTGGCTAATTTCGATACTGAAGCCCTGATCGTTTCCATACATGGCGATACTGCCACGGTGGATATGAATGGCATCAGCTTCAAAACCCCGGTGGATAGCCTTTTTGCTGCCAAACCCGCGGTGGAACAGAGCCCTACCAGTTTCGTAAAAAGCGCCATCAGTCCCAAGGCCAAGTTTGAACTGAAGGTGCTGGGGCTTACCTTTGATGAGGCCATGCCCCTCATCGATGAATTTTTGGATGACGCTGCCCTGGCTGGTTTACACAGTCTGCGGATCGTGCATGGCAAAGGCACCGGTGCTCTGCGCAGCAAGATTCGTGATTATCTGAGAAAGAAAAAAGGGATAGTAAGTATCGACACTCCGGGGCTAAGCGAAGGCGGCAGCGGAGTAACCGTAGTAAGGATATAATGCCCAGGTAGTTAAAAATGAAAAGCAGGTGGAGCAGAAGTCATTCAGCCCTCAGTTGGTTTCATACTTACAGGTAATTTTAGGGGCTAAAGGGCTTATACGGTCCTTGGCTCTGGAACACTTTACGCATTGGTCCCTTGCGCCTCTTTAGCGGTATAAAACCGACAAGTTGGTATTGGCGCAAATGACTCCTGCTTTACGAAGTTCGCACAGAGCAAGAATGACGATTAACTTATAGATATAGAACATGGAAAACAGCTTAATAGACCAGATCAGACAGGCCAACGACATCGTGGAGGTAATTCAAGGCTACCTCCCGCTTAAGCACGTGGGTACGAATTTTAGGGGGATTTGCCCCTTTCACAATGACACCAAGCCCTCGCTGTACGTTAGCCAGCCCAAGCAAATCTTTAAGTGCTTCGCCTGCGGAAAAGCCGGCAACGTAATCACCTTTGTGGCCGATTATGAAAAGCTGAGCTTCATCGAGGCGGTTAAAAAGCTGGCCCAGCGCATGGGCATCCAGATTCCCGAATATGAACGCACCAAAACCGTCTCCAGCAAGCGCGAACAGCTTCTCACCATCTATAAATTGGCTGGCGAGTTCTTTGCCAATTCCCTTTTTATGCACGGCGCTCAGGTTTTGGATTACCTTGCCAAACGTGCCTTCACCCCCGAAACTGCCAAAGAACTCCAGCTCGGCTATGCCCTGAACAGCGAAAAAGCCCTTTTGAACCACCTTTTGAAGGAAGGCCTCAGCGTTGCCTTGCTTAAGGAATCCGGCCTCTTTGGCCTCTATTCCGGCAACCTCACCGACCTCTTCCGCGATCGCCTGATGTTTCCCATTCACAATAGCTTTGGCGACGTAATCGCCTTTGGCGGCAGGCTGTTGCAAGAAAAGGAAGGGGCCGGCAAATACATGAATTCCCCCGGTACCGAGCTTTACACCAAGGGCAAGGAACTATATGGCCTCTTCAAAACCAAATACCACATCAGCAAAGCCGGCACTGCCATTGTCTGCGAAGGATATTTCGACTTTCTGCGCCTTTATTCTGCGGGCTTCAATAATTCCGTGGCCAGCTTGGGAACTGCCCTCACCGAAGATCAGATAAACCTCCTCGCCCGTTTTTGCAATAAAATTACCATGCTTTACGATGGCGACGCAGCAGGCATTAAAGCTGCGGTGCGTGGCGGTTTGCTTTGCCTGGCCCGGGGTATGGAAGTAACCGTGGCCCTGCTTCCCATGGGCGAAGATCCCGATTCCCTGATCCTGAACCAGGGTAAAGCCGCCATGCAAGAGGTTTTGAACAGTGCCCCCGGATTCATAAACTATATGGCCACCGACAAAGGCCCCGAACAAGCAACCGCCGAACGCATCGAACTGCTTTTGGATTCCCTGCGCAATCTGAAAGACCAGATCAAACGCGAGCTGCTGCTGAAGGACGTCTCCGAAGCCTTTGGCATCAGCATCGGCGCTCTGAATAGCAAGCTCCGCCGCAGTACTCCCGTTTATAATCCCACTCCTCTGGCAAGCCCCGAGCCCGTTCCTGCCGAGAACTTTGAAGAGCGCCACCTCCTCGTTCTGGCCCTGCGGGACTATGAAGCATATAAATCACTTGCAAATGAACTCGATCAGAGTTATTTTAGTAATAGGCTTTATCGTGAGATCTATCTGTTTCTTATCGGCAAGGAACTGAAGGCCGAGGAGTATGAAGCCGCAGCATTATTAGAACTTATTGATAATAAAGAAATAAAGGAAAGCATGGCCGAACTTTTATTTGAAGACTTACAAGAGATGCGATTTGAAGACTGCCTCTTCGGCTTGCGTATTCGCAAACTCCAGCGTGATATGGAGATGCTTGATCGCGCCATCATCAAAGATCCGCACAATCTCGACCTCCTCAAACAAAAAGAAAAGCTCGCCCGCGTCTTCCGAAGCATGACCCGCAAGGTCGTGAACCGAGTCCCCTTTTAGCCCTGCAAGGAGCATGGATGATTACTTATAACGAGTGTTTAAAAAAACTGGTGGAATTAGGCAAGGATTCCGGATACATCACCTTCAAACAGATCAATGATATCCTCCCCAGCAGTCCCTTTTTCCTGGATAAGGTGGATGATATAATCTACGATCTGTCCCAGGACGGCATCGAGATCATCGACGAAACCGAAAAACGTATCACCAAGGGCGGAGCAGCCATCCGCAAATCTGCCGCGCCCAAAAAATTTAAAACCAAGCGCTATTACGACGATCCGGTGCGCATGTATCTGCGTGAAATGGGACGCG
>CAZSST010000056.1:0-14874 GCA_964609575.1 uncultured Candidatus Cloacimonas sp.
CTATTTATCCAGCGGGAGAAATGGCCGCCGCTGAATTTCACGTCGCAGCGGCAATCCAGAGCTTTTTCCCGGAAGAGGTGTCCATCCAGGCGCATCCTTAGTTCATCGATGATGGGATAAAGCCTGGCAGGGAGGATATTGCGGCCGATGATGATATCAGGATTGTCGATTTGGGGATCGGGTTCCGCTTCAGGGCCTCCGCGACGGTGATTATAGCTATGCAGATCCAGAATCAAGAGCTTGGGATGGGCCGCCAGCAGCTTTTCCAGATGAAAGGCCACATAGCGATACCAGGCCAGATGGGCATCGCGAAGCTTTTTCAGCATTGCGTCATCCAGGGGAGTGCTTCGTACCGGTAGTCCCCACGCATCTTCGGGGGTCTGATAGACGCAGCGTTCGGGACTGCGGTTGATATCAAAGGCGAAACGGCTGGTGGAAACAACAGCATAATTGGCAAAAGCGGTGGCAAATTCACCGGTGTAAGGATCCTCTTCCCGCAGGCAGGTGGCCTCATCAATGCCCAGGGAGGGTAATAATTCAGGGGGCATATAGTGCCCATTATGGATGGCAAAGGCGATCAGGGGCAGGCTTTCCTGACCCAGATGAAAATTGCATACGGTCATGGGGCGGTATCCAGGAAATTGATAAGGCTTTGCAGGATATCCAGATAGTTCTTTATATTCGTAAGCTCAGCTCTTTCCAGTTGCTCCCATTTTTCCATTTGCTGCAGGTCACAATCGGTGATCTGAGAAACCTTGGCAAGCAGCTCCGCAAAGCTTGCGGGGATGGGAGTATCTGCACAAAAGCAGAATCCTTTTAGAACCGGAGTGATGGCGTGGATGGAAGCTTTTAGGGTTTGTGAGAGTGCTTTGGGCTTGGGGCTGGCTTCCAGAACGGTTAGGCGGGTTAGCAGCCACTTGCTTTTTAGCTCCCGTTCCATCTGCAGCAGTACGTCTGCTTTGGCAAATTTCAGCTTGGCAAGCAGGTCTTCCGCGCAAAAGATATTGAAATAGTTGCTGCTGTAGATGTCCAAAAATTCCAGGGGAAAGCAATCCAGAGACTTTTCTACAAAACGTTGGGTAACTACCAGCGGAAAAGCCAGACGGTGCTTGGTGCAAAAGTTTCGCAGGCTTTCCAGCCCTTCCAGCAAATACGCCGGTTCTGTGTCCAAAATAATCGCGCAGCGGGGCTCAAAATTCTCGTAGCCAGCCACTTGCAAGAGATTTGTTTTTATGGCTTCCAGGCTGCCAAGTACCTTACTGAAATCGCGGCTCATTTATCCTCCTTTGCGGAAGTGCTGCTTTCTACATAGCTTCCGGCGCAGGCTCGTGCCAGATTGCGGATGCGGGCAATGTAGGCAGCACGTTCGGTTACGCTGATTACGCCCCGGGCATCCAATAGATTGAAGCTGTGAGAACAACGCAGAAGCATGTCATATGCGGGATACACCAGCTTTTTATCCAAAAGTGCCTGGCATTCCTTTTCGTAATCAGAAAAAAGCTCGAAGAGCAGCTTGGTGTCCGCTGCTTCGAAGTTATATTGAGAATATTCTTTCTCGCGCTGGTAATACAACTCGCCATAGAGGGTGCGGTCATTCCACTGCAGCTGGCGGTAGTCGTCCACATTCTGGATATACATGGCCAGGCGTTCCAGGCCGTAGGTAAGCTCCACGCTCACCGGATAGACGTCCATACTTCCCACTTGCTGAAAATAGGTGAATTGGCTGATCTCCATGCCGTCCAGCCATACTTCCCAACCCAGGCCCCAGGCACCCAAAGTGGGGGATTCCCAATCGTCTTCCACAAAGCGGATGTCATGCTTGCTGATGTCGATCCCGATGGCGATAAGGCTTTTCAGATAAAGGTTTTGGATATCGTCGGGGCAGGGCTTGATAATCACCTGAAATTGGTAATAGTGCTGCAAACGATTGGGGTTTTCGCCATAACGGCCGTCCTTGGGTCGGCGACATGGCTGAGGATAGGCAATGGCAGTGGGTTTGGAGCCCAAAGCTCCGAAAAAGGTGGCAGGATGAAAGGTTCCTGCTCCCATTTCCACGTCGTAGGGTTGAACGAGGTTGCAGCCCTGATCTGCCCAATATTGCTGAAGGGTGAGGATGATATTCTGAAAGTTCATTTATGTTCCTTGGTGTGTAATTCGCATAGGGTTACAAGGGAAGAAAGGTCGCTGCGGACCGAATCCAGCACGGTGCTGAGTTGCTTCCCGGGGAGGGTGTTAGGCAGGGGCTGGGGCTTTTCTGGCACAGCGTCCCGCTCGATATTGCCAATAGCCTGGCGTTCTGTTTTCAGTTTCTGGCGTGCGCCCTCGATGGTGAATCGCTGATTATAGAGCATATCCTTTATTTTTTTGAGAAGCAGGATGTGATCTTCGCTGTATTTTCTGATACGTCCCCCCGCTTTTTTGGGACGCAGAGCGCTGAACTCGCTTTCCCAATAGCGGATCACATGGGGCTTAACGTCGATCAGATTGCTCACTTCGCCGATCGTGTAATAGTATTTCTTCATTTCTTGCCTCCATATATGGCTCGGGAAGCTTTCCAATCCCGAATCCAGGAAATAAGGGCCAAAGCAATAACCAACCCTACAAAAATAAAGGGATACCAGGGGATATGACGATAGATGGGGATGCGTGAACAGGTGTAAAGCGGGGGTTTGAGATTGGTTATTTCAAATAATCCCGCCTTGCTGATAATCCTGCCGCAGGGATCAACAGCCATGGAAATGCCGGTATTGGCACTACGGAGAATTTGAATGCGGTTTTCCACGGCGCGGAATTTGGTCATCACCGCATGCAGCCAGGGGCCATAGGAAGTGCCAAACCAAGCGTCATTGGTGATGTTTACCAAAAAGTCCAGTTTGTGCAGCCTGCCATTTTGCCGGGGAATGGCCATCTTCTGATGGATATTGGCAAAAGCAATCTCATAGCAAATGGAAGGGGAAAATTGCCTTTGCCCGAGGTTATAATATTGCAATTCGCGGCCAAATTCCCAATTAGCCTGTCCAAACTGCAGTTTCCATAAAAAAGGAAAATAGTCCAGCCACAGCATGCGTTCGCCTACAGGAACCAGAATATTCTTGTAATAAAGCTTGGAAATGTAGCCATCCGGCCTGAAAAGAGCTGCGGCATTATAGAAATACTGGTCGTTTACATGTTCACGAGGAGCTTGTTCATAGTGGGGAAAGCCGGTGAAAATTTCCAGATGATAGCTGGTGGCAAGCCGTCTCAGCTCTTTCAGGGAATCATTGTCGTACATCAAATACACTGGCATGGCGGCTTCGGGAAAGATGATAAGCTCCATGGAATCATTAGCTGCCTTGCTGCAAAGCAGATCATACCTTTCCAGGATGCGGCGATAAGCGGCCATATCCCACTTTTCGTCCTGGGGAATAGAAGGCTGCATAATGGCGATATGGGGGTTCTGCCTGGATAGCGGGAGTATATTCAGGCAATAAAATCCATAGGCAGTCCAGACGATGAAAATCGCCACAATCCACAGCAGGCAGCGTTTTTGCCCTTTTATAACCCTGTAAATCAGCAGATTTATCAGCAGGATTAAAGCTGAAATCAGGATTACTCCGCCCAGATCGGCTATTTGGATCAGCACAGTGTAATCGGAGAGTGAATATGCCGTATTGAACCATGGGAAGCGGGTTTCGCCAAAATTCTGCAAAAATTCGAAGCTCAGCATGATTGCGATGAAGGCAAGCTCCTGTAGCTTTGGGAAATGTCTGGCTATTAACCTGCATAGATAAAAGCACAGCCAGTAGAAAAGGAAAAAGATGATTCCCATCCCTACCAGACCACCGGGAGTTACTTCCGCAATCCAATTGAAGACTATCGCCATCTGGATAAGCGACATCAGCGCTGCAGCCAGCCATATCTTAGCCTTGGGTAAGCTTAAAAAGTGCCACAGGGGAATCCAGGCTACAAATACCAAAAAACCAAGATACAGCGGTAAACGCGACACACTGATGAGCACCGCAGCGAGAACTACCCAAAGAATATTCTTCACTATTCTACCCGAAGATACTCTATTTGTAGCAATTGCACTTCGCTATCTTTGCAGAGAATCAGAACGTCCCCGGCGATATTCATTCGCATTCTACTGCCGTCGATGGGCAAAAAAGCGGGGCTCATCTGGCTGGTAAGGCCATTTGCATCAAGGCTTATGGCGTTATTAAAGTCGTCATAGATGCTTTGTCCCGTTTCGGTTTTAACAAATTGCCCCAGGGCGGAAAAGATGTGCGAGCTGTTGTTTTCAGCATCAAAGCCCACCACGTAGTCACGATTGCAGCTCAGATGATCCAATTGCTGAAGTTCAAAGCGCCCGAAACGATTCTGGGGACTGCCATCCAACGCGGAATAAACCACAATCTCGGAAGCAGCCTGATCGAAAACATAGAGGGTTTGATCGCCACTAATGGCGAGTAACGATGGCTGGGAACTGCCTTGCAATTCCATGCTTCCCATCACTTTACCGTCACTACTGAATTTCACAATCCGCCGGGCAGCCAGGTCTAAAGCAAATAATGCCCCATCCGGAGCAATGGCGATATCGGACAAATTCAAAAAATTACTCTCTCCTGTACCCAAACCTCCCACCACGTTACGCAAAGTCCCATTCTGATATATGCTGATTTCCTGGTCTTTGGTATTAAGGGTAAAGAGATCACCGGTAATGGGATTATACAGCGCTTTCTGAGCAGGTTTGGCAAGCTCCAGCGAAGATGACAGGATGAAAGCCTCTACATCCACTGGGGGGCGTGACACCGGACCCGCACAGGCAAAGAGTCCTAAAATAGCCAGCATGGTGAATACAAGGAGAAATCTCATTATTTTGCTCCCTTTATCTGCAAGTCACGCAGTTTACCCTGGATAGTAGTTTTGTTCCCAAAGCGGTTGTATTCCAGGGTGTAAGCGATGTCTATAATGCTATTCTTCTTCAGCAAACTAAGGTAATCTCCCAGATTGTAGCCGATCAGATCGAGGGGCATGCCGTCCTTAACCACTTTTAATTTCAGATGGTTGCGTCCTACATTGTAAGGATAACTGGCCACCAGAACATTGCTGGTAAGAAACACCGGACGAGTATTTTCCGGGCCGAAGGGTGCAAAGTGTTCAATCGCCTCCAGCAGCGTGGAATTGATGTCATACAGCTCAATCTCATGATCCACCTGCAAAGGGGGTTTTACTTGTTCCAGCTTCAGGTTATCGGCCACATAGCGGGTTAGCTCATTCTCGAAGCGATCTATATATTCCTGGTAGATGGTCAGTCCCACCGCATATTTATGGCCGCCAAAGCTATGCAAATGCTCTTCGGTATGCTTTAATGCTGCAAAGAGGTCAAAATCTGCCACACTGCGTCCCGAACCGCTTCCAAAGCCATCTTTGAAGGAAACCATGATCACCGGACGGTAGTATTTTTCCACCAGTTTGGAAGCCACAATTCCGATCACGCCCTGATGCCAGTCATCCGAAGAGATTACCATGCAGGGAGTGTTTCCAAGGTCCTTATACTTCTTGTCGATAATCTCGCAGGCTTCATGGAAGGTTTTTTGATCTTCCTGCTGGCGCAACGAATTAAGCTGTTCAATAATCTCCGCCAGTTCAGCGCTCCGTGCTTCGTCTGTGGAAATAAGCAATTCCACAGAGGTAGTGGCGCTTCCCATGCGTCCTGCGGCATTGATGCGGGGGGCAATTCCAAACACGATATCCGTGGTATCCAGGCTTTTCTGATTCATTCCAGAGATGTTTATCAAAGCATTTAGCCCCAGGTTCTTCTGCTCTTTTAAATGATGCAGTCCGATCGAAGCAAAGATGCGGTTTTCGGAAGTGAGGGGAACTATATCGGCAATGGTGCCAACTGCTACTAAATCCATATATTTAAGGATATTATCCGTGTCGTTCAGCCCCCTGTTTTGATACACCGCCATCAGCAGTTTATATGCAACTCCCACTCCTGCAAGGTGTTCATAGGGATAGGTGCAGCTCTTCAGCTTGGGATTGATGATTGCATAGGCGGGGGGCAATTCGTCCTTGGGATTATGATGATCGGTGATGATAATCTCCATGCCCATCGCGTTTATCGCAGCAATTTCCTCAAGGGCGTTAACTCCGCAATCCACACTGATAATAAGCGATGAACCGCTTTCCCGCAAGGCATCCAGACTTCCCAGAGAAAGGCCATAACCGTCGATCATGCGATGTGGAATGTAAAAATCAATCTTGGCTCCCAGGCGTTTCAGTCCCAGGTATAAAAGCGCCGTGGCAGTAGTGCCATCCACGTCATAATCACCGTAAATAGTGATCTTTTCGCCGCTGTCTATAGCCCGGATAATCCGCTGAACTGCCTTTTCCATATCCGGAAAGAGGTAGGGATCCATCAAACCTCCCAGGGCAGGATAAAAGAATTCCTGAACTTCCTCGGGAGTGCGTAAACCCTTGCGATACAATAGTTCCGCCGCAAGCTTGGGAATCTTGAAGGCCGTGCAGAAATCATCCACCATCTGCTTGGCAGCAGCATCCAGCGCAGCTGGAATCAGCCAATTTTTGTCCATCTTCTCGCCTTTATATTCTTATATTTAAAACAATGCTTTGGGCTCCGGGACACTTATCACATATCTAACACCTTGTCCCAAGGCCAATTCACCCACCTGACCTCATAAATCCCATCATGTATGGCAGGCTAATAATGTAAAGAAGTTTTTTTTGAGGTTCGGTAGTAGTGGCGGTTTCCAAACCGCCATAGCGGTATTGGCTGACTTATCCCGCTATCAAGGCAACGAGAGGAAAAAGAATATGCGGTTTCCAAACCGCCATTAAGGGAAAAATGAGTGGGACAGTGGAAAAGTGGAAAAGTGAAACACATATCCAACATCTCGTTGCAAGCCCTATTCTCCTACCCACTTAAGATTAATCATATTCATCTGTGCAATCTGTGAGAGACGTCCATCCTGGATTAATCCTAGATCGCGATCCAGGAAGGTTCTTGGTTGGTTCTTGGAGGGGAGAGGGAAGTGATTGAAAATAAAACATGAATAAGATATACTCTCACCCCGCAGGTCTCACAGCGCTGCTCTCACAGTGCAACTCTCACAGCACGAAGTGCTCTCACATTTTTTCCTTGCTCTCCCGCTTACTATGATTACTTTTATTACTAAAGAGTTTAATACTATCGAAATCAATAGTGAGGTGCGCGATGTCCAAAGCACACATGCTGGTGCTTGGCTTCCTTAAAGAGAAGCCATTTCACGGTTATCAGATCGGGCAGGTGGTGGAGCAAATGCATTTTCCCCACGGCTCGGGGATAACCTTGCAGGCTATTTACAAGGCCATACAGGCCTTGCAGAAAACTGGCCGCATTGCCGGTACGGAACTTCGGGAGGGATCAAATCCCCCCAAAATGGTTTTTCATCTGAATCCCAAAGGCCAAAAATATCTGAAGCAGTTGATTGTGGACTTTCTGAGCAAAGCCGAAAATCCCAGTCCAGATTGGTGGTTGGCGCTTCATTTTTCGCGCCAGATCTTCAGCAAGGATGAACTTTTGGATATACTAACCAGACGCATCGCGTGGTTCAAGGATCGGAGCAAACCATCCAAATATGACAAACTGCAAGAAATAGAGGAACTTAGGGAACACCTGCCCTTCGTGCATGCTTATGCGGAAAAACTCTGTAAAAGGCAGCAACAGGCTGAGCTGAAAACCCTTAATGAACTGGTTACCGCGATTCGCAAAGGAGAGAATGATGATTTCTTTATCCAATAATTGGTCTCCCTGCAAGGCACAAGCTGCATCAAGGGTAGTTATCTTGCTGGTGCTTTTAAGTTTCATAAAGTTACTCAGCGCTCAGACATTTGCGGTGGAAAGCTTGCCTACCATCACTCTGGAAGAGGCAAAAAGCCGCGCCATAAGTAACAATAGTAGCTATCAGGCCTCTCAGGCAGGCTTTAATGCCAGTTCCTGGAATCGCCGCAGTGCGTTCTCAAACTTTCTGCCTTCTTTAAGCCTAAGTGGCAGTTACCTTTATAACGATCCGGCTTTGTCTCCCGTAGCCAATAAAGACATGCGCAGTGTGGCCTTGAATCTTTCCCAGCCTGTATTTCTGGGTGGAAAACTGTGGCAGGGATACAAGATGGCTCGTTTGGGGGAGGAAATTGCCGATTTGAGCCTAAAAGATCAACGCTATGCCCTGGAAGCGGAGGTTGAAAGCAAATATCTGGGAGTATTACAGTTACGCTCTCTGTACCTTATGGCCCGCACCGATCAACAAGGAGCGCAGAGCAACCTGGCTAAAGCCGAATTGAAGCTGCAAACAGGGATGCTTTCCCAGGCTGATTATCTGCGTTTTCAGGCCAGTCTGGCTGCCAAAGATCTTGCCTTGCAGCAGGCGGAAACAGCCTTGCAGCTTAGTTTGCAGGATTTTGCCAATTACTTGGGAGAAAAGGAATTAATTATGCCCAGCGAACTGGATTTTGCCGATGATCAGACGTTGCTAAGCACCTTAAGCGGTTATGACCAGGGCCAAACCCAAAGCTTAACGGACAGGGCACTACAAATGCTGGCTGGGCGCAACCTGAATTTGCAGATTATGGATAAATCGGTGGAGCTTTCGGAGCGGGCTTACAAGATTGCCAGGGCTTCTTTCTGGCCAACCGTGATGCTTACGGGAAGCCGTAAATACAGCGAAAATGGCATCGACCGTTATGAGTTTGATGCTTCCAACCAATTGATTTTGAGTGCGTCGTTGCCGATTCTGCCGGGCTTGGGAAATTATGCCGCAACGCGTAAGGCAAAAGAGGAAGCACGTCAGGTGCAATTGGAAGCTTTGGCAGCCACGGATGGCATCCGTTTGGGGGTGCAAAGTGCGGTGCTGAGCCTTATCAGCAAAGCCAAGCAGGTGCAGAGTACAGCGCTGAATTTGAGCTACACAGAACAGCTTTACGCGCAGCTTGGCGAACGTTTTAACCTGAATATGATCTCGGCTTCGGAGCTTTTGGATGCAGAACTGATGCTTTCCGGAGCACGCATTTCCAATACCGGAGCCATGTATGAATACCTGAATGCGCGTAGAGACCTGATGCGGGCTCTGGTTTTGGAAGATACCCATGACTTTTCACAATTGATTTTTGAATAAGAGGATAGATATGAGAACCAGAATGATAATTGTAAGCATCGTCCTGCTGATGGCACTTAGTGCTTGCGGCAAGAAAAAAGCCAAAGCGCAGGGAATGATTCGTGATGACCGTCAAGCAGTTATGGTGGAAGAGCTTAAGTTGGGTGCGCTGGAAGACTATATCAGCCTTTCTGGAAAGCTGGAAGGGATAACGGATGTAACCATGAGCAGCGAGACATCGGGACGCGTTTTGCAGCTGTACAAAAGGCTGGGGGATAGAATTGGCAAAGGGGAACGAATCGGCATGGTGGAAAATGACATTCTGCTGATTCGGCAAAATCAGGCAGATGCGGCTAAAACATCTGCTGAGATCGCCTTGCAAAATGCCCAAAAGAACCTGGATTATGCCAGGGCTTCCCGAACCAAAAACTTGATATCAGAAGCGGAATACAATACTGCGGCCTCGGCCTTCAATGCTGCTCAGGCTGCTTTTGACGGAGCCAAAGCGGCCTTTGAAGCTGCACGATTGGCCTATAACAATTCTTATCTGGTTGCTCCCGAAGCGGGAACGATCAGCAATTTGCTGGTGGCAACGGGACAATATGTAAATCCCGGCCAAGCCATTGCCAAAATCACCGATGCGCGCAGTTTGATCCTGAAAAGCGGAGTGGGGGAAAGCCAGATTGGCAAATTAAAAAAAGGACTGGCAGCCGAGATCAGCTATGTTGGCAGTAAAGAGAAGTTTATGGGCAGAGTGCGTGGTTTTGGCAGCAGCCCCATCACCAATACAGCCAATTATGCCGTGGAAATAGAGATTCCTGGCTCCGGCACGCTTATGCCAGGAATGGTGGTTTCGGCACGGATTCTCACCGATAGATACCGCGATTTACTCTACACCGGGATAGCTAATATCTCCAAGGAATTTGGCAAGGACTATGTGTATGTGGTGGAGCAGGATAAGGCAATTAAACGGGAAGTGAGCCTGGGACGGATTATCGGAGGGAATGTGGAAATCACCTCCGGGGTAGAGCCTGGAGAACTTCTGGTAACCACTGGCGCTGAAAATCTGGAGGATGGCACTCCGGTGAACATCAGGAAATAGGGGAGGAACTGTGTTTTCGGTAGCAAATACCTCTCTCAAATACTCCATCCTGGTGAATATGCTTACCCTGGGGATCCTGATCTTTGGGCTGGTATCCATGGTGAATATGCCCCGTGAAGAGTATCCGGCGGTGGATTTTGGCAGTACTATCGTGGTGGTTCCCTATCCGGGAGTGGCACCTGAAGAGATCGAAAAGCTCATCGTGCGCAAGCTGGAGGTGGAGCTTTCGGATCTGGATGATCTGGATTACCTCACAGCTACGGCGGAAGAAGGCAGGGCTACCTTGCGGGTGGTATTCACCACGGCAGTAAGCTCCGAAGAGGCTTTCGACCGGGTTTCCAGAGAAGTGAATAAAATCACCGATCTGCCTGATGACGCTCTCGATCCCATCATT
Source organism: uncultured Candidatus Cloacimonas sp. (assembly GCA_964609575.1). Lineage (GTDB taxonomy): Bacteria > Cloacimonadota > Cloacimonadia > Cloacimonadales > Cloacimonadaceae > Cloacimonas. Next base: position 10,628 of record CAZSST010000056.1, read on the forward strand.
ATCCGGCTGAATATGCGGGAAGTGAATCCCATCGCCCAGATTGTGATGGGAAGCAGAAGCCTGAATCAGGACGTGCTGAATGAGGTGGCTGAGGATATGAAAGACGGGCTTCTGAATATCGAAGGGATATCCAAAGCAGAAATGATCGGCGACCGGGAGAAACAAGTGTGGATCGACGTGGATCAGAATCGTCTGGATGCCTACGGACTAAGCCTTAGCGATCTGAGTGCTGCAGTGGGAGGACGGAATCTGAATCTTCCCGCAGGTTCGGCACGCTTTGGCAAGCTGGAATTCCTGGTGCGCACCGTGGGAGAATTCAGCACCACGGAAGAACTGGCTTCGCTGATCGTGCAATCCGATGCCACCGGCAGAGCCATAACCCTTGGGGATGTGGCAGCCGTGAAAGATACCCTGGAAGAACAAAGTACCATTGCCAGGCTTAATGGCACCGAGTCGATCTCTGTTTTCCTATATAAGAAAGGCGATGGCAACATCATCAGCATCATGAAGGAAGTGCGCAGCTATATCGACACCTTCAATAAGGGTGTTCCGGGGCTGGAAGTAAGTGTGCGCAATGATGGTTCCCTGGACGTAAAAAACGGCATCAATGCCCTGGGGCAGAATGCTTTGATCGGCATCCTGCTGGTATTTATCGCGCTCTTTATCTTTTTGGGCTGGCGCAATGCGGTTCTGGCCTCCATCGGTATTCCCATCTCCATTCTGATCACCTTTATCGTAGTTCCGGGCTTGGGAGTTACGCTGAATAACCTCACTATCTTCGGCTTCATCATCGTGGTGGGCATGGTGGTGGATAATTCCATCGTGGTGCTGGAAAACATCCATCGCCTCAAAGAGGATGGCTATTGCCACCGCGATGCAATCGTGATGGGTGTGGATCAGGTGATTTCGCCGGTATTTTCATCCACGCTTACTACCGTGGCGGCCTTTTTGCCCTTACTATTGCTGGAAGGCGTGATGGGCAGCTTTTTGGGAGTATTTCCGATCGTGGTATCCACCGCGCTTCTGGGCTCGTGGTTTCAGAGCATGGTGGTACTGCCCAATAATGTATATCAATTCGGCCGCAGTGCTCCTTCGGGTAATAGCCGCAGCAGTAGAATTCTGGCTCCTTTAGTTGCCTGGTACAGAAAGTGGGTAACCAGAGCTTTGAAGCACCGGCAAATCACCATCTGGACCACCGTGGCGATGTTGCTGCTGTCTTTTGTGATCTTGGGTTCGGGAGCGATCAAATTTGAATTCTTCCCCACCACAGATTCGCAGACCATTTCCCTGCAAATGCAAACTGCCAATGGCACCACGCTGCAGGAAACCGAAGCGCTGGTAGCCCGGGTGGAAGACTTCGTATTCAAGATGAAGTACAAGGATGATGTGCAGTTCGTGGTGGCCAATGTGGGAGCTGTGGGTGGCGATGTGCAGCGTAATTTCGCCTCCAATAATGCCCAGCTCAATATCGATCTGGTGGACGTTAAAGAGATGAAACACACGCATGATGAGATCAATAACGAAATCCGGGGCTATCTGGACAAACTACCCGGACTCTATTCCTATAAGTTCGCAAGGGGTCAAAGCGGCCCTCCCGTGGGTAACGACGTTGATTTGCGCATCAAAGGCGAAAGCATCGAGCGCCTGGCCTTCATCAGTGAAATCGTAAAAGAACAGCTGCGCAAGATTCCCGGAGTAACCGATATCGACGATGATTTCGATAAGGGCACCAAAGACGTGCGCATTATTCCGCGCCACGATCTGCTTTCCATGTATGGCCTTAGCGTGGGCCAGATTGCCGGCACGATCAGAATGGCCTCCACGGGTAGCGAAGTTGGTCAGTACCGTGGGGAGGGAGTGGATGAACAGCCGATCATCCTCAAGCTGCAGGAAGAATACACCGCGGATATCGAAAACCTGAAGAATCTGCGCATCAAGACCCGCAGCGGCGATCAGATTGCCCTGCGCGATCTGGCTTCCTTCGAGATTGCTTCCTCGCTTTCCCGTATCCAGCATCGTGATCTGGATCGGGTAATCTCGGTTACGGCAGGAGTAAGCACCTATGAGGAAAATGGCCGCACAAAGAAGCGTTCGCCCTCGGAAGTGAATGATCTGCTGATGGGAAACCGTCTGCGGGGTGAAGAAGGCTTGCTGGCCAATTTCGAGCAGCGTTTTCCCGGCTATACCATCGAAAGCGGCGGAGTTCAGGAAGAGCAGCGTAAAAGCTATTCCTCCCTGGGAAAGCTCTTTATTCTGGCCTTGCTGATCATCTTCACCATCCTGGCGTCCCAATTCAAAAGCTATGTGCAGCCGCTCATCGTGATGTTCACCATCCCCTTTGCCTTCATTGGCGTGATCTTGGGTTTGCTGGTTACCGGCCTGCCTTTCTCTTTGAATACGCTTATTTCCGTGGTAGCCCTGGCGGGAGTGGTGGTGAATAATGCCATCATCCTCATCGATTTCATCAATAATGAACGCGACAAAGGCATCGACCGCTGGCATGCCATCATCAATAGCGGTTCGGCACGCCTGCGTCCCATCATTCTAACTACTGCCACCACTGTGGCAGGAATGCTACCTCTGGTATTCTCGAATGATCCCTCTGCGCAAGCCTGGAGACCTTTGGCCGTAAGCTTCACTTTCGGATTGCTCTTCTCATCAATGCTAACCCTCTTCATCATTCCGGTGATCTACTCCGTGGTGGATAGCTTCTTCGGACGCTTTCACATGACCCGCTTCACCGAGCATGTAAAATACACTGAGGCAATGGAATGCAAGAAGCTGGAAGATGAACGGCATGACTAAAGAGATCACCATCATCGGCGCCGGCCTGGCAGGATGCGAAGCAGCTTTGTATCTTGCCAGAGCCGGCTGGAATATAAAACTATATGAAATGCGTCCCCTGCAAAGCACTCCGGCGCATAGTAGCGAGCACCTGGCGGAATTGGTGTGCAGCAATTCGCTGAAGTCCACCCGTTTGGACACCGCTTCCGGGCTCTTAAAGGCGGAAATCGAGATCCTGGGTGGGCAGTTACTAAAGCTGGCAGAGAGATGTAGAGTCCCTGCGGGTCATGCTTTGGCCGTGGATCGCACCCTGTTCTCCGAGGCTGTGGAAGCTTCATTGGCGCAGTATCCCCAGATTAGCATCATCCGTGAGGAAGTTAAAGCTCTTCCCGAGAACTTGTGCATCCTGTCTACGGGACCGCTTACTTCAGATGCCATGATGAGAACCTTAAGCACCATGATTCCCGAAGAGCATCTGTATTTCTTTGATGCCATTGCTCCCATAGTAGATCACTCCAGCATCGACCTGGACAAATGCTACGCCAAGGATCGCTATGACAAAGGCGATGCGGATTACCTTAATTGTCCCTTTACCAAGGATGAATACCTGCGCTTCGTGGATGCCCTTTTGGAGGGCGAACAGCATGAGGCACATGAATTTGAGAGCGATTTGATCGCTAAGGTGAAATTCAATTACTACGAAAACTGCATGCCCATCGAAGAAATAGCCCGTAGAGGCATAGACACCTTGCGCCACGGAGTTATGAAGCCCATGGGCTTGGAAGATCCCTCCGGCAAAAAGCCCTATGCGGTGCTGCAACTCCGCAGGGAAAATAGCGAAGGAACCGCCTATAATCTGGTGGGCTGCCAAACCATGCTTCGCCATGGGGTGCAAAAGGATATCTTCAGGCTAATTCCAGGATTGGAACAGGTGGAGTTCCTGCGCTTTGGCTCCATCCACCGCAATTCCTACCTGAATTCACCCTTGTTGCTAAATCCCAATCTTAGCTTTGTGCAGCATCCCCATGTCTTCCTGGCAGGGCAATTATCCGGCGTGGAAGGCTATGTGGAATGCATCGCCAGCGGTCTGCTGGTGGCGAAGATAATTGCCGAAGAATTGCCTATGCTACCCCGGGAAACCATTCTGGGACAGCTTTGGAGGCATCTGATCACCCCCAAAGAGGGGAAGTTTTTGCCGATGAATGCTAATTTCGGGATCCTGCCCAGACTGGAGAATGAACCGCGTGAGAAAAAACTGAAGAAGATGATGTATTCTGAGAGAGCGATTGCAGCGCTGAGAGGATAAGTATATCAGAGATAAGTGGTGACAGGGCAAGATAGCGAAATTCACTGCTGGCACTTCGTGCATCGCAGGAGATCATCTCTATCCAACTCATCAGAGAAACTCGATACTACTTCACCAGCATCATTTTGTGTACCTGGATTTCGCCATTCATCTCGAT
>CAZSST010000057.1:0-14871 GCA_964609575.1 uncultured Candidatus Cloacimonas sp.
TTGCCCCTATATGCAATCCATCCCTCTGCAGATATAGCTTTTGCAGCTCCGGAACCCGGCAGAGATCGATAAGCACGGGAAACTTCTTTTTGCTGATATTCCTCTGCACCATAATATCTGTGCCGCCGGCAATAAACACTGCCTCACGTTCCACCGCGATGTAATCCAGAAGGGACTTCATATCTTCCGGCACCAAATAGCGATGCACACTGCGAGGTGCCGTGGCATGATGCAGAATTAGCTGGGCTGAAGCTTTGAAATTATAAAGCTCTGCCTCCACACTGCGACACCAATCGGGCACAGTTGACTGCGGACTAAGCACTTTGGAAAGCTCCTCTGCGGCATCTAAAATGCTTTGGTAACCAGTGCAACGGCAGAGATTACCTTCCATAGAGGCCATTATTTCGTCCCGATTGGGATTCTGGTGCATAGCAAAAAGAGCGAACATACTCATCACAAATCCCGGCGTACAATAACCACATTGGGTGCCATGATGCTCCAGCAGGGCTTGCTGTATAGGGTGTAGCTTATCAGGTGTGCCGATGCCTTCGATGGTGATAAGATGCCTTCCGTGCAGTTTTGCCGCGGGATAGAGGCATGAATTGATCGCTTTATACTCAATCAATCCCTCAAAAGGCCAGGCAATAACCACCGTGCAAGCTCCGCAGTCGCCTTCATTGCAGCTGCATTTGGTTCCATACATCTGCTTATGCTGATGCAGCCAATCCAAAGTACTGATCCCGGCAGGCACCTCTTCACAGAGCATTATCCCATTTAGCCAGAACGTTATCCTATTGCTATGAATATCGTAAGCAGCTTCTTTATCCTTCATCCGAACCTTCCTATCCGTCTATTCTGCTATTTTTCCTCGCGGGCTTTTTCCCGTTCCAAATCCTTTTTCTGCAGGGTTTCGCGCTTATCAAAGAACTTCTTTCCCTTTGCCAGCGCCAGGCTAACCTTGCATTTCCCATCGTCATTGATATACAATTCCAGGGGTACCAGGGTCATTCCCTGCTCATCCACCTTGGTTCTAAGGCGATTTATCTCGCTTTTATGCAGCAAAAGTTTGCGCTTCCGCTCCGCTTCATGATTAAAATAGCTTCCCTTTTCCCAGGGACTGATATGCAGATTATGCAGCCAACACTCCCCATTTTCGATCTTTGCAAAGCTATCCTTAAAGTTTATCATCCCTGCCCTGATACTCTTTATTTCGGTACCTTTCAGCGCGATTCCGGCCTCATATTTCTGAATAACGAAGTATTCATGCAGGGCTCGTTTGTTTTTTATCGATTTCATGAGTTCTTCAATTCCTCTAAAATGCGGCTTTGATACTGCCTGGAAGTGGCAATAATGGCCTTTTCATCCACATTTACCAGTTCTCTATCCCGCATCGCCACTTTCCCTTGAATAATCACATCCCGAAAAGCACTGCTCCTGGCGGCGTAAACGAGGTGCGAATAGGGATTGTAACAGGGCTGGCTTTCGATGCCTGCCAGGCTCAGGATGGCAATATCAGCCAGCTTTCCAGGCTCCAAACTTCCCAGCTCATGTTCACGTCCCAACGCTTTGGCGGCATTGATAGTAACCATTGCCAAAGCATCTTCCGCAGGCAGAAAGGTCGGTTCGCTATTCAAGGCCTTGTGCAGTTTGGATGTTAAGGACAGCTCTGCCAGCAGGTCAAGATCGTTATTGCTGGCCACTCCATCCGTTCCCAAACAGGTATTGACGCCTCTATCTGCATACTTTTTCAGCGGTGCAAAGCCCGAACATAGCTTCAAATTGCTTTCGGTGCAAATGGAAATGCTTACATCAGGCTTATCACGCAGCAGGTCAAGCTCTTCGTCATCCAGCCAGATTCCATGGGCAAAGATCGCTTTAGCATCCAGCAAACCCAGTTCTTTGATATAGGCCACCGGCTTTTTGCCATGCGTCTTTTGGCAGTTTTGTACCTCGCTGGCAGTTTCACAGAGGTGCATATGCAGCAGCCAATTGTGCTTTTGGGCTACTTCCGCACAGCGCCTAAGCGTTTTCGTAGAGCAGGTATAGATAGAATGCGGAGCCATAGAAAAGCTAACCAAAGGGTTTAGCCGGTACTGCCCGTTCAGTTCTATGATCTTGCTGCCAATCAATTCCATCCCTGTTTCTGAATCTGCCTGATGGTCAATCAGCGCTTCACTGATGATAACCCTTAGTCCCGCCTGGGAACAGGCATCGGCAATGGAACTCATGCAAAAATACATGTCATTGGCAGTGCTGATCCCATGCTTGATCATCTCTGCCGCACCATGCAGCGTGGCGTCGTACACAAACTGCGGTTTAATCAGTTTTGCTTCCAAGGGCCAGATGAAGCCCTGCAGCCATTTATCCAAAGGCAGATCGTCTGCCAAACCCCTGAAATAGGTCATCGCCAGATGCGAATGGGCATTAATCAAGCCAGGCAGCACCAGGCAATTATCCGCATCGAGCTCTTCCCTGGCTTCATAAGCACTGCTACCCGCGGGAAAGATCGCTTCAATGCGGCCGTTCAGGATACCCAGATGCTGCTTTTCCATCACCCTGCGCGGCTCATCCATACAGATGAGGGTGCCGTTCTTGATAACGAGATCAAAAGTCATCTCTGCACCTTCTGCGCGGCTTCCTTCGGTTTGAAGATACCTCTGGGAGTGATGATGCCGGTGATGTATCTGGCAGGAGTAATATCGAAAGAGGGATTCAGCGCCGGACTTCCCGGATTAGCCAAATAGCTGCCATTAATACGCTTTATCTCATCCTCATCCCTTATCTCAATAGGGATATCTGCTCCCTCTTTGCAGCTGAAATCAAAGGTGGTTATCGGCGCGGCAATGTAGAAGGGAATATGATGTTCATGGGCCAAAATCGCCTTTTCGTAAGTGCCTATTTTATTTGCGATATCACCATTCAGACATACCCTGTCCGCACCTGTGATCACAATATCAATTTCTTTTTTCCAGAAGTAGAAACCCGCAGCCCCATCGGTGATGATGGCATGAGGAATTCCTTCCTGCTCCAGTTCAAAAGCCGTGAGGCGCGCACCCTGAAAGCGAGGACGGGTTTCATCCACATACACGAAGATGTCTTTGTTTTTTTTGTGCGCCATACGAATAACGCCCAGGGCCGTACCCCAATCCACTGTAGCCAATGCCCCGGCATTACAATGGGTTAAAATCCTGGCTCCATGCGGGATAAGCGCTTCGCCAATCTTGCTCAGTTCATAGCATTCATCCTCGCTTTTTTTGGCGAATTCCTGGGCTGCCAGCACCGCAACTTTCCGGGCATGCGGATAATCGGGGATAAATTTCAAAGTGCTTTCATACACGTAATTTACCCCATTATTCAGGTCTATGGCGGTGGGACGGGTGGCAATCAGTTCTTCCCGGGCAGAACGAAGGTAGTTACGAAATTTGGCATCTGGAGCATTAAGGGCCGCCAAAGCCAGTCCATAGGCACCTGCAGCACCAATGGCTGGAGCACCCCGCACCGTCATTTCCCGGATGGCCGTGGCCACTTCCAGATAGTTGCTGTATTCTGCAATCGCAAAATCGTGCGGAAGCTTGTTCTGATCTATCATTTTAACCCGCTGATGTTCGAAATACACCGAGCGGTATTCTTTGCCATTTATCTGCATTTATACTCCAATAAAATCACTTACTTTTAGCTGAGGCTATGTGATGTGAGGGGCGTAAATCCGTCAATATCTTTTTGAGTGGGTTAGGTGTCAGGTGTTAGGTGTCAGTAGTGAAAAGGTAGAAAGGTAGAAAGGTGAAACACGGTTTAGGTGTCAGGTGTCAGTAGTGCAAGAGTAGAAAGGTGGAAAGGTGAAACTTAAGGGAGCATTTCGTTGTAAGCTGTCCATTTTCTCAAAAACGTCACTTACATTTATAACATGGAATGCCAGATGTACCCTGGGATAATTCTGTGCAAGATACTCTCAGTGAAGCAACCAAGATTCATCCCTCATCGCGATCCAGGTTTGATCTTGGTTAGTACTTGGAGGGGATGTTAGATTGAGAATTGAGAAGGAAGCAGTGCTGGGGAGAAGAATTTAACGCGGATGACACGGATCGACTGGATTTCGGGATAGTGATTCTCTCACAGATTTCACTGATTACACAGATGATGTTGATTGATGGTTAACGGGTTAGTAGGTTAACGAGTTAACGGGTTAACGGGTTAACGGGTTAGTGGGTTAACTGATTAACGAGTTAGTGGATTAACTGATTAACGTGTTAGTGGGTTAACTGGTTAGTGGGTTAACTGGTTAGTGGGTTAACTGGTTAACAGGTTGGCGCAGCAGTTCTGAAACCTGACATCCGACACCTAAAACCTGACCCGTGTTTCACCTTTCCACTTTTCCACCCTTTCACTCCTGACACCTGACACATGAAACCTGACACCTAAACAATTGCCACATAAGCCGGAAAGTCTTTCACGATTAGCCTATGAATTGCCTCTGCTCCCAAATCTGGCCATAGGAATGTTTCACATGAAACCACCCTTCTTGCCATGTAGGCTGCTGCTCCTCCGATGCTAATCAGATACAGTCCCCCATGCCTTTCTATGCGCTCTTTAACTTCAGAGCTACGTTCACCCTTGCCAATCATAACTCGTAATCCCGCATCCATGAGACGTGGAGTCCAGAGATCCATCCGGGAACTGGTGGTAGGTCCAATCGCCCCACAAGCTCTACCACTCAAAGATGGACTGGGTCCGCAATAGAATAAGGTGGTGGTGGATAAATCAAAGGGAAGTCCTTCCCCCCCGTCCAAAAGCTGAACAATTCGTTTATGAGCAGCATCACGCGCAGTAAGAATTTCTCCGCTTAGTAATACCTTGTCGCCAATTTTCAGTTCCAAGATGTTTATTTCTGAGAAAGGCAGCCGAATGCAATGCAGGTTCATCATGAGCTCATATCTCAATCTCGACATGCCGATGGGCATGGCATTGCAGATTAACCGCCACTGGCAAAGAAGCAATGTGGCAGGGAGCTGTTTCGATCTGAACTCCCAAGGCGGTGCAATTACCACCCAGGCCTTGAACCCCCACGCCGGTTTCATTAACAGCCCTGAGAATCTTTTGCTCCAGTTCGGCATAGCGTGGATCAGAATTTGGTTCTCCCAGGGGTCGCAGGAGGGATTTTTTAGCCAGCAGCGCTACTTCTTCGAAGTTACCGCCTATCCCCACGCCAATCACCAAAGGTGGGCATGCCCTACCCCCTGCTTGTATTACCGTGTTTACCACAAATTTAATAATATCGTCCTCAGTGCCGGAGGGATTCATCATCTTCAGTTGGCTCATATTTTCGGCACCACCTCCCTTCTGCGCCAAAACCAGCTTAATTTTCGCGTTTTTTGCGAAGTGGACATGGATGATTGCCGGGGCGTTGTTTTGGCTATTATGACGATTATAGAGGGGGTCTTTCAGGATGGAACGCCGCAGGCCATATTTCTCTGTGGCTAATATAAGGGCATTATTGATGATCTCGTCCAGGGGAGTATCTTCAATAATAACCTCATTGCCGATCTCTGCGAAAACAACCAGGCTTCCAGTATCCTGGCAGAGGGGAATCTTGTCCTCATCGGCAGCGCCCAGATTTTCGAGGATGGTGCTAAGCACATCGATAGCCAGAGGCTCACGCTCTTCCCTCAGGGCTCGCTGCAGGGCAGGCTTAATTCCCGGATCGGGACAAAAACTTATCTGGCCAATGGCCTCGATGATGGCGGATTCGATGGTGGCAGCGGAGATAAATCGCACCCTTTTCTCTCCTATCCCCGGCTGCGTTTGATGAGATATTTCAGCAGCAGGTCTTCCAAGGGGGTGGAAGTATTAACGGGATTGTATTCGATTTGATGCGTATGGCATTCGTTCTTCAGGGTGTCTACAAAGCTCTGGTAATTATCCAGATATTCGTTGCGGATTTGCCAGGGAGTTACAGTAATTTTTTCCCCCGTCTCACTATCGATAAATTCCGTTTCTCTTTTAAATTCAAATAGTTCCTCCTGGCGATCAACAATGTGGAAAACCAGCACTTCATGATGCCGGGTGCGGAAGTGTTTCAGGGCTTCCATGATGCGTTCCGGTTCGTCCAGAAGGTCGCTGATGATGATTACCAGGCTGCGTTTGCGGATAAGCTCTGCAATCTGATGCAGGGGGGTGAGAATATCGGTTTTATCATCTGGTTTCAGGTTCAAAAGGGCATTAAAGATAGGGGCAGTGTAGCTGCGGATTGCTTTGGGAGGGAAGGCTTGGGTGATGCGGTGATTGAAGGTGTAAAGTCCGGTGGCGTCCTTTTGGGAGATCATCAGCCAGGTTAGGGCTCCGGCAAGTTTGGTGGCGTATTCAATCTTGCTGCCTTGTCCAGAATCGTAGAACATTGATTTGCTGTGGTCCAGCAGGATGTAGCAGCGGAGATTGGTTTCTTCTTCATAGCGTTTGATGTAATAGCGATCTGTTTTGGCTAAGATTTTCCAGTCCAGGTCTTTAAGCGGTTCACCGGGATTATACTGACGGTGATCGCTGAATTCGGCACTGAATCCATGGTAGGGAGACTTGTGCAAGCCCACCAGGAATCCTTCCACGATGCTTTTCGCGGTTAGCTGAAACTTATTCAGCCGGGCCAGGGCTTCATCACTTAGAAGCGTCATCTTCCTTCTTTTTGGGGTGGTAGAGAAGCGCAAAGGGAATCAGGAAGGCATAGGTGCAAATCAGGATAATCACAGAGATGGTGATCTCATTAAAAGACATAATGATATAGCCAATGATCAGCAAAGCCGCTGCCAGAACCAGCAACTGCATATTGATTTTACCAAGATTCAGTTTATTCTTTTGTTCTTTGGGCATTATTGCTCCTTTACATGATATATTTCGCTGAGTACAATAAACTAAAGAGGGTGGATTGTGTCAAATGGAAGTTTGAAGGTAGTGGTGGTTTCCATACCGCCATTAACAAGTGGCGCTTTGGAAAGCATCATTACATAGCATTACGATTGATAAGCAGACAGGATTTGGGCATGGATGCTGTCCGAAAGCTCTCTGCGGCTGATTCCTTTTACGTGCATAAGGGGATCAAGGATGTATATTTCTGCTTCTATTTGGCGTCCCAGCAGCTTCATATAGTGGGGTACAAAGGTCATATCGCCATACCAGTAGATAGTATCCCGGTTTTCAGGGCTAAGCGGTTGCCCATCAATGCTGAGGTATCTGATACACATGGGCAGAATGGGACAGGAAGCGCTGAGGGCAGTTTGGAAAAGCGAACTGCGGAAGGACTTAACGGTATCGCCATTGGTGCTGGTGCCTTCCGGGAAAAGCATCACTTTAAATCCCTGGCTGATGGTGGCGGAAAAGCGCTCTATCTCTTTGGGGAGAGAAACATACTTTTTGCGGTTTGTGTATAAGCAGCCACCCAGTTTGGTGATGGTTCCCAAAAAGGGACTCTTCCCCATCTCTTCGGACGTGATGAATACGAAGTTTTCCATGGAGGCCAGCATGATGATATCCAGGTAGGAAGTGTGATTGGAAATGGCCAGATAATTGCGCTGGGCCAGGCCTTGCAGCTTCTCGGGATTGTGTACGGTTAGCTTGATACGAAAGGAGTCCAGCATTCGGGTGGCAGTATTGTGAGTATTATGCGCCATCAAGGTTCTTCGCCGGATGGGACTATGCACAAACACCAGCACCAGATATGAATAGAGGGTGTATCTCAGCAGCAGCCAGAGGGTCCAGAGCAGATAGCGATACTTTGCCATGCTAAAGAAAGCTTAGTCGCTTTTATACTTGCGGCTGAAGGATTTATGGATGTCGTTAACGTTCATCAGGGTGAGAAAATCGATGCATTTGAAGCTTTTATCCAGGGCTGGCACTCCGCATACTTTGGCACCCACTTTCAGGTATGAATTCAGCAAGGAGGGGATCATATCCTTGGCCAGGGCCATTCTTTCTGGTTCGGGATGGTGCTTGCTGCTTCCGGCACGCTTCTTGAAGCCAGGCACTTTGAATTTGGATTTGGGGCGCACCCGATGGTCTTCTAAAATATGCCCATTCTGCTTCAGATAGTGGTAGATTTCGTTTATTTCAGCTTTATCCATGGTCTTAATGCTGGAACATCCAAAAAGATAGCTGCTATTGCTGGCGGTGAGATAGGCAGTTATTCCTTCCCACAAAAGCGAGATGGTGATGCCATTGCGATGATCGGGATGCACGCAAGCTCTGCCAAGCTCCAGTTTGTTACCCGGAAGGCGTTTGATATGATGCATGTGAAATTCGGTGGCGGTGTACCATTTGCGGGTATGCAGTGATGATTGCAGCCTGTAGGTGCCGATTATTGCCATACTGCGTTTGTCTATGATAATCAGGTGATCACAATTTTTATCGAAACGGTCGATATCCATTCCGGAACGCTTCTTGCGCTTCAGGAGTTCAGCATAAAATACCTCATGACGCAGGCGCAGAGCTTCGCGCAGTTCTTCATTGGAATTGGCGGTTTTAACTATGTAATTACGCTTTTCGATGTAGATGGGAATGTGGGCGCTGAAGTTTTTCAGGCGATTAGGACGCTTCAGTTTCATGGGATTTGCAAGCTTAAGATACTGCTTCAGCTCTGGCATTCAGGCTCCTCTTCCGGGATATTATAGAAGTGCTTCCTTCTCATAAAGGTATTTTTTCTGTCAAGAAATATATGCTTCTCAGCGCAGAATCACCTGTTTTTGCAAGCTGGTTCTACCCGGAGTTTGCAGCCGGAAGAAATAGAGACCATTGGCACAGGGACGTCCCTTATCGTCTTTCAGATCCCAGCTTAGATGCTGTTCTCCCCCATCTTTGTATCCTTTGAAGAGGGTGCGCACTTTCTGGCCTTTCAGATTATATACTTCAAGGCTGGCTGCTCCGCTTTGCGGGGAATTATACTTCACATTTACCATGCTTTGTCCGGGATTGGGATAGGCATGAAGTTCAATTGCTGCAGGAGGATTAACTTCCTCGTTATTGCTAACGGGCTCCCCAATGCCAATATCCAGGGTGTCGCAGATAACTGCAATCATATCTTCCAGGGTGAAGGTGCTATCGGCAACGTTATAGAGGTAGAAACTGCTTGCCAGAGTGCGGAAGCTGCCATTGCTATTCCAGATGCCCAGTTTGGGTTCATAGGCTTCGCCGGTATTGTTGATAAATACATCTGTGGCAGTAGGCACCAAAGGCGCAAGCATGGTGGCATATTCCTGAGGAGCGTTGTATTGCCATATATTGCCTGTAGCAGCATGCCGGATGCTATTGATATGCGTAACCCCGCTGTATGGAGAATAGGCTCCAATTTTATTCAGCAGGGAATTGGGATTGCTGAACCACAGGCTGCCCCCTTCCACATACAGCTTTCCGCCATTATCCAGGTAATCATTCAGGTATTGGTATTCATAGGACAGGGAATCCAGCACAGTGCTGCGGAAACTGCAGAATACAGCTTCGAAGTTATCCAGATAATCATAATCGGGAATAAGCTTATCAGTATAGATCACATTCATGCCAGTAACACTACGCAGGGCATTTACCACGGGCAGGCAATTCAGGCTGTCCGGCTCCCATACCAGGATTTCCCCCAGATTCACCTGCTGCTGAGGAGTGTATCCAATCAGCGGATCGCCATACAGCAGGTAAGTATAAACGTTTTGCAGCTCGGGATAGATGATGCCACCACTATCGATGGGATCGCCAAAAAGGTAATATTGGGTGTGCAAAAGATTGGCATAGGCATGCGAAGCACCCAGGCTAAGGCCGCTTTGACGGTAGTTTTCCACAAAATGGTGATTGTATGAAGAAAGTCCACCCCAGCCAGGATTGCGCCAGCCTACTTTATACCATCCGGTTCTGGTGGCGCCAAGCACACCCACAGCTTTCTTGATAAGCGCATATTCTGCCAGGCAGGTATTTGTGGCATCTATCATGCCATTATTGCAGGATGCGGCAAAGATCACGGTGCCATCGGTATTACTAAGATCATCGAAACTGGGCTTATCCACCAAATCCAGCCATTGCATTTCCCAGCTATCAGGCAGATTATTCTGGTTATCGTCCGACATCCAAACTTTACGGGAAGATGAAGTGGCACTGCCATGCGCGCTCCAATTGATGAAGCCCCAGCTATTATTAAGTAATTGATCGCGAAAATTGCTATAGGACAAAGCCACGTTGCTGGGATAGGAAAGCACCACGCCCAGTTGCTCATACATGGTAGTATTATTCATCCCTGCCAGACTGGTAAGGCGTTCAAATTCCATGAATCCCGCACCGTCGGTTTGGGGCATAATGGCTTCCGGTTCGCCCAGATAGTTCAGAAATGCAGCAGGCAACAGATTAGCGTTTTTCCAGGGAGCATTGCTTTGTTCAAACGCCACAATGCGCTCCGCAATGGCCGCAACTTGGGAAGCCACATTGGTGGAAATGCGCCCCACATACACTTCCGGTGTGAAATCAATTTCCCAGTCCTGATCCATGTATCCAGAGGAATATTCTCCAAAGCGGCCGTCGTTATCGCTGTCCCAATTGCTGCTAAGATCGCCAAAAAAGAAATCTGAAGGCACTTCATTGGCACCATTTGGTTCGGGACTTAGATACGCCACCGGCACCGTATTGTGATCCCCCACCAGCAGCAGATATTCAAATGGCGTGCTTTGATAGTAACATTGCAGGAAATTGCGCAGCCTGGCAGCACTATTAACCCCTGTGCCCATATTGATGGCATCGGTAACATTGAAGAAAGTAACCGTGCAGCCTTGGCTTTGGCGGAAAGCAACCCAGGGGGACATGGCGTCATAAAGGCCCTGAGTGCTTATCACCATAATATTGGCATTGCGGTCTTTGGGGCTTTCATACCATTTATCCAGGGCAGCAGCATTGGCAAAAAAATCTTGCGCTGCAAGCGTGGCTGGCTTTGTGCCCTTGCCTTTAGGGGTGGCTTGGTAAGCTATTTCCACATCGCAGGAAGGGCTGGCCATCCACATTGCTCCATCCCACACCGCGGGAATAACGGCAAAGGAAGCGTAGCAAAGCTCTCCCCAATGCTTCATTCCCAAATATTTATAGCGGCTGCCCAGGCTTTTGGCAGCTTCGGTATGCAGGGTTATATCTCCATCGGTGAAACCGGCATTGCGCTGCGGAGCTTCTCCCATAATGGGCATATCCGCGGCCAGCTTTAGATTCCAGCTTAATATTTGTGCACCTTTGGGCATCAGAATATTGATGGTTTTTACGGGCAGTTGCAGGCTTCCGGCATCGCTGATGGTGCCCCAACCCTTGGTAGCGTAGTCCTGAGTGCTAAGATAAGTTCCCCTATCCACCAGGCTAATGTTTATATCCAAAACGGCAGCACCTGCCAGCAGGGGCAGTATGGCCATCATCAGCATAATCAGCTTTTTCATGCGTCCACCTTATTGGGCTTCAGTTTTTTCTTTTTGGGAGGCGGAGTTACCTTCGGTTCCAGCCGATGCTTATTGGGCAGAGGCTTGCGAGGACCGTGCGTTTTGGCTTCGGGCTTATCATTTCGCGGTTTAAAAGGGGTATTCTGATGTTGATTTCGGGGCTTATCTTGCTGGGGTTTATGGTTCTTGCTACGGCGGAAGTTTTCCTTGGTATCACTGCGCATTTTCTCTGTGGCATATTGGATAATCAAGCGGGCACAGCTATCTTTGTGCTTGGCCAAAAATTCTTCCACGGGCTCATGATGCAGCTTCCACAGCTCACGCAAAAACCATCCCAAGCCCTGATGCACCACGCGCTCATCATCCATCATCATCGGATCGAGATAATCCAGCAGTTCCTGCGGTTCTGCGGTGCTTTTCAAGGTAAGCATGGTAACGGGAACGGCACGCCGCGTCCACTTGCTTTCGGAAGTTCGCCAGTCGTCAAAATCATTTAGTTCCACAATTTCTTTATCCAGGAACACGGGGGTGATGTTGCTGCACAGCATATCAGAATGAGCCCAGTTTTCCACACCTTTATCGAAGCAGCGTTTCACCCAGGCAAAAATCTCCCGGTTAAACTGTTCTTTCTTTTCTTTCAGAAGCAGAATGGCGATGGTGCCATATTCATATTTTCCGGGCTGAAAGAGATGCCAGGCCAGTTCGGCAGTTTCTTCAGGACTAAAATCCAGGGTATCCACCAATTCATCACGAAGCGTGTGAACTTCCTCTTCGGTGAGCCCAAAGGCATCATAACCCTCACGGAAATAATGGGCATAGCGGGTAACGTTATCCGGATTTTCGTGATCCAGGCAATAGCCTTCCACCCTCTTCAGCACCTTTTGATAGCGCGGATCGAGCTCTTGTTTCATTATCGGTAACTCCTTTGCAGAAGCGTTGTTATTCAGGTTCGGATTCGTCCTCAGCATGTTTTTCGGGATGGTGCTCGTATCCCAAGCCTTTCCCTAACACCAACACATGAAAGCGATTAAACATCTGTCGCAACCGATAGATCATTTCCGATGAAGGATTTAGCTGTGCCAAAAGCTTCACCAGAAATTGCTCCCAATTAGTGGTCTCATGGCTGCGGAAAAAACCTGTCGCTTGCATAACGCTAAGCATGTAGTGCCTTATTTTGTCAAGCTCAATCCCATCCACTGCGCTTTTGAGCTGTTTTTTTTGTTCCCTGGATTCCAGCGGCAGAGCATAAATCTCCCAGGCAGCCAAGGCCACAGCCTGAGCCAGATTGATGGAGGGAAAAGCCGGATTTGCAGGAAAATGACAGCGCAGATTGCAGAGATCAGCTTCCTCATCGGTGAGCCCAAAAGTTTCTCTGCCAAATACCAGTCCGATTTTCAGTTTGGGAATTTCGTGCACATAGTTTGCCATTTGCCGGGGGCTCATGTCCACCGGTTTTTTGCGTCCCACCCTGCGGGAAAAGGCGATAACCCTGTCCAGTCCCACTAAAGCGGAAGCCAAATCGGGATAGGTAATTGCTTCATTAAGAATATGTTCACTGTGCATCGCCAGGTAAAAATCGTTCTTTTCGGGAACCTTGCCCACGATGCGCAGCTCGGATATGCAAAAATTGTTCATGATCCTGGCAATGGCACCCACGTTGCCCGCGTAGATTGGCTCCACCAGAATGATGGCAATCCGGGATAGATCCCGTGCCGCCATGGCCCTAACCTTGTTTACGGTGGTTATTAATGATCCCTGAAAGCTTTTGGCCCATCGTGGCCACATGGGGATGTGAATCGCTGCGCCAATCTGCCACAGTGCGCTGGGTAACGCTTATAAATTCGTTGGTTTTATCCCTGCGGCTGCGCTGAGAGTAGATATTGGCCAGTTTCTTCATAGTTTGCCAGATGGTTTTCACCCGCTGTTCATCGCCCTCGATAAGCCAGCGGCGGACGTTATTATAGCATTGCAAGGGGCGTTGCCTGCCCACCTGGGTGAGAATATGGCTGATCTTCTTCTGCACTTCTTCGCTTTCGTCATCCAGCAAGCGCGCAATGAAGGTAAGAATATATTGCGGATGCCGCGAAGCGATATTTTCCATACCATGCATACTGATGGCGCGTTTATTCTCATTTTCGGATTCTGCCCAACGAGGCATGTGTTCTTTCATCACCTCCGGAGCCATTTTCCACATCTCGAAACAGATCGTTTCGGATTCCCAAGGCACGCTTTCATAGGTCTTTTCGATGGTTTTTACGATAATCTCCGGATTGGTCTGGTGCTTGTAATAAAAGTAAAAAAGTCCCGTAGCCCGCACCCCATAAATAAAATGCTCCAATAGCTTGCCGCAAAGCTCGTCCATTTCGCCATTGCCATTATAGGCTGCCAAACGCTTGCCCAGTTCTTCACGTACAAAATAATTGGCGGTGTTTCCCAGCTCGATGATCTGCTTTTCGGCCAGGCTGGAATTGCCCTTTTCCACATTGCGGAATATTTTTGCCACTTGTGCGTCAAGCAGCTTGTAGTCGTCTATGTTCAGACGCCCCATTTCTTTTATCATGTATCCTGCTTTGGTGGTTTTGCACCACTTTTTGTAATTGAAATTTTGAACTTCAGGCTTGTAACCAAGCAGAGGTTCTGAAAGTATTTTCATTTTGCCCAAGTAGGGCTTTGGATGTTTAGATTGCTCTATAATTCGTAGTTGTGTTCATCAATTCACAATGCACCAAGCTGTCAAGGTTTTTTTTGATCCGCCCTGCTGCAGCCATGACCAGAGGAAGTGAGACGGCTTCGCCGGTGTGAGAGCAGGCTGTGAGAGTTACATAACCTGCCATCTTGCGACGCCCAGGCGATGCCCATGCACTTGCCCGGGGATCGCATGGGCAGCGCATGAAAAATGACTATGCAGGATCCCCAGGTGGCAATGATGGCAGCACAAACTTTAGCAGTTCTGCGGATATTCCATCGATACCCTATCTAAGTTTCAGTTTGACACCAATACGTTGTAGAGGGATATAATGTGCGCCAAGAGAAGAGCACCCCTCATGCGGCTGTGCTACAACTGGTTGAGTGTTTGGGGCAGAGATAATCTGGAAATCAATGAAGCGATGTGGTATTTTAGATGCAGGAATTAGGAGATTGAGGATGCCAGGAAGGATATATAATCAAGGGAAGTCATCATCTATGGTAATGGTGGCAATGGTAACAATGCCTTTTTTGGCATCTTTGAGCTTTTTGAGAGCTTCTGGTTTGACAGCACGGTGCTCATCGCTCACAGCGAGGAAGAAGATGTACAGTAAGATAAAAGTAAGCATGGCAATAACCTCAAGAATATAGTAAGTGAGAATATGAGCAGCGCAAGCATAAATATAACGATAAATTATTTTCCAGGCATTCCCCCAAAAAATCGGATGTTGATAACTGTATTAAGCAGTAATGCAATAAG
>CAZSST010000058.1:0-2580 GCA_964609575.1 uncultured Candidatus Cloacimonas sp.
ACGCTTCAGGGATATCACTTTCAGTTCATAGCGCAAGGTGTCTCCGGGGAGCACGGGTTTGCGGAATTTGACGTTATCGATGGAGGCAAAATAGGCTACGTGATCTTGAGGATTTTCCAGCTGATTCAGCAGCATGATGCCTCCGGCCTGAGCCATACCTTCGATGATGAGCACTCCCGGCATGATGGGATGATCGGGGAAATGCCCCTGGAAAAAGGGTTCATTGAAGGTAACATTTTTGATGCCAACCAGTGATTCGCCCGGTATGAATTCGATGATCTTATCCACCAGCAGCATAGGATAGCGATGCGGGATGATGCGCAGAATGGCATTGATATCGAAGACCACTTTATCAGATTTGTTTTTCTGGTAAATGCGCTGCAGTTGGTTCTTTTTCTGGATCTGGCGGAGCTTTTTCACCAGCTCCACATTGGTTTTATGTCCGCTGCGGGCAGCCAGAATGTGGCCCCTGATGGGCATTCCCAAAAGGGCGATGTCGCCCAGAAGGTCCACTACTTTGTGGCGGACAAATTCGTTGTAATAGCGCAGGGGATGGCTATTCAAGATGCCTTCGGGGGAAACGGTGATGGGTTCGTGATAGCCAAAGACGTCCTGGAGGTGCTGTAGTTCGGCTTCACTGATATTCGGTTCGGCGATCACGAGGGCGTTTTCCAGCGAACCGCCTTTGATGAGGCCCTTTTCCTTCAGGTATAAAATTTCATTGATGAAGCAGAAGGTGCGGGCTCCGGCAAATTCCTTTTCGTAATATTCCATGCTGGGCAGCCAGGTATACTGCGTGCCCAGATAGGGATGCTTGTAATCGATCATGAAGGTGATTTTCAGTTCGTTGGAAGGCACGATCACCACGTCCACATTGTCTTCCGGGGCGGAGAAACTGATGGGAGCATCGAGCTCAAAAAAGATGCGTTCGCTATCTTGCTGCACTCTGCCACATTCTTTCAGCAGATTCAGGAAGACGATGGGCGAACCGTCGGCCACGGGAGCTTCGGGTCCATCGATTTCGATGCGGATATTATCGATATTCAGGCCTTTGATGGCGGAAAGCACATGCTCGATGGTGCCAACCGTAGCGCCATTGATGCCGATGGTGGTGCCGCGGGAAATATCTACTACATGGTCGATATCCGCAGGAATCTCTGGTTTATCCGGCAGATCGATGCGGATAAAGACGATGCCTTCTTCGGGTCCGGCTGCTTTAAAGCGGATGGTGCTGATTTCGCCGCTGTGCAATCCGATGCCGGTATAAGAGGCTTCGCCGCCGATGGTGTGTTTATATTCCATGCTTTACTCCTTATCAGCTTTTTTGGCCTTCAGATAAGCCTTGAACATGTCGGGAAGGTTCTTTTGAATGGCCATGATGCGTTTTTGGAGGCCACCTTCGAGGGCAGGGGAACCCAAATAGCGAGCATCATCAGGAATATCGCCAGTGATGCCGGATTGCGCTCCAATCATCGCCCGGTGGCCAATTTTAAGGTGTCCTGCGGCTCCCACCTGTCCTGCCAGATACACGTAATCGCCGGTAACGGTGCTTCCGGCCAGGCCTACGTGGGCACAAAGGATGCAGTGCTTGCCAATGATGCAATTATGGCCGATCTGTACGAAATTATCGATCTTGGTGCCGGTGCCAATAATGGTGCTGCCCAGGGTGGCACGATCCACGCAGCTATTGGCTCCGATCTCCACATCGTCGCCGATGCTCACATTGCCTACCTGGGGAATTTTCTGCTGCTTTTCGCCCATCAGCATGAAGCCAAAGCCATCTGCACCGATTACTGCGCCGCTGTGGATGAGGCAGTTCTTACCCAGGCTGCAGTCGCTGTAGATATTCACGCCTGGCATCAGCTTCGTGCCGCTGCCGATACTTACGTTGATTCCCAGATGGCAACCTGCTTCGATAACGGCTTTATTCCCCAGTACGCAGCCACTTTCGATCACCACGTGAGCGCCGATAAATACTTCACCTTCGTAGCGTACGTCTGCAGCGATAATGGCACTGGGATGAATCTGATAGAGGCGATTGGCATCTTCCTGCATCAGCCAGTAATGAATCAGCACCATCAGCGAGAAATAGGGATTATCCACGATCAGAAGCGGTCTGTTGCCAAGGGCCTGGCGATAGGCCTCAGTGGTGATGATAAGCCCCGCAGCAGAGCTTTGCACCTGTTCCAGCAGCTTATCCTGTTCCAGAAAGATGATGGTATGCTCGTCGGCTTCTCTGGGTTCGCTAACTTTATATAGCTGTCCTGCACCCTGATTTATCAAGGTGCCGCGGGTGATGCCCTGAATCTGGGGATAACCTAGCTTTAGCTTGAATTCCTTCATGTTAGTCCATTAGGGTTTAATTTCGGGTTTAAAATCCTGGGGAGGGAAGAGATTTTCCTTCTTATCTTCGGGAATAGTGCCGGTGGGAAACTTCTCCTGATCTTTGTTTTCCATGCCTGCGGGAGGCACGGTGTCTTTATTCAGTTCCAGTAAAAGCTGATCGGTTATATCCAGCGTGGGCATGGCATAGAGGATGGTTCCCATGCTGATATCGAGGATCATGGTGTATTTCTCGTC
>CAZSST010000058.1:2680-14632 GCA_964609575.1 uncultured Candidatus Cloacimonas sp.
CGGCTGATTTCGGCAGCTTCGTTGCTATCCACCAACAATCGATCGGTATTCACGTAGGCCAGCTTGATGGTTTGAGCAAAGCCAAAGCTTGCCAGCACCAGCATCAGGGCCATTATCAGTACTAATTTCTTCATGGTTTCTCCATTGTTCTATCCGGTTCTGCCATCTGGGTAAGCTTAGTCCTTGATAGGAAAAATCGGATCAAGTTCCTTCACCGCCCGCACGTCATCCACTCTACGCACCGGAGTGCTAAGCGGAGCTTCATGCAGCAGTTCGGGATTGGTTTCGCATTCATGGGCAATTTCGATCATGGCCGCAGCGAAGGCATCCATACTGTCGATGCTTTCGGTTTCGGTAGGTTCGATCATCATCGCCTCGGGGATGATAAGCGGAAAATATACAGTTGGGGCATGATAGCCTTTGTCCAACAGGCGTTTGGCGATATCAAGGGTGGAAATTCCACTCTCCTTCTTTTGCTTGGTGCCATCCGCCACCACTTCATGCATACAGTGTTCCTGATGCTGAATGTGATAATATGGAGCCAGCAGTTTCTTCAGGTAATTGGCATTAAGAATGGCGTTTTCGGACACTCTGCGCAGTCCCTGTGCACCCAGCATTTTGATGTAAATATAAGCACGCACTTGCACGGCGAAATTGCCATAGAAACTATGCACTTTACCGATGGAAGTGGCTTCATGGGAATAGTCAAGATGATAGCCACTGTCGTTCTTGGAGATCAACGGCACCGGCAGATAGGGAATCAGCTTTTCCACCACGCCGACGGGACCACAACCGGGGCCACCACCGCCATGAGGAGTGCTGAAGGTTTTATGCAGATTGAAGTGCATCACGTCGAAGCCGATTTTACCAGGCTGCACGATCCCCAAAAGCGCATTCAGATTAGCTCCGTCCATATACATCAGCGCATCCACGCTATGCATTATTTCCGCAATCTCGGTAAGTTGATTTTCAAAAAGCCCCAGAGTGCTGGGATTGGTAATCATGATCCCCGCGGTGTTGGCGTTCACCAGTTCACGCAGCTTGGCGATATCGCAACGGCCATCGGGATTGGAAGGGAGTTCCACCACTTTATAGCCAACCAGAGCGCAGGTGGCGGGATTGGTGCCATGCGCGGAATCGGGAATGATGATTGTATCTTTGTGGGTATTTCCACGGGCTTTATGGTAGGCATCGATGATCTTGATGCCGGTAAATTCACCCTGTGCTCCGGCTACAGGCTGCAAGGTAACCTTCGCCATGCCGGAAATCTCTGCCAGGTCTTTTTGTAATTCATAAAGTAGCTCCAGCGCACCTTGCAAGGTCTCTTCGGGCTGATGGGGATGCAGATTGGCAAAGCAGGTATGCCGCACCAGGCTTTCATGCACCTTGGGATTATATTTCATGGTGCAGCTGCCCAAGGGGTAAAGGCCCTTTTCGATGAAGTGATTCAGCTGTGAAAGCTTTATGTAATGCCGCATCACGTCCATTTCGCTTACTTCTGGCAAGCGGGGTGCCTTGTTCCGAAGCATTTTAGCCGGCATCAGGTTTTCCAGAGGAGTATCTATCTCGCGCTTGGGAAGGGTTACGCCCATGCGTCCGGGGGTGCTGTATTCAAATATGGTTTTACTCATGATTCACCTCCTTCATGGCTTTTACCAGGGCGTCAATATCGGCCTTTAGCTTCTTTTCGGTGATGGCGATCATCAAGGCATTCGGCATGCCAAAGGGAGCCATATCCAGGCCCGGATAGATATTACGGGGCAGCATGGCTTTGATAATCTTCGCAGCGGGAAGGGGGGTGGATAGCACAAATTCTTTGAAGAACGGAGCATGGGGATAGGCAAGGGCAAATCCCGGCAGCTTGCATAGTTCCATGGCGGCATAATGCGCTTTTTGCGCGGACTGCGTGGCCACTTCTTTCAAGCCTTCACGTCCCATCAGGCTCATATAAACCGTTGCTGCCAATATGCATAAGGATTGATTGGAACAGATATTGGAGGTGGCTTTGCTGCGGCGGATATGCTGTTCGCGGGCTTGCAGGGTGAGGGCATAGGCTTTCTTGCCTTCCACGTCCAAGGTTCCGCCCACAATGCGACCCGGCATCAGCCTGGCCATATCCAGCTTGGTGGCAAAGAATCCAAAGAGCGGACCACCCATATACATGCTGTTTCCCAGGGCCTGACCTTCGCCTACCACGATATCCGCATGGTAAGCGGAGGGGGGATTGATTACAGCCAGCGAAATGGGATCAACACAGGCAATTAAAAGGCATTTGGGAGATTTATGGGCGATGGCATCAATGGCAGCGGCATCTTCCAGATTGCCGTAAAAATTGGGTTGTTGCAATACCACGCTGCCGATGCTGTCATCCATCATCGCTTCCAGAGCGTTCAGATCGGTGATACCCTCTTTAGCCGGAGCGGTAATTAGTTCCACGCCGATGCCACTGGTGTAGCTTTTTATCACTTTCACATAGTCCGGATGCAGGGTGGCGGGCAATATCGCCTTCATCAGTTTGTTCTTGCGTACGGCCATCAGGATGGCTTCGGCAACCGCGCTGGCACCGTCATACATACTGGCATTGGCAATTTCCATGCCCGTGAGCTCACAGATCATGGTTTGGTATTCATAAATGTATTGCAGCGTTCCCTGGCTAACTTCTGCCTGATAGGGAGTGTAGGCAGTATAGAATTCGGGACGCGAAACGATGGTATCCACCGCGGCGGGAATGAAGTGATCATATACACCCGCTCCCAAAAAGGAATTGGCGCTGCCTGCACATATATTCTGGCAGGTTTTGGCCTTGATGCGATTGGTGATCTCCAGTTCGGATAGCGGTTCATCCAGTGCCAGAGGCTTGTTCATCACCATCTTAGGCGGAATGCAGGCGATAAGCTCCGAAAAATCTTTCACTCCAATGGTGTTCATGATTTTACGCCTATCTCTATCTGTATTAGAAATATAGGGCATTTCTTCTCCTTGCGTAAAGCATAAAAATAGTAGTTTTTTACAATTCTTATGCTCCCGCGGATTATGTCAATGGAATTTATGGATAGTGGGGAAGTGAAGTGGAGGGGTGGAAGAGTGGAAGGGAGGAACATAGGCCTGGCATATCGTTGCCATCTTTCAATATTGTCCATTATCCTCAGAAGCATCAGGTAATGGCGGACTCCGATCCGCCAAGGAAATGAAGAATGAGAATCCGTAAGAGACAAACAATCAGGTTATCAGAGATCCTTTTTCCTACCATACCCCAACGATCCCCACGCATTTGCATGGGCGTCGCATGGGCATCGCATGGAGAATGATTTGGAAAGCGAAGGGAAGTAATATGTACGATGTATGATCTACGATGGACAGAATGGACTAATTGGACTTTATGGGCGATATAGACAAACTTCGTGGCCCCGCAACGAGATGTATGAAGTGAGTTTCCCTGTTCCACCTTTCCACCCTTCCACTACACAATATACTTCAACACCCCACATAATCAAATTGACAAAAAATCCACATAGTATATTATGTCCGCATTGTGATAAACTAAAGGGGAACTGGAATGCAAAAAGATATAGTAAGCTATTTCCTGGAGCTAATCGCGATCGACAGCGAAAGCCAAAATGAGCGTGCCATGATCGATCGCCTGAAGCAAGACTTGCAAGATTTGGGAGCAGAGGTGGTGATCGAGGACGGTTGTCAAAGCCTTAGTAGTGGCAATGCCGGAAACCTGTATGCATATTTTCCTGGCAAGATAGAAAAAGCACCCATCTTACTTTGTGCCCATGTGGATACCGTTACTCCCGGCAATGGCATCAAGGCCAGGATTGAAGAGGGACGGATCGTTACCGATGGCACCACGATTCTGGGTGGGGATGACAAATCCGGCGTAGCAGAGATCATCATGGGGATAAAGCAAATAAAGGACTCTGGACAAGATCATGCGCCCATCGAAGTGATATTCACTGTATCTGAAGAAATAGGGCTTTTGGGAGCCAAATGCTTCGATAAAAGCAAGCTGAAATCAGCCTTCGGCTATGCTTTCGATACTCATCAAGTTGGCGAATTGGTAATAGGTGCACCTTCGCAGAATACATTCTGCATCACCATTTTGGGCAAGGAAGCTCATGCCGGAGTGGAGCCTGAAAAGGGACTGAATGCCATTCGCATTGCTTCCGAGGCCATCAGCGCCATGCCCTTGGGTCGCATCGATTTTGAAACCACCAGCAATGTGGGCAATATCTGCGGTGGTTCTGCCACGAATATCGTTCCCAACCGTGTGGTTCTAAAGGGTGAAGCCCGCAGCCACAATGCGGCAAAATTGCAACAGGTTTGTGCTGATATCCGGCATGCCGTGGAAAGCACGGTGGCACGATATAATCTGGAACATGCCCAGGCGGATTTTGAGATGAAGCTGGAAAACGAGTACCATGCCTTTATGGTGGAAGAAAGCCATCCCTCGGTGCGGCTTGCCATCGATGCCTTACGCTCTCTGGATATTCCTTACACGGTGGGGAAAGGTGGTGGCGGTTCCGATGCCAATATCTTTAATGCTGCAGGGATTCCCACCATTATTGTGGGTACGGGAATGAACAAAGTGCACACCGTAGCCGAAGACATCCTGGTCTCTCAGCTGTTGCGGGGACAGGACTTTGTGGTGGAAATGCTAAGGCATTACGCGGAGAATTAATAATGAGCACCCGCATTGCGTTGATCGGCTATGGAAAAATGGGCAAAATGCTGGCCGGAATGGCTGCAGATCATGATTGCGAAGTGGTGGCCTGCATCGATCCCCATGCCTGTGAAGCCAAATCCGAGATAAGCGCAGAAAATCTGAATAATTGCGACGTATGCCTGGAATTCAGCCATCCCGCGGCAGTGATGAACAATCTGAAAGCCTTGATCTCCCTGGGTCAAACTGTGGTGGTAGGCACTACGGGCTGGAATCAACACGAAAGAGAAATACGGGAACTGGTGGAAAAAGCAGGCACAGGGCTGCTTACTGGAGCAAATTTCTCCATAGGGATGAGCATCTTCAGCAGGGTGGTGCAAAGCGCAGCCTGTTTCTTTGATAAATTCGAAAGCTATGACGTTTTCGGCTATGAACAGCATCATCGCCAAAAGGCAGACAGTCCATCCGGAACTGCCATCGAACTTGCCAAACTGATTATTGAGAGTAGCAGCCGCAAGGAACTGGCGTTCTTTGAAACGGCTCACCGCAAGATTGAGCCCAATGAACTGCATTTTGCCAGCATTAGAGGGGGCCATGTTCCCGGAACGCATAGCGTGATCTTCGATAGTGAAGCAGACAGCATCGAACTGATCCATAAGGCTCACAATCGCAGTGGATTTGCTCATGGTGCGCTGGAAGCGGCAAAATGGATGAAGGGCAAAAAGGGTTGCTATAACTTTAATGACATGATGAATGAACTTCTATGCTAATCCCCTTTATCAAAATGCAGGCCCAGGGAAACGACTTTGTAATCCTGGACGGCTTTGAGCATAATGCCGCATCGCTAAAGAGGCTTGATCTTCCCGAACTGGCCAGACAGGTATGCCAAAGGCGCAAGGAAATAGGAGCGGATGGCCTGGTGCTAATAGAGCCTTGCCGTACCGGAGATGGCCAGATGACCATTTATAATGCCGATGGTTCCCGTGCCGAAATGTGCGGTTCGGCATTGCGCTGTGTAGCCTCGCTTTTAAGAATCAAAAAGAACCGCACTGATCTGTCAATCATCACCGATTCAGGCAAGAAATTCGCTCTGATCCTGCCTGGGGAGATTATCAGCGTTAATCTCGGAGTACCCAAAGTGATGCAGGAGAATTTGCAGGTGGAAGGATTTTCGGGCGATCTGGTGAATATCGGCAATTTGCATTACATTGTGTGGCAGGATTCTTTGGAAGATGATCCCCACCAGAAATATGGCAGCATCCTGGAGCTGCATTCCGCTTTCCCAAGGCCAGTGAATGTGCATTTTGCCAGGGTGTTAAGCCCCAGGGAAATTGAGATTAAGATATGGGAAAGAGGCAGTGGAGCTACATTGGCCTGTGGAACCGGTGCAAGCTGCTGTGTTGCCAGTGGCATAGCCCGTAAGCTGCTGGAAGATAAGGTGGAAGTGCAAATGCCTGGAGGATCGGTATCTATAAAAGCCGGTGCTTTGGGCTATCATCTGGCCGGGGAAGTGGGCAAACCCTTCGAGGGGCAATACACGTGGAAAATTTAGGTAAATACCTTCTGGAACTGAGGATAAAAAGAGATCTCAGCTATTCCAGAGTGTGGGAAGACACCCGTTTGGCAGAAGATTCCATTAAAAAGATGGAAAACAACCGCTTTCTGGACCTGGGTGGCTATGGAATTGCCAGAGCCATGGTCTTTAATTACGCACGCTATCTGGAAGCGGATGTGGATGCCGTGATGAGAGAACTGAAGGTGATGATGCCGGATACTGCCCGCCATCACTTTCAAAGCGATCACCTGCCCAAAGAGCGCAAGATCATGATCTCCACTAATTTCCTGTGGATGATCGGGATCATCATTTTTGTGGCAATTCTGGGCTCCATCCTTGTCCATGCCTACAATCAGGGCTGGCTGTCCACACCGGTATTCCTGAAAAGTGCTGAGGCCGATACCAGCAGTGTGCGCACCGAAACAGTTGTGGAAGAAAGCAAGCCAGATACTCTGCGCACCCGCATGAAAGCCCTCAGCAGATCACTGCCACGACAATCGCAAACCCTGGTGCCTCCCTCCACAAAGGGCACAGCAAGTGCTGATACCACCGATTACATGGGTAATGTGCTTGGCAGCAGTCCACTGAACGTACCCCTGCACTGATAACTGGTTGACAAAAGCCCCTGCGGCAAAAACCTGGCTTGTTCTGGGGGAATCAGGCCAGCTTGATATTCCTAAAACATACAAGGATCATAGATGAAACAAGAATACATTCGTAATTTCTGCATCGTGGCACATATCGACCACGGTAAATCCACTCTCGCCGATCGCTTTTTGGAAGCAACGCATGTGATAGGCAAAGGGATGGAAGTAGCCCAGGTGCTGGACAGCATGGATTTGGAGCGCGAAAAGGGCATTACTATTAAAAGTCATGCCATCAGGATGG
This sequence comes from uncultured Candidatus Cloacimonas sp., assembly GCA_964609575.1. Lineage (GTDB taxonomy): Bacteria > Cloacimonadota > Cloacimonadia > Cloacimonadales > Cloacimonadaceae > Cloacimonas. Next base: position 9,790 of record CAZSST010000058.1, read on the forward strand.
TGCACAATTACAAGGGACAGGACTATGTGCTGAACCTTATCGATACTCCCGGACACGTAGATTTTTCCTATGAAGTTTCCCGCGCCCTGGCTTCCTGCGAAGGGGCTATCCTTTTGGTGGATGCTTCCCAGGGCATCGAGGCGCAAACCATGAGTAACCTCTACCTGGCCCTGGAGAATAATCTGGAGCTGTTACCGGCCCTGAATAAAATAGATCTGCCCAAAGCCGATGTGGAAGGCACGGAGCATGATCTCTCAGAAATTCTGGGCTGTCTGCCAGACGACATTCTGAAGGTTAGCGCCAAAACCGGAATTGGTATAAACGAGCTATTAGACGCCGTGGTAACCCAGCTTCCTGCTCCCCAAGGCAATGAGGATGCCCCACCTCAGGCGCTTATCTTTGATTCATATTTCGACATGTATCGTGGCGTGGTGGTGCTGGTACGCCTCTTTGACGGCAGCCTGAAAAAGGGTGATAAGATAAAGCTTTTTTCCACCAATCGTGAGTATGAAATAGAAGAGATCGGCTATCTGGGCATCAAGTTCTCTCCGCAGACCGAGCTCAGTTGTGGCGAAGCGGGTTACATTATTGCCAATATCAAGGAAGTGGCCGATGCCCGCGTGGGAGATACCATCACTTTGGCCAAAGGAGGATGCGAGCAGTCCCTGCCAGGCTTCATGGAACCCAAACCCATGGTGTATAGCGGTATCTTCCCTATCAATGGTGAAGATTATGAGAACCTGGTGGAATCCATTGCCAAGCTGAAGCTGAATGACGCCTCGCTGGTATATGAAAAAGAAAGCTCTGCCGCGCTTGGCTATGGCTTCCGTTGTGGCTTTCTGGGCATGCTGCATCTGGAGATAGTAAAAGAACGCATGCTGCGCGAATATAATATCCCCATTATAGCCACCACTCCCAGTGTGCGCTTTCTGATGAAGCTGAAAAACGGCGAGGATATCGAAGTAAACAATCCCATCGATTTCCCCGATCCCAATTACATCGATAGCATCCTGGAGCCATATATGGATACCGAGATCATCGTTCCTACAGACTACATTGGCAACATCATGAAGCTATCTCAGGAACGCCGTGGCATCCAACGCAGCATTGATTATATAGACGAAAAGCGCGTGGCCTTGCATTATGACATGCCCTTGATAGAGATTATCTTCGATTTCTATGACAAGCTGAAAACCGTTAGCCGCGGCTATGCCTCGCTGGATTATGTTTTCAAGGATTATCGCCTTTCCCAGGTAGTGAAGGTGGATATCCTCATCAATGGCGAAAAGGTGGATGCCATGAGCTTCATCTGCCATCAGGACAAGGCTTATCAATGGGGCAAAAGCGTTACCGCCACCCTCTCTGAAGTTATTCCCCGTCATCTCTTCAAAATAGCGCTGCAAGCCAGCATCGGGGCCAAGATCATTGCCCGCAGCACCATCAATCCCATGCGCAAGGATGTGCTGGCCAAATGCTATGGCGGCGACGTGAGCCGCAAACGCAAGCTGCTGGATAAACAGAAGGAAGGCAAAAAGAAGATGAAGGAAATAGGCAGCGTTAATGTTCCCCAAGAAGCCTTCCTGGCTGTGCTGAAGGCAGATCGGGATTAGCTGACATCGCCATGCGCCGCTCTCTGGTGATAGCTGTCATCTTTGGTATCTGCCTCCCTCTGGCAGCCCTGAAGATAGGCAAAATCAGCTTTGAGGGCTATGATCACGAGGAGACGGCCAAACTGATAAAAGCCAGTTCCCTGCAACTGGATCAGGAGTATGAAGCCCAGGCTGTGGCAGCCGCTACCAAGCGTTTATACGAATATTTCCAAGGTCAGGGACAGTACTTCTACGTTATTCCCGCTCCGGAACTAAGGCCAATAAGTGCGGAAGAACTGGAGCTGATTTACCGTCCCGTGGAATACCAATCTTCTTCCGGAGTGCGCTTGCACTTTAGTGGCAATAGCTATTTTTCGGAGGCAAAGCTGAAGCAACTGCTGCTGGGCTCATCCTCTTCCGAATATCCCTTGAAGCAAGTTCCCCGGATGATGGAGCAAATCCTGGAGCTGTATCATGAGCGTGCCTATCTTTTTGCCTCGGTTAGCCTGGATTCTCTGGTGCAAAGTGAAGCACTGAGTGCATACATCCGCATAAATGAAGGCAAACCCCTGCGCATCAGGGAATATGTGATAAGCGGTAACAATATCACCCGTCCCAATACCATTATCAAGCTTTCGGGGCTGAATCAAGTGAAAACCATCACGCCCGCAGCTCTTATTCAAGCCCGGGAAAACCTGCTGCGTAAAAGCTATATCTCCGATTGCCTCATCCAGCCTCTGGACCCTCAGAACCTCCTCATCCGCCTGGAAGAGGGTAAAATGACCTACATGGAAGGCTTGGTGGGGATGAGCAGGATAAATGACAAACTGGAATTTTCTGGCCATATCCGCCTGCAATTTATGAATCTTTGGGGTAGCGACCGTGCCATCAAGCTTTTTCTGAAACAGCTTCCCCGCACGGGCAAAGAGCTAAGCCTTTTTTATCATGATCCCGGATTAACCAAACTACCCATCGCAGCCGATCTGGAACTGAAACGCATCGAGCAGGACAGCACCTGGCTGAATACCAAGGCTGCTGTGGATATCTATTACCAAATGCTGCAGCAGGAACTGGGAATAAGCCTGGAAACTGAAAACCTGAAACCCGGCACCAGATTTCCTCCCACGGTGGTGCCCACAAACTCAACGGGAATAAGTGCTTTTTGGAACTATAACCGCGTGGAGGGTGGCCTAAATCCCTGGAAGGGCTTTGGTTATAACCTTCGTTATGGTCTAATAAACAGCAGCGGCACCAGCAATATAACAACTGCCACCGAGCTGGGTGCGTTCGGATTGATTCCCTTCAATCCCCGCTGGGTGGGCTATGTGAATCTTCAGGCCAAAGGTCTCAGCAATCCCGAAACAGAAGTATGGCAGCAATATAAACTGGGTGGCTATGCCAATCTGCGAGGATATTATGAGGATGAGTTCTCCGCCTATCGCCTGGGCTGGATAAACTATGAATTACGCTATCGCCTTTCTGGAGATTCCCGCATCTATCTGCTTTTCGATCAGGGATTTTTGGCAAAAGAAAAGGATAGCATTACCAGCAATCTATTTGGCTTGGGCGCAGGTATAAAATTGCAAACCAAGCTGGGTATTTTGGGAATCGAATATGCCCTGGGTTATCGTGATAACCATTTCGCGCGCATAGGTTTGGGAATGATCCACGCTGGCCTTAGCAGCTACTTCTAAAAAAATATCTTGCCAAGAATAGCCCTGCTTATAATGATGTTCCAATCTCAAGTAAGAATATAGATGTGATAAGGACTGTGTGAAGGATTGGCGAGGGTTTCCGCCCCGCAAGGCCTTCAATAGAACAATCGGCAAATTTTATATATCTTGCCCAAAACAACAAAACCCAAAAAAACAAAAAAAACTAACCTAAGTGACCCGTAAGGGATTTAGCTTATGGAGGAATCAATGAAAAAAGCTCTCTTAATCGCATTACTCGCTATGATGCTCATCAGCATGCTCGTTACTGCTTGCAAGCCGAAAGTCGAAGAGCCCGTAGAAGAAGTTGCTCCGGTCGAAGAAGTAGCCCCCGTAGTGGATACCACTGCTGTTGCTCCCGTCGATCCTGCTGCTGCTCCTACCACCCCTGCTCCTGTAAAGTAACAACTGCTGTAACAAATAGCGCAGTCCTTAAAAAAACGGGTATCCTCGGATACCCGTTTTTTTTAGCCGATACTCCTGTATCACCATCTTCATTCTTTAGAACCGGTATGCCACTCCCAATCCTTTCAAATTTGGCATTATTCCAAGCTGCACTTTGGGCGTGGAACTCTGTACCAAACGGGCGGAGCTATAGCCAATTACTGCTCCCACCAGAACATCGCTGGCCCAGTGATCATCCGTGTAAATCCTTGACAGCGAACCGACAATGGCAATCAAATAGGCGCTATAGGGCGTCCAGGGCCTGTCTTTATACTGCGAAGCAATAATCGGAGCCATGCTCCACAGCACCGTGGTATGCCCCGAGGGAAAGCTATCCAGTTCTTCGCTGAGCCCGGAATCCTGACCGAATTCATTCCCCAGCTCCAGATAGGGACGGCCGCGATTGGTAACCGCCTTAAGGCCCTGAGTGGCCATTGATGCCAACACAATGCTCTTCAGCGACATCAGGCCTGTATCCATCAGTTTCTCGTTTTTCAGCAGATATCCGCCCACAATACTAATTCCCAGGCCCGTGGCGATTCTATCATATTCGGCATATTTTATCGACCAGTCTGTAAGCGCATCGCCTACTCCATTCTGATTGCGCCGGAAGAAATCCCTAATCTCTTCATCGGCAAGATACAAAGCCCCTGCAGAAAGCGCTATGGTTCCGGCGGCCAGCCAATCTTTGCCCTGCCATTTCAGGGGAGAGGCAATGCCCTGCTTCACTGTTTCTGGATAGGACTGCAGGTAATAATAAGTATAGGTTTCCTGCTGCTGTGCCGCAAGGGACGATAGCAGGAAAAGGGAGATGATAAGCATAAGGATATTTTTCATACTTTACATACTATTCCAATAATCTCAAGCTGGCAATTTATCGTTTTTGCGCTTTTGCCCACAATACGGCAGGTTTCCCTTCGGGAGGGATCAAATTGCCCTCGTATAGCGCCTGGTATTTGGCAGCGTTTTGGAGATCACGGCTTACCCTCCAGGAAAGGATTTCCATTTGTTCAAAGAGAGTGGTTTTCAGCATAGCTTCGCTAAGAGTTTGGGGTTCGGCCTTGCTGGGAGGGTTATTCAGATTAAAACTGCCCATCA
>CAZSST010000059.1:0-14583 GCA_964609575.1 uncultured Candidatus Cloacimonas sp.
CAAAATGCTGTCGGGACGCACCCCAATGGAGAGAATCACCATGTCGGCATGCACGGTGCGGCCACTTTTCAGGCGTACTTCCAAGCCGTTTTTATCGCGAACAAAGGAATTAACGGCATCCTTAAGGTAAAACTCCACGTTCTTGGTTTTTAGGTGCTGATGCACCGAGGCGGCCATTTCGTAATCCAGGGGAGTCATCACTTGCTCCGCCATTTCTACGATGGTAACCTTTATGCCGCGATGATGCAGGTTTTCGGTCATTTCCAGGCCGATAAAGCCTGCTCCCACCACCACTGCATGCTGAACCCGGTTGGCTTTTATAAATTCCTGGATGGCATCCGTATCGGGAACGTTGCGCAGCGTGAAAATACACTCGTCATTGATCCCCGGAATAGGAGGACGCAAAGGATCAGCTCCCGGAGAAAGCACCAGTTTGTCATAGCTTTCCTGATAGGTGGTGCCATCTTTGCGGCGCACAGTTACCTGTTTAGTCTGGCGGTCGATAGCGGTTACTTCCTGCTCAATGCGGATGTCCACATTCAGTCGCGCATGGAAGCTTTGAGGGGTATGCACAAACAGGCGGTCGCGTTCGTTGATAACGCCTCCGATATAGTAGGGCAATCCGCAATTGGCATAGGAAATGTAGCTTCCCCGTTCGAAGATAACAATCTCCGCCTTTTCGTCCAAACGGCGCAGACGTGCTGCAGTGGTTGCTCCACCGGCTACTCCGCCAACAATAAGGTATTTAGGCATGGCTACTCCTGTTTCATAAATTTGTTATGATTCTATTACTTCCACATTGGCACGGGGCATGCGGAACTTTGAGCCATCCTCAAATTCTGCTTCCAGAATACGCACCAGAGTTTCGGATTCCACTTTGGTAAGCTCTTCGGGCAAAGCAGTAACCTTGGCAATGCGTCCAAAATGAGGCTGACGAATCACTCGAACCAGAGTACCTGGTTCCAGAATGGGCATGCTGGCTTCTTTCACCACCAGTTCATTTTCGTCGAACTCGAGGGGAATAATGATCTCGGGACGAATAACGCCGGCACGAATCTGGGTGCGGCCATGAATGGAAGTTTTTCTACCATTGAATTGTTTAAGCAGTTCATAGGTCTTTTTGGCCATGGTAATCCTGCCAAAGCCTTCGGTGCACACGATGGTGAGGCCGATTTTTTCATGACCGGTGATAGCTACACCGATATCATAACCAAGCAGTTTTTTAATATCCTGGTCATCGATACCTCCGGTGATGATGGCTTTCACGCCATGCTTGCGGGCTGCATCGATGGTGGCATAATCCACAAAGGAACCGGTTACGATCACTTTGTCCTTGCAGGCAGCGCTAATTTTGGAGGCATCGATTTGATCTTCCGGAGAAGTTGCCAACACTAGCAGTTCGCCTACGGTTTCATCGCCGATTCCAAAAATACCCTGGATATAGGCACTTTTATTCTCGATGGTTACCCCTTCGCCTTCGATAACGTCGGTTATAATGCCATCCATAAAGGCTTTCACCTGCACAGGGATACGGGGTTCGCGCAATAAAACCTGGCCAGTAACTGCAGAAATGCTTTCCACTTCGCCTTCCACGGGCGACAGCACTTCGGTTTTCATGATGCCAAGACCAAAGAGACCCTTGTTTTGAGCCAGGATGGTATTCTTGGTAATCTTTTGTCCCGGAGTTATTTTGATGTATCCGGAAAGCTGTCCCGGGGTTACTCCCAATTTATTAGCCAGGTTAAAGGGTACCACTTTTCCCGGTAGCAGGGTTTCTGCCACCACGTCTTCGGCCTTTACCTTGGCGCCTTTTTTCACTAAAACCTGTCCCTTCAGGGGCAGAATGCGCTCTTTGCGCAGCACAATGTTATCAGTTACGGTTAGTCCGGCAGAATATGCTTGTCCCATTCTCTCCTCCTTACACCAGAATTTGTTCCGGATACGCTTTCAGTTCCCGCATCCATTTCTTCAGGCTGTTTATTCTGTCTATCTTCTCAGTGGGCAGAACAAAGGGTTGGCGTCCCCTGGTATCAAGCACGATGCCAACTTTTCCGCCGTGCAAGTCAACAGCAAGCTCACGGTTCTTATCCTTATCCAAAACCAGACCACCCAAAGCCTTAAGGGTAGCTTTGACCACCTGACCTTCCTCACAAGGAATAAGGCGGATTTCCCCAAAGGGAATCTCCTCTTCGAATTTATGACCATCGGCGAATTCCAGCTTGGCATAAAGAGCCGGTTTACCAACTTTGCTTTTACCAACGGGTGCCACGCAAGTTCCCAAATATACCATGCAGTCCTTGCGGAAAACTTCGGTAGCGGCTTTGGTGCTAATCTCGGAAAGCACTCCCAAATGCGGCATCATAAAGATGCTATCCACGGCCAAACGTGTGATCCCTTCGGGAAGGAAAGCATCGATCAGCATCATCACGGTCTGATTGCGGCGCGGAGCATGCGATAACACACCACCCGAACCCACCAGCAAATCCAGAGTCATCATATTAACAATGGTGGCTCCTGAAGTGCTTTGGCTGAAGGCTTCGGAGATATCACGCTGACGCTGCATACCCTTCAGGCTGCTGGCAAATTCCTTGTGCTGAATAAAAGCGAGGCGCAGGGCTTCCTTGGCAATGGCCTGTTCCAGCACCAATTCTTCCAATAAAGAAGGGATAGTGGTGGGACGGATCATTTTATTCTTGATCATGTTACGCAATTCGCTTTCATTAATATCGAAAGGTACCCAGCGCATAATGTTGTCCAATCCGGAGGAAGCTAACACGTTAGAGATACTGTAGCTCATGCCCAGATTGGCGCTAACGGTGCGATTGAATACAAACTCTTCGGTGAAAACGCTGAAAACGTCTGTGGTAGCACCGCCAATATCCACGCCCACCACTTCGATATTCTCTTCTTTGGCAATGGCCTGCATGATGTTTCCCACGGCTGCGGGAGTAGGCATAATCGGCACTTGTTCGTGATCGGGGCCCATGCACCATTCCATCAGTTTGTTATAACCGGGGGCCTGTTTCATCACGTGTTCCATAAAGAGATCGTGAATCTTATCGCGAGCCGGGCCAAGATTTTCCTGCTCCAGCTTGGGACGGATATTTTCGGTAATAATGAGATCCACTTTTTGGCCCAGGGTGTTATTCACGTCATCCTGAGCATCTTTGTTTCCGGCATAGATTACCGGCAGCTTATAGGAAGAGCCAAGGCGTGGCTTGGGATCAGCACCGGCAACCAATTCTGCCAGTTCCACCACATGTTTAACCGTTCCGCCATCTTCACCGCCTGCCATCAGTATCATATCTGGCCTAAGCTGACGGATACGTTCGATCTTTTCATGATTCATGCGCTTGTCGTTGCTGGCAATAAGATCCATCACAATGGCTCCGGCACCCAAGGCAGCACGTTCGGCACTTTCACCGGTCATGGCAGCAACCACACCGGTAACCATCATTTGCAAGCCACCTCCGGCAGAGGATGTGGAAACATAAGCATCCACGCCCACATCACCTTTGCGGGGGATAACGAATTCTCCATTTTCCATGAACTTCAGATTGGGATTGCCATATTTTAGCCTGGCAAGTTCTTCCAATTCCTGGGTGGCATTGATAACGCCCTTGGTTACGTCATTCAGGGGAGCTTCCACAGTGGTGGGAGCTTCACCGCGGATGGTTTGGCGATAACCGCCATCCACCCATTCGATCAAGATCGCCTTGGTAGTGGTGCTTCCACAGTCTGTGGCCACTATGCGCGTAAGGCGTTTTTCATCGTATTGCATATATCCTCCGCTTTTTCAAGCATTTTTATCTTTGGTTTTAAAAATTCTATTCATAAAAGACTTTAGCTGTGCCTTGCGTCGGGCTCTTTTCAGTTTGGCTGCTTTGCGCCGGTCTCGAGATAGTTCTTCGTCCAGTTCATCCATGCGGCTGATCAGTTTTTTCAGATTTTCTTCGCGTTCCATCATCATGGCAAACTGCTGATACTTTTTGGAATCGAAAATAATCTCTGCAAAAGGCAGGATGAAGAACAACGCCTGACTACCGATCCCATGCAGCGGACGGATAGATTCGGCAAACATAATTCCTGCGGGAGCCAAATGCCGTTCGGCAATAAAGCGTGCCACTTTCTCGATCATTTCGGCAATCTGTTCTTCACTAACCTGTGCTCTTATCTCTGTATATTCTTTATTCATTGTGCTTTGGCCACCGTGATTGCTGCCACTTTGGATGCCCCGGCAGCTTTTAGCTCTTTGGCTGCTTCGTGCAAGGTACTGCCCGTGGTGAAGACGTCATCCACCAAAATCACTTTCTTGTCCTTCACCGCTTTCGGATTTGTCACCCGAAAAGCACCATGCAGGTTTTTCTTACGGTTTTCGCGGCTCAGCATGGTTTGACTGCGCGTGTAGTGGCTTCTTTTCAGCGGCTGAGCATAGGGCAGGTCTGCCAATTTTGCAGCAGCATAGGCAATCAGTTCGCTCTGGTTGTATCCCCGTTCGCGTTTACGCACTCTATGCAGGGGAATGGGACACACCAGATCATACTCATGCAAATCCTCGTTGCCTTGCAGATAATCTGCCAGGTGCAGAGCCAAATATCCCGCGGGAGATACATAGCCATTATACTTTAGCTGGTGAATGAGGTCTTTGATGCTTCCCGCATACCTGAAAAGGGAATCGGTAGCGTCAAAGGCAAAGCTTTCCCTGGCACAATTGCTACATTCAGAACCGCTAAACACAGCTCCGCATTTGGGGCAGCAATCGCCGGATACCATGCTGATCCTGCTTTCGCAATCGCTGCACAGAATCTCCTTCTGATCGTCGATGCGAGTTCCGCACACCAGACAGGAGGGCGGAATTGCCAGATCCAGCAAATTACCCAAAAAAGCTTTCCAGCGCTTCAAAAATCCGCCTTCCATCCTGAGTAGGCACCGTATCAGTTGCCGAACGCTCCGGATGCGGCATCATCCCCAGAATATTACGCTCTTTATTACAAATTCCGGCTATGTTTTGCAGCGAGCCATTGGGATTGGCTTCGGGCGTAATGGCCCCCATGGCATCGCAATAGCGGAAAAGCACCATATCATTATCAACAAGCTCTTGCAGGCCACTCTCACCAATAAAGTAGTTCCCTTCCTTGTGCGCGATGGGAATATCCAGCACTGTTCCAGGATTGATCCCTTTGGTAAAGGGGCTATTACTGCTCTGCACGCTTAAGCTTTGATGCTTGCAGATGAAGGCAAGAGATTTGTTCATCAGCAGCGTTCCGGGCAGCAATCCTGTCTCCGTAAGAATCTGAAATCCATTGCAGATACCCATCACCAAGCCTCCCCTTTGGGCAAAGGAGACTACTTCACCAACGATGGGCGAAAATCTTGCCAGAGCCCCACAGCGTAGATAATCCCCATAGGAAAATCCACCCGGAAGCACCACCAAATCAGGCTTTTCCAGATCGGTATCCTTATGCCAGATCAAGCGGGCATCGTGGCCACGGGATTTGAACACACCATAAGCGTCATGATCGCAATTCGAGCCGGGAAAGGTTATTACGCTAATCCGCAAGTGCTTACCCCAGCTTTTCCAATTGATAATGGTAGATTTCGGTATTGGGATTGGCCAGCAAGTCATTGCAGATCTTGCCCACCATTATTTCCACCTGCTGTGCGTCGTCACTATCGAAACTAAGCTCGATATATTTGCTGATGCGGGTATCAGTTACCGCATAGTATCCAAGATTGTGCAGCGAATTGGTTACTGCCTTGCCTTGCGGATCAAGGACGCTGGGCTTTAACTGAACGAATATTTTGGCCTTTATCATCTTCTTCCTTATGTGCATAGTTCTTGAGAAAGCATCATCTTTTTGCATAGGGATTTAGTCAATACTTTTGTGAGGGACATAGTGACATAGTGCCGAAGTGCCAAAATGCTGAAGTTAAGTGGAAAGGTGCAAAGGTGGAAAGGTGAAACACAGATAACCAAATCTACTTGAGGTTGCCCATCTTGTCCATACAGTTCATTTCGTCCATCCTGTCCATTTTGTCCATCACCCAGCTTTCATTTGTAACTCTACATTCCTGGAACCCACCTTGATCGCGATCAAGGATGGTTCTTGGTTGGATAAAGGAGGGAAATTGGGATGGACGATTTACGATTTACGATTTACGATTTACGATGTACGATGTACGATGTACGATTTACGATGTACGATTTACGATTTACGATTTACGATGTACGATGTACGATGTACGATGTACGATGTACGATGTACGATTTACGATGTACGATTGGCTATGGACAAAAAGGACGATTGGGACAGCCATAGCATTTTTCAGGTTATAACAAAGGGGCGGAATCGCTTCCGCCCCCTATCACTAATCTGTTGTCTTATTTCCCGATGGGAATAGCCACTGCCTTCACTTGATAAAAGGCCTTGGGCAGTCCGTCATTATCTGTAAACTCCAGATTTGAGGTTGTGCCAATCTGGTTGTAGGTTCCATAGGGATCGGTTGCACGGAAGATCCAATACTCGTTGGCATAGGGAACTGCTTCCCATTGCAGCAGAGTTGCTCCAGCATTGAGGGAAATATTCAGCACCGGCGTATCCAGAGAGCTGATCACCTGGTTCACATTCACCTGAACCACATCAGTGGATTCCAGATAGCCATCGGATAGAGTGAAGGTGATATTCTCGGTGCCATACCAGCCCAATGCGGGAGTATAGGTAACGCTGAAACCATCAATGCTTACATCCACATTGCTGCCGCCTGCAGAGCTTAGCACCATCATGTCCAGATCAGGATCGGTTACGAATACTGAATAATCCACCGTGAGGCTGCCATCCTGATCCATAGTGGCCGTAGCAGGCAAGAACAGCAGTGGCGGATTGTTCATCACGGTTACAGTTACCACAGCATTGCTGCTGTCGGTGCCGTCGCTAATGGTGAAGGTAATTTCCTCGGAACCCGCAAAGGCAGGATCATTGGTAAAGGTTACCACGCTACCCACAACGCTGATGTTAACGCCCACATTTCCGCTGTAGCTAAGGTTTAGCATATCGCCATTGGCGTCGCTCACAAAGGGCTCAAAATCCACAGCCAGGCTGCCATTGCGTTCGAAACTGAAGCTATCAGGCAGGCTGATGAGGGGCGGAGTATTTGATACCACCACACTTACCAGGTCAGTTGCTTGGGCAGAGCCGTCATGAACTGTAAAGCTAAGCATCTCTGATCCTGTCCAATCCCCGGAAGGGGATATGGTTACTATCATGCCATTGATGCTGGCGGTTACATGGTCGGAGGCTATATAACCAAGCGTAAGTGGATCATTATCCACATCGCTGACGTACCCGCTGAAATCTACGGTTATTTCACCGTTCTTGGCGATTTCGAAAGTGGCCGGTAAATCTATCTCTGGAGCATGATTGGGGTCTACTACCAGGATCATCACCGGAATGATGAAATTGGCGTTATTCAGGCCATTGGAAGTGCCGGTAATGGTGGCGTTATAGGTTCCTGCAGCAAGGGCTGTAGCATTTATTTCCAGTGGCACTTGCACTTCGGGGCCATAGGAAGCAATACTTCCGCTAATGCTGTTTGTGCCATTCAGGCTAAGCCATCCGATACCTTCCACGCTCATACTATATTCTGCGGTAAGGTTCCCATAGTTATTCAGGCGAAGAGTATGGGTGGCACTTTCGCCAATAAACAATGTATCCGATACACTGGCAGGATTGAATCTGAAATCCGGAATACCGCCCATACCGCTAAGCGCGATGCTTCTATTGGCACCTGCGGCATTATGAGTGATGGTAACGCTGCCGCTATAATAGCCAATCATCACCGGAGCAAAGGTAACCGCGAGAGTGATAGTTTCACCCTGAGGAACAGAATAGCTAAGGGTATTGCGGATATTGTCCAGATCCGGAACTGCAGTGTCAAGCTCTGAAGATTCACTCATGACATTTCTGACAATGGCTACGCTATAACCGGAAGTAGTAGCTACAGTACCGCTAAGCAAGGCATTGCCGGTATTGCGGATGGTAAAATTTTGAGTGGCAGTGGTATTGAGCCGCACGGTTCCAAAGGCCATCTGGTTTGGGCTAACCACGATCACCGGGGACAGCACATTAAGGATTACCTCAATACTGAATGTAGCGGCAGCACTGTCATTGGAGCTACCATTGATAGTGCCGGTGTATGTGCCATTGGCCAAACCCGTGGCATTGAAACCGATGCTGATATTCTGAGCGTCTCCACCCACGAGTATGGTATTAGACACGCTATTGGCGCCATTCATGGTAAGCCAGGGAATAGAACCGTTTTCGGTAAGAGTGTAGGTAAGATCTATGTTCCCGGAATTGGAGATGCTAAGAATCTGTGAACTGCTTGCCCCAGGAGCAAGATCAGCACTAAAGGATGTAGCGCTAAGCCCGATAGTCGCGCTGCCTCCCTGACCGGTAAGGGCAATGGTTTCGACTGCTCCTCCGGCATTGTGAGTAATCGTGATATCGCCATTATAGGCTTGAATTGCAGTGGGAGTAAAGCTAAGATCGTAGGTTTTATAGCTACCCGCACCAATGGAATATGCCATGGAGTTTCGTTGGGAAATGGAGGTGCCAGGCTCTTTGCCACCTTGTGCCTGCAAAGTGTTATTCTGTCTGGTAGCTGCTTCAGCTACAGAATAGCCGGATGGAGTGGTGATATTACCCGTTAAGGCTATATTCCCGCTGTTGCTGATCGTGAAGCTCTGAGTGGTAACGCTGTTTAGAGCAGTTATTCCAAAATCAAGCGATACGGGATTAACATCTATCAACGCTGCTTGAACATTCAAGGTGAGGTTCAGGATGATACTGGGGCTGGCAGGATCGTTGCTGGTGCAATTGATTGTGGCATTATAGGTACCCAAAGCCATTCCTGCGGTATGGAAGCCGATATTGATATTTTGCGCAGCTCCGCCTACGTTTATGGTATTTGATACGGTATTGCCACCATTCATGGTTAGCCAGGGAACAGAGCCACTTTCGCTGAGGGTGTAAATCAGATTCATGTTACCACTATTGGAAATGGAAAGCGGTTGGAAACTGCTGACATTTGGTGCCTGAGTTGCTGTGAAATCAGTGGCACTGAGCCCAATGGTAGGCTTCCCTCCCTGTCCGGTGAGGGCGATGGTTTCATTTGCTCCTCCGGCATTGTGGGTGATGGTGATATTCCCGTTATATGCTTGCACCGCTGTGGGGGCAAAGGTAACCGTGAAAGTGCTGCTACCTCCTGCAAGGATGCTGTAGGCGAGGGTATTGCGGCTGTCGCTTTTGTATAGTGAAGCCGTGCCAAATCCTGCTTCATTGCTGCCTTCAGCTCTTCCCAGGACTACACTATAGCCAGTGGGAGTGGTGATATTACCCGAAAGGGTAGCAGAGCCGGGATTGGAAATCTGGAAGGTATTGGTGGAGGTGGTATTGATCCGTACCGTACCATAAGCTATGCTGAGGGGATTTACCTCTATAGCAGGCGCTGGCGGAACATAGGAAGTGGTAAGTTTTATATTTGGCCGGTATGAAGAAGTACTTCCACCCGTGAACACGTTGGTTTGACTTGCGTAATCATCCCTAATGTAGCGATAACCATTTGTAACTGAAGTATATTGCACCGTTCCGGTTTGAGTATATGCGCCAATATCCCCAAAGGCCGTATCGAGCACGATGTTGCTGGTACCATTCCAAGCAAAGGGAGTGCTTAGGGTTATCTGGTTCCATCCCGTGCTAACTGGTTGATACGAAGTGGAACTCCACACCGTTGTCAGGCCCGTGGATATCCAGTTGGTAACATTGGTGGCAGTGGTATTTCCCATTCGGACCACATAATTGGGCATGGCCAAAGTAGGCAATCCCGCAACATAAAAACCGATCTTGGTTATTTCACAGGGTGCGGATACGCCGGCTGCAATCAGCTCTGCAGCAGTGTACACTGCTTGCCCATGCAGGTTTTCGTAATACACATTGATAGGACAAGCGACAGAGGTGCCTGTGGCAGTAGTACCAGTTCCGATCACAAAGTCAGATACTACAACCGTTCCGGGAGTTGCAGAAACCGTATTGGAAGGTTCGGATTCACCTGCGGGAGATGAATATACCGCAGTAACATAGTAGCTGTACAAAGTTCCATTCACCACCGCATTATCGGTGTAACTGGTAGCTCCAGTGGTGGTGAGCAGAGTGCTATTCCGGAAAATCTTGTAGTTGGAGGGACTGCCACTGCCAGGGGCTTGCCATGCCAAATTTACCACGGTATTTCCTGCTGCTGCACTAAGGTTTTGTGGTGGAGCAAAATAAGTTCCATGGGGTGGGAAGATGATGTGATCCAGCCAGGCGCAATCGCTGCCACTGGATACAGAGCCATCCTTGGAATAAGTCCAGCTAAAGGTTCTATTGCCCGAATTAACCGGGTAAGACGCTTCCGCCCAACCCGCAGTTCCGGACCACTGAGCTTGCTGCACTCCATCGATATAGAAGCGCAGGAAATCATAATCTGCTTCCGAGGAAACTTTATAATAAAAGCTGATATTCCCTGAGGAAGATACTGTCATCGGCAAACTAAGCGTGGTGCTGCCATTATCTGTGATAGCACCGCTCTTAGCGGCATAGGTTCCGGAGAATTTGTCTATACTTTGCACGATCCAGGGAACAGCGCTGCTGTTATTCCAGGCAAAGGCCGAGAAATTGCCACTTTCAAAGCCTTCTTCGGCAGGGGCGATAACCGTTACCGAGATCATATCAGAAACCGCATTGCTCTCATTATCGGTTGCCGTGGCAGTAATAGTGTGGCTTCCATTCGTTGTTCCCGCTGTATTCCAGGCCCAGGAATAGGGAGCGCTGTTATCCGTATAGCTGGGAGTGGCAGAGCCGTCCAGATAGAATTTCACATCCACGATACTGCGGGTAGTGGGATCGGTGGCAGTTACATTCACGGTAATCACATTACCCAGGTTATAAGTAGTTCCCGAAGCGGGAGATGTTATCTGGCAAGTGGGCATTCCAGGTATCAGAGAGGCCAAAGCAGCTTCCGCATTCACCATGCCATAGCCGGTGTATCTATCCCAACCGGCACCGCCATCGGAGGTCATATCCGTGCAAGTGCTGGTGATCACGGTGCGAAGCTGATCGGGAGTGAGGGATGGAGTATGCGACAATACCAGCGCTGCCATACCCGCAGCATAAGGCGTGGCACAGGAAGTGCCATTGAACCACATATAGTAATCGCTGGAGGTATTGTAGCCATTGCCCGTACCGGTGATATCCGTGGCAGGGAGAATGGTGGGAGCCATAATGTCCACCGCAGTATTGGCATCCTGAGTGGTGGAACCGTAGTTCGAGCCCCACCAGGTTTCGCCATCGGAGGAAGTGGTGCTTTTGCGCTGTCCGGAAGGGCTGGCAGCACCTACGCTGATCACATTCACGTGATTGGAAGGATAGTCAATGGTGGAAGTATTGGCATTGGCAGTGGCGGCAAACATCGCTACTCCATGGCTGTAAGCATAGGCCAGGGCAGTATCGGTGGAAGGGCTGTCGCCAGGACTCATGGAAGCACCAAAGCTCATGCTGGCTACATCCACATTGTTATCGCCACAATGGTACAGGGCATTCTCAATTGCCGTGAAGCCCAAGGAACCATCTGAACTGGCTATCTTAAGCGGCATTACGGAACATCCGGGAGCCATGCCGGCGATTCCGAGGGAATTATTTCCCCGGCCTGCCGCAATACCTGAGCAAGCTGTACCGTGTCCGGGATCTGAACTATCGTCCATAGGATTGGCGTCGTTATCGCCATAGTCATAGCCGGTAACCAGACGCAGATCAGGATGGGCGGTATCCACGCCGGTATCGATGATGGCGATAATAATAGCAGCACTGCCATAACCCTGGGGATAATCCCAGGCCGCCTGAGCATTGCTGTCAAAACCTATAGTGCCCACTCCGGGGCCGGAATGGCTTCCACCCTGATATACAGGAAGTTGGGCAGTATTATTGTGTCCCCAGTTATTGGGGTAATAGGGATCATTGGGAATTGCCTGAGTGTAGGCGTAATATTCAGGAGTGGCCTGCTCGATTAACGCGCTGGCTTTGAAGGCCTTAATGGCTGCGGGCACATCGATGTTGTTAGTAAATTTTACCAGAAACCAGCGGGCCACGCCATGCTTTCTTTCATATTCGGCATCTTTCAAGCGGATGTGAGCACGAATAACCTTGCCGCTGCCAAAGCGGGATTTGATGTTATCCAGTTCGGTGAGGCCAAAGGCACTGCTTTCCGCGTACAATCCTTGTGGTAAATCGGTGCTTTGGATTGCCTTCTCGCTAAGCTGGATTTTAATAATATTCGGAGCATAAAGAGGGCGGCTAAAAGACTTGTCGAGTATGGCATTGGCCAGCATCAGCGCTGGCAACAAGATTGTCAATACCATCAGCGGGAACTTTTTCATACTGTTACCTCAAATCTAGTGTAATTATTACTGCAAAGCATTGAATGCCACATAGCCAAAGCTGTCAATTATTTTATCACACCCCTGTCTTTCCCACCATTTCTTTGCGCACCTCAAAAAGTAGTTGCGGATGTCTGGGGAAGATCATATCATCATGAAATGGCGAGACCCTGCCCAGAATAATATTACTCTAGCACATTATAATCGTTCTTGACATAAATACTTAGCTCAATTCCGTGGTGTAAATTGATTTAATGCTGAGGTATAAAGAGTGAAACTTATTATAGTTGCGTGCATGTTATTCGTTGTTTCCCTTGCCGGGGCGGCCACCATAGGTGGTTTTGTTTCCCGAAAAGACAGCGCAGAGCCCTTACAATACGTGAATGTAAGGATCAGCGAAACCAGGGTAGGGATGCAAACCAATCGCAAGGGTTATTACGTATTGAATATCGAACAGCCAGGGACTTACACCCTGGAGCTCAGCCTCATCTCTTACGCTCCCGTAACGCATACCTTCACGATTCACAATGCCGCGGATGCCCTAACCTTTGATGCATTTCTGGATAAAAGCGGCATCGAACTGGGCAAGGTAACGGTTACCGGAAGTAGCGATGACGATGGCCCCCGCATCCGCAATAGCCTCATCCGGCGCAATACGGAAGATATCAAAAGCGTGGTCTCCCCCATCGAAGCGGATGTATTCAGAGCCGTATTAACCCTTCCCGGGGTGGCTCCGATTTCAGACTTTTCTTCCGGGCTATATGTGCGAGGCGGTTCTCCCGATCAGAATCTGATTCTGCTGGATGATATCGATGTATATAATCCCAATCACTTTGGCGGAGTTTTCAGCACCTTTAATAGCGACGCCGTGGAAAGCGTGGAGCTGATAAAGGGTGGCTATCCGGCAAAGTATGGCGGGCGTCTATCCAGCGTGCTGGATGTGCTGAACCGTCAGGGAAACCGCAATTATCATCAGGGCGTAGCCAGACTTTCTGCCATCTCCAGCAGCGCAACTCTGGAAGGGCCGGTGAAGTTCCTGGGCTTGCATGGATCATACATGGGCTCCATCCGGCGCACCTATCTGGAGCTGATAAAGCAGATTTATGACGAACTTCCCGATTATTACTTCTATGATGGCCACGCCAAGCTGAATCTGGATCTCTCGCAAAATGACAAGCTTTCCACCAGCGCTTATTTCGGCAGAGACAAGCTCAGCTTTGATTTTGGCGCTACGCTGAATCTGGATTGGGGAAACAAAACCTTCACCAGCCAATTGGTGCATCTCTTCAGTCCCAAGCTCTTCGCGCAGTTTGTGCTTGCCGGAAGCCAATTCACCAGCAATTTCAATCAGGTTTCCGAAACCGGGGAAATGGTGTTTGAGCGCATCAATGGAATCGATGACATCACCTCCAAGGCCTTCCTCAGCTACAAGCCCAATAACACCCATTCCTTTGATTTCGGCGGAGAAGTGAAATTTAACCGCACCTGGCTGAAAATGAATACTTCCTATCAGTATGATCCCAGCTCGCTTCCAGATGTGGATGTGAGCAGCATCACCACGGCTATGTACGCCCAGGACGTGTGGGATATCAATGAACTGTGGACGCTGCAGCCCGGACTTCGCCTGGCCTGGTATCAATCTCTGAAAATGAATCTGGAGCAGCTTCCCGATGCCAGCTATTGGAATCTGGAGCCCAGGGTATCGCTGAGGCGCAATCTGGATATAGGCGAAAGCATTTATGCCAATTTTGGCCTCTATCACCAGTATCTTACCCTGATGTCAGCAGATATGAGCACTCCCTTTGATGTGTGGTTTCCCCTGGATGGTTCTTTGCCACCCGGAAGATCGCTGCATTACACTTTGGGCTACAAGCGGCAGATGACTTCCAGCTTTGCCTTCGATGTGGAGCTATATTACAAAACCTACCAGAACCTGCTGGAATATAATATCGCCACGGACTATAATTGGAATAACGACACCGGAGTGCTGGCCGATACCTTCCACAGAGGCAAAGGCTTCACCTATGGTACCGATATCATGCTGCGCACCGATTGGAAGGGCTTGGAAGGCTTTATCGGGCTAACCCTTAGTAAAACCCAACGGCGGATGAGAG
>CAZSST010000060.1:0-14578 GCA_964609575.1 uncultured Candidatus Cloacimonas sp.
CCAAATTCCGCCATTTCAAAGGCACGGGGGAGCTTGTGCCAGGGCTTAAGATTGGCAAATACCTGGTTCCAGAGCTGTCTTTTGATAACTTTGGGAAGCTTGGACACGGTTTCCAGATTGGTTTCGTAGTTCAATTCACCCTGTTGGTAGATGATGGCGGCAAGAACGGCGTCATCAGGATTATGAGGTTTGTGCACCAAACGTAGCTTGGCTTCCAAATCCAGGGCTTCCACCCAGGGCAGTTCTTGTTGCATAAAGCCTGTAAAACCCACTTTTTCCAGATTCACTTCGCCGCTGAATCCATCAGGCTCCACATGCCTGATAAGAGAGGGGGTGATGGGTTCTACTGCGGCAATCAACTCATCTTTTAGCTCTTGAGCTTCCTGCAGGGGGCTTTTAGCCAGACGCCGCAGCAAGGTTTCCAGGCTGCGGGCATTGATGGTTAGCCCCATCTGGGTTTTGGTGGCCAAGGGAAGAATATAGCGGGCATCTTCCTTGGCCAAAGCCTCTCTATCGCGGTTGGCAAGGCGTGGCAGGCTTTTCTGATAATGTCCCAGAATCAGTTTGTAGCTGTTTTCATATTCATCGAACAGGGGATCGATCTTTTCCTTAAAGGCCTTCTTCAGCTTGGGATACTTACTCAGTTCGGGAGGGATGATATAATCACGCGAAAAAGTTACGTAGCGTTGCGATTTCTCTGTGAACGAAGCCAGACGTGAACGCTGTACCAGCTCTGTGAGATAGCGTGAAATCCCCACAATGTCGATATTAAAAACAGCATGTTCGGCTACCGAAGCATGCCCCATTTCAAAGATGATGCGGGAATTGGAACTGCGGGCTTTATCAATCTCTTTCAAGGCCTCCATACGCAAGGCATCAGCGCTTTTGGTGCTACGGCTGATGCGGGCATAAGCTGCGGAGATCACCTCTGGAGTGGCTGTGTTGTTGTGCAGACTGTTAATCAGGCTGCTATCGATATTATAACCGGCGAGTATTACTTTCATAGCCCTATCCTTAGAGGAGCGAGGTAACGCTGGAAGCACCAATGCGGTTGGCTCCGGCTGCTACCAATATCTGTGCCTGTGCTTTGGTTTTAATTCCTCCCGAAGCTTTTACGCCAAATTTGGGACCCACCACCTTGCGCATCAATGCGATAGCTTCTTCGGTTGCCCCCGCAGTGCCAAAGCCAGTGCTGGTTTTAACGAATTTGGCTCCGGCTTTCTTGGCGATAAGGCACGACTTTATAATCAGTTCGTCGCTTATGTAGCAGGTTTCCAATATAACTTTCAGCAGGGCGTGGCAATCGATGCAGAGCCTGGCAGCGCCATTTACGCTGGCCAAAGCTTCAGTGAAATCACCTGAAAGCAGGGCACTAAGATTCTGAACCATATCCACTTCCTCTGCACCGGCGTTCAATGCTGCCTGGGCTTCTGCGGCGATGGCGGAACTGGAGCCAGCTCCCAGAGGGAAATTTATCACCGTGCATCTTTTTACATCCATGGGTAAGCACTCTTTTATAAGGGGGAGAAAGTGTGAATTGATACAAACTGAAGCAGTGTGATGTTGAGTGGCGGTTTTGCAAAGCTCTATCACGTCATCACTTGTGGCAGTAGCCTTCAAGACTGTGGCATCGATGATGGGGGCAAGAGATTCTCCCGCGGGATAAAGTTCGTCTGGTTCAAAAGCCCGGCATACCTGGCATTTCAGGCATGTTTCGTGAGCTCCGCCACATTTGCAAGGGGTATTGTTCCCAAATAGTTCGATGGCGATCGCGGCGATATTATTCATGTTTTTCCTCTTTGCTATGATTGTGTAACTGCCCGCAAGCGCCAAAGACGTCCAATCCTCTGCTGCGGCGTAACATAATGGCTTGGGGCAGCGAAGCAGCCTGATTCATGAAGTAACTGATATGCTCCTCCGTAGGCGCGGTATAGGGCAAGTTTGCAGCCGGATTGTAGGGGATAAAGTTTATCTTGCAGGGCAGATCACCCACAAACTTGCGCAAGGCCACAAGATCGGCTTTTCCCATATTGACCTCGGGGATGAGGATGTATTCAAAAGTGATGCGGAATGAACTCTTACGGGCATAATATAGCAAGGCTTGTTTCAGAAGGTTGAGGGGATAGCGGCGGTTAATGGGCATCAGTTCGTCGCGTTTGGCATCGATGGCAGAATTAAGTGACACAGCCAGCTTGGCCTTGATGCCGCTATCGGCCAGCTTGCGGATTTGGGGTACCACACCACAAGTGGAAATAGTAGTGCGGCGGGGACTGAAAGCCAGCGATTGCTCCGCTTGAATCACCGAAAGTGCTTGCAACACATTATCGAGGTTATCCAGGGGTTCACCCATACCCATGAAAACGATATTGGTAAGCCGCTCCGGCAGGCATTCGCGCATGGCAATAATAATCTGGCCAACAATCTCATGCGCTTCCAGATTGCGTTTAAGGCCCATGGTGCCCGTAGCGCAAAAGGCACAAGCTCTGGCACAGCCAGCCTGGGATGATACACACAGCGTATGCTTGGTTTTTTCGGGAATCAGCACCCCTTCCACGCTGGCACCATCTTCCATAAGAAAGCGATACTTGGTGGATTTATCGGCGGAGTGCAGCCTTAAAGCGATGGCAGGCAGATGGAAGGCGTAGGTCTCTTTTAAATAGAGCTTCAGTTCAGACGGGAGATTAATCTTATCCCCCAGGGGATCTTGAAAATGTTTGTACATCCAATCTAGAAGCTGCTTGCTGCGATACGTGGGGAACTGCGGAGGCAGATTCGCAGCTATGGTTTGGGGATGCAGGCCATAGATGTTCAGCATGGTTCCAAATCCGGCTTGGAGATTAGTTCCAGCTTTTCAAATTGCGGGACATCCATATCCACCAAAGCGCCATCTTCGCTGGAAAGATAGATGCGTTTGGAGAGCACATCGAAGCGATACACCATCATGGGATTGCCATTGAATTTCACAATGGTTCCCACCAGGGGAAAGTCCCGTGATTCCTCCACATAGAAGTCTTCTTCAAAATTAAGGCAGCAAAGCAAGCGCCCGCAAGGCCCGGAGATTTTTGAAAGGTTGCCCGCCAGGTTCTGATCCTTGGCCATTTTTATGGTTACCTGATTGAAGTGTTTCAGAAAGCTACCGCAGCAATATTGCTTGCCACACATGCCAAAGCCGCCCAAACGCCGTGCTTCATCTCTGCCGGTGGTTTGATGCAGCTCGATTCTGGTTTTAAAAACTGTGGCCAGTTCGCGCACAAAGGTTCGAAAATCGATGCGGCCTTCGGCAGTGAAAAAGAACGTAAGCTTATTGCCATCGAACTGGTAAATTGTTTCAATCAGCTTCATTTCAAATGGATAGCGCTCCAAAGTGGTATTGAAGGTTTTGGCGGCTTTATCCTCTTCGAAACCGATGTTATTAAGCTTATCAATGTCATCGGGGCTGGCCTTGCGGCGAATGTTGTACGTTTTTCCTGCTTCGGGAAGCGCATCCATATCTTCTTCACTAACGCTCATATGCACAACCTGGGCGATATCGTCTCCCCGCTCCACTTCTACTATAACCAGGTCTTCCGGGGCAATTTCGAGATCGGGATTATGGGGATAATAGCCCATGCGGCCAGTGCGAAATTCTACTTCTATAAGGTCTTGCATTTAGTACTCCAGATTTGCTATTTGCCGGTAAAGTTCTTTTTCCACGGGGCTGAAGCTTAGGTGGCGCCGTTCCTTAACCAGGGCTGCGGTATAAAAGAAAGCGTCGCAGCGATATGGCTTCAGGTCGTTGGCCATGCCCCATGAAAAATCGGGAATAAAGTCTTTTATCAGGTCTGAGCCCCAGAGATTGCAGCCCACGCCGATCACTGTGCCGGTGTTGATGCTGCAATTGATCCCCGTTTTACTGTGGTCGCCGATAATGCAACCCAGAAACTGCGAGCCCGAATCAGTTTTGGCTTTCAGGGGATATGAATAATAATCAACGTTCATATAGGTGTTTTTAAGATCGCTGTTATTGGTATCAGCTCCCAGATTTATCCATTCTCCAAGGTAGGCGTGGCCCAGAAATCCATCGTGCTGTTTATTGCTGTAGGCCTGAATAATGCTGTCTTCCACCTCGCCGCCGATCTTGCAAACGGGGCCGATGGAGGTGCCGCCATAAATTTTGGTACCGATCTTGATGATGCTTTTTTTGCCTATGTATAATGGCCCAACAAGCACGGCATTGGCCATCACGCGGCTGCCTTCATCAAGGATAACCGGTCCCGCAGAGGCATCGATAACCACCCCCGGGGCAAGGCTTACATCTTCGCCAATCCATACATCATAGGGATTTTGCACAGTTACTCCCGGCTCGGTTTCGAAGGAATTGTCCTTGTCATAAAAATAATGTTCGAAATCCCAGCGCAGCATCCGCGAATTATCATGAATAAGCTCACTGATATTTTTATAAAGGCTATTATCCGTATTGGTTACGGTTAATTGCTCTACCAGATTCGGGGAATAGTTTTTGCGGGTTTTTGCCGCTACCAGCTGACCATTATCTTGCAAACATGCTTCCCAGGGCAACGCTTGGATCTGCCTGATGATCGCATGGTCAATCCTCAGGCGTGTATTAAGGTACAGCTTAACGGGCTCCTCGGGAAAAGAGTGGAAGGTCCATTCGGGGTGTCTTTCGCGGTACAACGCCTCCAATCTTGGAGCAATGACCATTGCGGTTTCAGATTCTGAGGGGAAACAGGCTTCCAAACGCTGTCTCAGTTTCAGCGCTCCACAGCGGAGATCGCCGGTTGCCCGGGTAAGCGTTAAAGGATAGAAGTCCGCGTGGTGCGAATCGTCAAAAACAACCGTAAGCATCATTTGTTGCTCCTTTTATAGGGCCTTTTGCCATGCCACACGAAGATATTGAATTGCCCCAGAACCATGGTGAACACCAGAAAGAAAGTTTGAATCACCAGCCATGTGGGGTAGAAGCGCATCATTTGCGAGGTTACGCCAAAGTGCCTGCGGGCATTATGCAGAGTGATATTCTCGATGAGGATGCGAAAGGCGAAAATGAAGATACCCAGATAGAGATTGAAAAAAATCATCAAGAGCCCTCCCCAATACATAAAAGCCATAGAGAGGAGAATATAAAAGAACTCGGGATTGAATTTTATCTGATGCTTCATATTGGAAGCCCAGCGGCTGCGCTGATTTACCAATTGTTTCCATGACTTCACCGGATGAGTGAAGACAAAGCTGGCGGGGGAGAAATTGAACACAATCTTATGTCCATGCCGGCGCATCACTTGCATCAGATTTACATCATCACCGGAGATGAGATGACGAATGCTATCAAAACCACCCACATCATAAAACGCAGAGCGGCGGTAGGCAAGGTTTTGCCCGATGCAAGCCCAGCTTCGGCCAATCGTGTAACCACCGGCCATGACCATATAGGTGAAGGCAAAATCCAGATGTTCATATTTATGCAAGGTGGATTCCTGCTGCCAATCCTTTAGATATGTGCGGGAATAACCTGCCACCATGGAAACCTTGTCCGTAAAAAGCGAAACCATGGATTTGATCCAGGTGGGGGGCAGAACGCAATCGGCGTCTGTGGTAAGAATGATCTCGCCCTTGGCCATGGCTATGGCTTTTTCCAGGGCTTGTTTCTTGGGTGAGATAACCTGATCGCGGCCGTCCACTTTTAGATAACTTACGTTCATTTCGGAGCTTATATAGCTTGTCACAATGGCTTCTGTTTCATCCTCGGAATCATCATCGGCCAGAATTACTTCATATAAATCGCGGGGATAATCCTGATTAAGCAGGCACAGAAAAAGCTCGCGGAGATTGGCAGCTTCGTTTCGGGCGACGATGATCACCGATACCAGCTTCTTTACGGGGCTGATCTCATTCTTGAAATGGCGATATCCATGCCAAAATCTGATGCAAAAGTAGATATAGGTAATAAAACCGGTGCCGATAAGAACCGACAGTACGTAGAAGAGCACTTGAGATAGCTGTAGCCTCAATTCTGCTCCAGTTCATCACGGTAGCCCCAACGCGTGGGATAGAAATTGAAGCTGAGGGTATCCTGCACTTCGGGCGGAACGTTATTCTCGATGAAATACTCCTCAAGGCCCGAAGCGGCTCTGAAACCAGTGGTGGGATTGATGGTGGCTTTAACGATCCCCGAGGGCATACTGAAACTATAGCGCGAATCATCCAAACGGGGAAGGCGTCCCTTGTTCTGCAGGCGGATCGCTTTGGTCATAATTTGACCCCAAATGGGGGCACAAACGGCGCTGGCGGAGATGGTGGCGTTATTATCAAAACCGTTCCAGATTCCCAGGGTGAATTCGCCATTGAAGCCAATAAACCATGCATCACGGTGATCGCTGGACGTACCCGTTTTACCAGCTACCTGATAGTTGTAGTTATTGCGGGCCGCGGCACCTGTTCCTGATGACACCACCGATTGCAGCATGGATGTCATGATATAGGCTACTTCCGGTTCGCAAACCTTGGCCTTGCTTCCTACACCCCGTTCCAGCACTTTGCCTTGCATATCCTCCACCCTGGTAATGAATACGGGGGATGTCCTGTAGCCGCCATTGGGGAAGGTGGTAAATGCGGAGATGAGATTTATAGGGGTAACTTCATAAGCTCCCAGGGCTGCAGAAAGATCATCGGCGCGGGCATTGATGCCAAAACGGCGAAAGGCGTCATTAACGGTATCCAGCCCAATATCCATGGCAGTTTTAACCGCCCAAACATTGTATGAATGCGTTATCGCAGTGCGCATGCGGGTAAATCCGTAGTACTTGCGGCTGAAATTCTGCGGAGACCAATTCTCACCATCCCCACCGCGGAAGTTTATCGGGGCATCCTTGATGATGGTAGCCGGAGTGTAGCCTTTTTCCACGGCGGCGGTGTAATAGATGGGCTTGATGGCGCTACCGGGCTGACGCTTGGCTTGCGTCATGCGATTGTATTTGCTGTGGGTGAAGTTTCTTCCCCCAATCATGGCTCTTACAAATCCGGTGCGGTTTTCCATAAGCACCAGACCCCCTTGCAGATAGCGCGTATTGATATCCACCGATCCCGCGGGAACGTTTTTGTACTTCATTCCGGAGCCATAGCCCTGTTCCATGCGGCTAAGATAGTTATTAAGCACCGAATCGGCATAAACGGAGAGATCCTGATCCAGGGTGGTGTAGATTCTTAGGCCACCCTCGAAAAGCCGGTCGGTTCCATATTTTTTCTCCAGATACAGCCGAATGTGTTCGATGAAATAGTCGGACGCGAATTGCTGCATGGAACTGCGTTTGCTAACCACGGGAGCCGTAATGGCTTCATTGTATTCTTCCTCGGTAAGCTTGTGGGCCTTGTACATGCGCTTTAAAATCTGATTGCGCCGTGCTAATAGCCTATCCGGATGCTTAACGGGGCTATAGTAATTTGGTCTTTGAATCATCCCCACCAGGGAAGCGGATTCAGCGGGAGTAAGTTCCCGGGCGTGCTTGCTGAAGTAATACAGGGAAGCAGTTTCCACCCCGTGGATTTGCCCACCCCAAAAGATCTTATTAAAATAGATCTCCAGAATCTCGTCTTTGGTGAATTCACGCTCGATTCTAAAGGCCAGAATCAGTTCCTTCAGCTTGCGCGATACCTTTTTATCCAGCGTCAGAAACATGTTCCGAGCCATTTGTTGCGTAATTGTACTGGCCCCTTGCGAGAAATTCATCCGCAGTACATCGACGGTGATGGCTCGAATATTACCCAGAATATCCACACCAAAATGGTAATAAAAATGCTTGTCCTCGGTAATCAACAATGCGTCGATGAGGTGGGGGGGAAGTTCTTTCAGCGATACCAGTTTTCGCTTTTCAAAGGCAAAGAGATACACCATCTTGCCGTTACGGTCATACACTTCCGAGCCCGAACGCAGCGTAAAATTACGCAGTTCGCTGGTGGGAGGAAGCCCATCGCGGTAAAACCACAATGCCCCTACAAATATGCCAATCAGAACGCAAATTCCGATTCCTGTGTAACGGGCTATCTTATTTATCTGCTCATGTGAGTATTTTTTCATCTTTTTCCAGTCCCCAAAGGGTGAATTTTGTATCAAGGTAATAGGTTATGTATGCAATTACGCTACCGCTAAGCAACGCTATGGAAATGAGGATAGGTGTCAACATAAAAACTTTGTCGCTGGTAATCAGTATCCATCGCACAAAGAGCAGTTGGGCCAGGTTATGGGCAATTGCCCCCAGAATGCTTATCCCAAAAAGACTTAAGCCCAGGCGTAGCCACTTAGCCGAAAGCATGATGATAATGGCTGCCAATCCTCCCCCCAGCGAAAGCAGGGTTGCTGGACTAAGCAGAGTAAAGGTGGCCAGCCCTCCCAAGACTGACTTGGCGATATTTACTGATAAAGCGCTGAGGGGTTTGTTCTTCCAGATCAGGTAGAGGATAATGACGTTCGAAAGCCCAATGCGGATGAAGGGCAAGGGCATCAGCCGCATCACCAGATTTTCCACGATCTGAATCGAGGCAGCGGCTGCCGTTAGCAAGGCCAGGTGGATTACTTTCTGATCGGGCATCTGCTTCAGGCCAAGTATTTTCGGATATATTCGTCCGGTGATGATTTAAGTTCCTTGATGCTTCCATAGAATATCACCTGGCCGGCATCCAAAAAAAGCACGCGGTCGCCGATGGTATCCAGATTCCGCATTTCGTGCGTGATCGTGATCAGAGTAGCCTTCGAATGATCCGCGATGCGGGCAATGTAATACATAACCTCGGAGGCGGTGATGGGATCCAAACCCGATACAGGCTCGTCAAACACGATGTAATCGGGATCATACACCAGGGCTCGGGCTATGCCCACACGTTTGCGCATGCCACCGCTAAGTTCGGCAGGATACAGATCCAGCGTGTGCTCCAATTTCACTACCTGCAAGCTTTGGATAACCTTGGCCAAAATCATTTCCGAATCGGTTTCCCCTCTTTCATATAGGGGCAGGGCCACGTTTTGCTTCACCGTAAACGAATCCAACAGCGCGGCATTCTGAAACACCATGGCAAAGCGCTTTTTTAGGGCCAAACGCTCTTGTTTATCAGCGTAATGAACGTCCAGACCGTCGATGGTTACGCTTCCCTGAGCGGGAGTATATATCCCCAGCAAGGTTTTGATGAGCACCGTTTTACCACAACCGCTTCGGCCTAAAACCACCAGATTGTTCCCGTTTTCCAGGCTGAAACTGATATCTTTCAGAATTTCCTGATTATTCAGCATCACAAAGAGATTATCTACAGTAATCACGCTTTGCGCCTCTTTACAAGCAGACCCAGGGAGAGCCCCAGAACATTGGCAATTTGGTCATATGCAGATACTGAGCGTCCCGGAATGTAAGTTTGGTGAAATTCATCGGCAGTGGCCAGTAAAACGAGCATGGCAAAAAGTATCAGCCGTTGCGACCAATGCAGCTTGAATTGCCTCAGCCCGTAGTTGATCAGAATTCCCAGCACAGCATAAACTCCCAAGTGAGCCAGTTTGTCAATTCCCAAAATGTTCACCGTGGGAATATCTTCGGCAGGAACAGAGGATGCCGTCCAGATAAGGGCGCACCAGATAAGGGCAGGGATCAGTTTTCTATATTTACTCATGCCTGCAAAGCCGCCAATTCCCAATTCATGGTTTTCGAGCCCTTTTTCACCCTGGCTTTAAGGGGGATGCCTTTGTCGCTGATCCATAGTTCCAGTTTGGTCTCGGCATTCACGAGATTGAAGGTAACCATGTCCACATAGGTGGTTTTACCGCTTCCAAGCTGTTTGAAATCAAGCAAATACTTGGTGGTGTTAAATTTACCAAGGCTGGTTTTGATCTCTTCCCTGGTTCCTCTGCGTAGATTTGCCTGCCAGGCCATGCCATTGGCATCGATGGTGTACGAGCCTGGTTTGGCAGCACCCTGGGCACAATAGGCCAAAAACGAGAAGATATCCCTGGCGTCATCCGCTATATGATACTCCGCGCGTTTTCCACTGGCGCTGTCTTCCATGATAGCTTTACCAGTAGTATGGTTATATCTGGTAAGCACTTGAGTTTCCAGCTTCTTCTGCTTAATCTGGCGAAGATACTCCCGGGGACGGAAGCTTTTGTCATAAGTGATGCGATAGCTGTTATCCAGCTTGGCTACGATGTCTCCCGTTTGTACTGAATGTGCCTTCACGCTTATCACTTGTTTCTCATAATTAATCGCCAGAGAAAGCCTGGCAAAATTCATGCCCATGGACTTGATATTATACTCTGCAGTAATTCCATACAGTACTCCGCCAAGGCACAGAAAGGTGAAGAGCAGTTTTCTAATGGTCATTCTACGGGGATTATATCCATCTGGATTTGCTTGATGCTTTTCTCATCGCTATCCAGAATTGTGAAGCTGATTCGCTCATCCAGAGTGAAGGATTCTCCTATTGCGGGAACATGATTGAAATAGGCCAATAGATACTCAGCCAGGTTATCATATTCATCCGCGGAGATTTCCGTGGCAAATTCCTGATTGAACTGACGCACCCCATATGTACCGCTGAGAATGTAGCAAGTATCACTCTTTTTAATCAGTTCCGGGGTTTCATCCACATCATATTCATCCTGAATCTCTCCCACAATCTCTTCCAGAATGTCTTCCAGTGAAATAATGCCGCTGGTTCCGCCGTATTCATCCACAACCACCGCCACTTGCAGCTTTCTTTGCTTGAACTGATTTAACAGGCTTTGCACCTTCATGTTTTCCGTGATGAACCACACCGGCCGCATCAGCGCTTTAATACTGGCTTTTTCGGGGTACAGCAGCAGGTCTTTTACATATATGATTCCCACAATGTCGTCGATGCTTTCCCTGAACACGGGAATGCGTGAATAACCGCTATTCACGATTATCTCGCGTAGCTCTTCCAGGCTTTGGTCTTCCTGCACCGCAGTGATTTTTACGCGGGGCACATATATCTCACTTATTTCAGCTTCGCGAAAGCGGAAAAGCCCCACCAGCATCCGTTTTTCATGATCTTCCAGGGTGCGGCTGCTGCTTTCGGATTGAATCAGATTGTGAAATTCCTCATGCGTGATATGCGATTCCATGCTCATGGCACCAGTAGGCCGAGCTGCCATGCGCGAACTGAATCTGTCCAGAATCCACACGATGGGATAGAGAATCACTCGCAGCAACATCAGGGGAAGGCTGTAAATCCCGCTTAAAACATCGGCAATAGACATCGCTACCAGTTTGGGGATGATTTCTCCAAAAAAGAGTATAACTGCAGTGGTTACAATAATCTGAACGGTTACCACCACCGATTTGCTTATTCCCGTGTTTTGGAACATCTGCAAGGCTAAAAGCGTGGCAAACGAAGAAATTCCCATGTTCACAAACGTATTGCCCAGCAGCAGGGTAATGAGCAACTGGCGTGGCTTTTTCAGCAGAAACAGCACACGTTTGGCGCTGGCTTTGTTACTGTTTTCCAGTTTTTTTAAGTATATCCGTGATAGTGAAAACAGGGCGGTTTCGGAGCTGGAAAAGAATGCGGATAGCGCAAGCAGGGCGATAATTATAAATGCTTTACCGTCGTCCACTTAGTCTTCACCCCGCAAGAGGTTTTTATAATAGTCTTCTTTATCTTCCATTTTTTCTTTATCCCGCACCCTGATATGATCATAGCCCACCAGATGCAGCAGGCCATGAATGAACACCGTGCGGAATTCTTCCTCGATAGTTCTGATACCCTTTTGTGCGTATAGCTGTTTTATGTCAATGATTATATCGCATATCCGCAGCGGAAGCGCCTCTGGATCGTCATTTTCGGCACCCAGTTCCTTGTGTGGATCAAGCTCTGCACCCACGAAGCTTAGCACATCTGTGGTGCCTGTTTTGCCCCGGTAAAGCTTGTTGAAACGTTCCATTTCCCCGCTTTCCACACAGGCCAGGGAAATCTGATAAAGATGCCGGGGATCTTCAGCACGGCAAATGGTTTCTGCCATTTTTTGCAGTTCCGCGTAGCTAAAAACCGCGTTGCCGGTTACTTCAAGCTTGCCCATCTGTTTTGCTTTCGGGATAATCGAGGCGCTTACGATGGATGCTTTCCAACACCGGAAGCATGCTTTGTTTTGCTGCCTGAAGGTCTTTAAAGGTGATCGGTGCTTCCCAAAGCTGCCCATCCTTCAAAATCCGCGAAATCGTATCATCGATTATTTTGCTTATCTCTTCCACGCTCTTCACTTGTTTGGCATTGGAAGTAGATTCCACTATGTCCGCGAGCATCACCAACACGGCTTCCTTGCTTTGGGGAAGCGGGCCTGGGTACTGATACTTGTCGGTTTCGGGATTTTGGTTCTCGCGCTTGGCCTTGTCGTAAAAGTAGCGGATGGTGGAATTACCGTGATGTTGCATAATAATATCGATTACCGGCTGAGGAATGCGGTATTTGCGTGCCAAAGCAATCCCTTCGCTAACATGGTTGCGAATGAGGCGCGCACTTTCGTCGGGAGCCATACCCGCATGAATCTGCGAGGAATCTTCGTTATTCTCTGTAAAAATCTCGGTGTTTATCACCTTTCCGATGTCGTGATAATAGCTCCCCACTCTTGCCAATAGCGGATTTGCACCAATAGCTTCAGCCGCGCGTTCCGCCAGGTTCCCCACAATTAAGGAGTGATGATAGGTGCCCACGGCATTGGTTGCCAGTTTTTTCATGAGGGGGTGATTAAAGTCGAGCAATTCCAACAAGGTTTGCTTGGTGGCCCGGTTCCATTTTCGTTCGTAATAGGGCACGATCAGCAGAATTCCCCCCACGCTGATGGAAGCAGAGATTAAGCCCATCCCCACAGCCTGAATAATGCTAAGCAACTGGTCGTTTTTATAGATGGAAATGCTCAGTACTGACAGAACAGTGGAAACCGTAAGATATATCCAGATCATCAGATACTCGTGATATGCGTTTTGACGTTTAATCAGCAGCAGGCACATCACCGTGGAAAGCAGCAATATCACCGGCGTGAAGCTTTCCCAATTCAAAAAGGGGCTTATCACCAACAGATTGCAAATACTATAAAGCATCCCAAATTCGAAATTTACCAAGATGGCCGCGGCGATTGCGGTCATGGCAAAGGGAATAAGCAGATTGTCGTAAAACAGCAGCTTATTACTGGCGATACCAAAAAGCACCAGAATGATAAATCCGGCATTCAGCGGCAGCCAATCCATCACGTTAAACCGCTCATCCTTTATCTGTACGCCGTAATAGTGATTTGCCAGACTGATCACGATGAGCAGAAACAGGCTTAGCCCCAGCGCCAGTAAAATCTCCTGTAGCGCGGATTTACGCAAATTACGGTTGCGATAGGCTTCTTGCAGCGATTCCAGCTTTTTAACGTCTTCTGGGGTTACCCTGGCGTTTTTGCGCACGATAACTTCATTCTGAAGCACCACACCGTCACTTTGCGACACCGAGGCCAGGCTGGTTTCACTCAGTTCCTTGTATTTCTCTTCTGCCACCAGTAGATTGGGCTTGATAAGGATATCTGCAAGCTCAGCGGTGAGTGCACTCAGCGCCGGAACCGCTTCTTGCAGTTGCTCTTTGGCCTTGCTTATCAACATGAATCTTTTCAAGGATTGGTTCTTCAGGTTTTGCCCGCTGGCGATTAGCACGCTGTCCCTGTTCATAGGTTCCGTGATGCCCTGTTTGTAAAGCGCAGTGATCTTTTCGCGTAACTGCTCGTAATACTTATCCCTTTGCCCACTATTTTGCAAGGGGGCCAAAGCTGGGGCACTAACCTCAAAGCCGCTTTTTTTGAGCTCAGCCTGAAGTCGCGGAAGATCTGGGCTGGTGGCATTGGCCATCACCACGCCAAAAAACTCATCCAACGCACTAAGGGCCTCAAACATAGGCTCATCCGAAATCTGATAGGGCTTGGGCACCGAGGCCACCACTTTGTCCTGCTCTGTAACCAACTCGGGGCCAGTTTTCAGCACCGGAAAGTCAAAAGGTGCAATGATCTCCGAATCGGAAACCTGCCCTGCCTTCAATCGAAATTCAGGATAATTGAATCTTCCCACAGCAAAAACCTGGTACAATCCTACGATGACCATGGTGGTGATAATACTGTATAGCATATATTTAGATTTCATGAACTTCATATAATAGGCAATGCAGAAATGTCAAGGTAATTCGATGGAGTGAGACTTGTAAAGTGAGAGCAAGCTGTGGGAGCGGAGCTGAGTGAGGAATTGGATAATTAATCATAAAAGACCGCTGAATAACCAGTGTCACTGGCTGCAGTGCGATGGTTGAAAAACCGTGGCATTGTCCATATAGTCCCATCGGGACGGCAGTTTAGATAGACTGGGGATAAAACGCTAATCTGAGTCCTGTAGGGAAGGCAGTTTAGATAGACTGGGGAGATGAAACGCTAATCTGAGTCCTGTAGGGACGACATTTTAGATAGACTCGGGATATAACGTTGATCTGAGTCCTGTAGGGACGGTATTATAGATAATTATATCCATGTCTATTATCTGATTAGCAATATCTAAACTGCCGTCCC
>CAZSST010000061.1:0-14534 GCA_964609575.1 uncultured Candidatus Cloacimonas sp.
CAATGCGCGGTATTCCAGGCCACTCTGGCTATCCAGCTTGGTCTTGGTGATGTATTCCAAAGCCTCAGAGGCACGCTCTTTCAGGGTAATCCGCGCTGCTTTCACGCGCTTGATAGCGCTGCCCACTTCCCATTCCGAAGCTGCAGCAAAGATATCCGCAATGGGTGCATCAGCAGCTACCAGGGGTTCGTCTGAAGGCTCCGCCGCAGCGGCAACTTCTTCTTCCGGATAGATATCCACATCCCTGCCCATACCATAGCTACCCTTTTCCCAGGTTTTGTCATTGGCCATCACGCTGTCCGGATAGCTATCTTCGCCATCGGTATCCAAAAAGAGCCCCAAACCGCCGGTTAAACGGCTGTAAGCGGCATTGCCATAGTTCTGGGCTTCCTGGCGTTCATAGCGGTCTTTGCCCTTTTTATCCACGAAAATTCCCACGGAATTGCTAAGCCCCAGGCCATTGCCGCCGTGAATGGAATAGGCATCGTTGCCATCCGCATCGATCAGCATGCCCATGGCCCAATCGTGTCCGGCACCCTGTCCCGGCCCATTGCGGCTGTAATAGGCGTCATCACCGCCTCCATCATACAGCATTCCGCAGGCCAGATGAATCCCAGAGCCCTGGGGATAGTAAATGGCATTATACACATCGTTTCCGGCTTCATCGAGCAGCATCCCCGTAGCGTACCAATAGCCCACGCCCTGAGCATATACTCCGCCCAGATAGTGATCATTGCCGGCCTGGTCATAAAGCAGTCCCAAGCCTCCGGCAAAGTCCGGTCTGGCGCCAAAGCCCATGCCCTGACCCATGCTACGGAAGTCGTTTGGCATCAAGGGAGCGTGGTAATATTTATTTCCCAAAAGGTAGTTATCAGCACCGGATAAGTCCAGCAAAGCCCCGCTGCCCCGGATGAAGCCCATTCCTTGGGCCAGGGTAGTAGCCTGATAGGTATCGGTGCCCTGCATATCGGCCAGGATAGAAATGCCTTCTGCGGCGGCACCTTGAGAGAACATCCCGCAACGATAGATATCATCCCCTTCGCTGTCCAGATGCAGATTCGTACCCAGCATCGCGGCAAAGCCAAAATCATCGGTTTGATATAGATCGTTACCTTTTAAATCCATAGACACGCCATGCCCGCGATTGGAAAAGAACATGGTGGCGGGTTCCTGGCTGCGGTAGAGGTCATCACCGGCGATATCGAGCAAAAAGTAGCTGCTATTCTTGCTTCCGGTATTCAGTTGCATTTCATAGCGGTCGCTGCCGGAGGGATCAATGATCAGGCAGAGAGGGCCGTTTTTGTTGGTTCTCAGCCCCGTGTCGGTGTAAATATCGTCTTTGAGGGTGCCGATCACCATCAGGCCATGGGCACTTTTATGCATTAGCAGCTTGTTATTATTGAATTTAAGCTGGGGTAGCTCCGAAGCCAGAACCTTACAGGCAGCCAGATACTTTAGCCCGCTTTCCAGCATTCTGGCAGCGTCTATGGCCTCAAAGTATCTCTGTAAATCTTCCTTATCCAGCTTATCGATTTCCGGAAGCCCCGCTGCAGCGAAGAAAGCCTGGTACTTATCTTTGTCATCCTCCTCCACGGCACTGCGGAAGAAATAGGAGGATAGGCTGTCCAACTGCGCATAGCCAAGCCCAGCAAAGGCCTGATTCATATTAGGGATCAGCTCGCTTAGCATCTTTTCCCAAAAAGCAAAGATATCCGCAGGTTTTTTCACCGAGCGGCGATAGCGGATCAGATATTCTTCCCTGGCCGCCTGATAGACCGCGTCGGAAGTCTTTTGATCCCAGTTTACGTAGCCAAAATGCGCCCAAAGCCTGGCCAGATTATCTCCACTGGCCTCGCTTAAGAGCTCACGCAGCTCCGCAGCTTGGTTCAAAAAAACTTCGGGGTCCTTCAGATTATCCATGTGCCAGGCACTTTTTTCCGCCGTGGACAGGTCCCAATCACGTTCAAAAGCCAGGCTGCTGCGGCTGAAACCCTTAGAAGACAGCATTTCATCCAGTTGCCGCCATTCCTTATTGTGTAAAATTTGATATCCCTCATCAGGGGCTTCCAGGGGCACGAAATCATCTACTTGCGCCCATAACGGACAGAAAATCCCCAGGCAGATGAGCAGAGTTAGCATCGTTAATTTATTCATTTACATTCCTTTGTTTCCGGCAATATCCCTCAGATAACCATCCAGGATGGCGATGAGGGATGACTTTAGGTATGTTCCAGGATGGTTTTTGGTTGGTTCTTGGTTGCTATTAGCTAAGAAGATTTTACGCAGCGCATTCACAATCGTAGCTGTGGATTCCATGGCTGCAAGGAAGTTTTGGCCGTTTTCCATAAGCAAACGCGCCACTTCCCGATGCTGCGGGACCAAAGCCAAAATCGGCCTGCCGCAGCGCAGGTATTCAAAAACTTTGCTGGTGAGCGTGCCTTCCGGGCTACTGCTATTGATTACAAGAAGCAGAGCGTGTGCCGAGAGCATTTCCTGCAAAGCCAGATGGTGGGGCAAGGCGGGATATACTTTAACCAGATGCGCCACAGAGCTTTGCTCTATTTCCTGGTATGTTTCCCGGAAGTAATTGCCATAAAGACGCAGTTCAAAACCCGAAGGCAATTCGTGCCCGGCTTCCAGGATCGCCATCGCCTGCAAAAGATGCTTCAGACTGCGGCGGGCATACATGGCACCAAAATAGGACAGGATGAAGCTATCGGGGCTGAGGGGACGGGGTTTCAAACCCATGAAATCCGCCTCGTCATAGCCATTGTACATCACATGCAGCTTACCTTTTACCAGCTCGCCGTATGAATTTTGCAGGGACGCAGCGATCCCCTGGGTGGCACAAACGATTCCTGCAGCATCCTTCATCACCAGGCGTTCGCAGCGCTCGGCCAGCATGCGGTTAAAGCGGCTGCCAT
This sequence comes from uncultured Candidatus Cloacimonas sp., assembly GCA_964609575.1. Taxonomy (GTDB): domain Bacteria; phylum Cloacimonadota; class Cloacimonadia; order Cloacimonadales; family Cloacimonadaceae; genus Cloacimonas. The sequence goes on from CAZSST010000061.1 coordinate 2,925, forward strand.
GCAGGTCATAATCGCAAAGCGTTGTCCAGAAATCACGCCAGTCCAGCACATAAGGGATATTTTTGCTCTTGGCGATAAGGCGTGCTCCCAGAGAGGAAGAAAAGGGTCCACAGGAACAAAAAACCAGGTCATAATGCTCTTCAGAAACTGCCTTCAAGCCCGCTTTGATGAGGAGTGGCAGCCATCCCACCTTGTCATCCAGGGGGTAAAGGCGGCGGATGAGAAGCTTAAAGCGCTCCGGAGTTTGGCGATAAAGGGTTTGGGACACCTCACGTTTGCCCAGAATCTTGCGCTGCAATGCCATGGGATCAAGCGAAGCGGTGCGAATGATGCGGCGGTGGTGGCACTGCTTTTCCAGGCTGAGATCATGATTGGCATATTCGATATCGCCCACAGTGAGAACGTCCAGATAATGTCCCAGTTCGCTTAAGTAGCTTACTGTCTTTTGGTTACGGATTGCTGCCGGACCGCCCAAGGGAGGATAAAAATAGCTGATATAGAGGATTTTCATCGCTGCATAGCCCGGGAAATGGCCGCAAAGAGCTGCGGTTCCAAAGCTTCCCAATTGAAGCGGGTGGCCGATAGCTCCAGGCAGCGTTGGCTCATGGCGTGGTATTCGGTTTCATCCAGGTGCAGCATCTTGCTGATGGTGGCGGCAATACTGCGGGCGTGATAGGAGGTTAAACTCCCTAATTTATTGTATTCGATGAGGGCTTTCATGTGAGGAGTTTTGATGGTGATAACGGGAAGGCCGGCAGAAAGGTATTCCAGCACCTTCAGCGGGGTGGAAAGCCGGAATCTGCGAGATCGCGGATTGAAAAGCCACAGCCCATAGCGACAGCGCTTCAGCAGCAATCCGATCTTTTCGGCGGGAATCCATTGCTGATAATAGATCACCGTATTCAGGTTATAATCATTGATACTGCGGTTAAAATCCGCCTCTACTTTGGGATCGAAAAACTTACCCAGAATGAGGATTTTCAGCTCCGGGAAATCCCGCTTGAGAAGCGTAGCGACCTTTAGAATCTTGAAGATGCCACGCTGAACCGTTAGACCTCCGGCATAGATGAGATCAAAACGCATCTCGCAAAGCTGTGCCAATGCTCCCGGTGTGTCGCAAGCGTAGTCCCATACGTTTTTCACCGGGTAATTTGGAAAAACGCTCCCCCGCCCGGCTTGGTCCGAACCCAGAAGCTGATTCAGGACATCCTGATTTACCGCAAAAAGGCCATCGGCTATTCTTTGCAGGTGTTTGAGAATGGCCAGATAGGCCAGTTTCGCTGGAAAGCGAAGAAAGAAGGGAAAGCGTTCGGCGAAGGCATCGGCATAAAACTCATGCACATCGAAGATCACACGGCAGTTCAGCTTACGCTTCAGCACCCTGGCAATCAGCAAGGTAAGCGGCTCCACGCAAATCACCAGGTCGGGCTTTATCTTCAGCGCTTCATTCTGAATGTGCTTTAGGGCAGGACGTGGGGCATCCGGTTCCACCACAATCTGATAGGGATTATGGGTGTTATTAGGCAGGCCGGTGGCAGTAATCAGCCACACCTGATGCTGCTTGGCGAGGCTGATGGCCAGCTTGTAATAAAGCCGCACATCGTTCGCGGGATGGGCATTGGAGATAATGCAGATTTTCACCGTTTATTCCTTAGGGAAGCTTGTCCCAAAGGCCTTCGAACATTTGCCAGCCCCCGTCTTTTTGCAGCAGGGTGATACTGCGAAAGGCACTCCGGGAATCCTGAGCCACAATCTCTGCCCAGGCCGGTGAATAGCGGTAGGAATCAAGTTGCGTGGGAGAGTTTTCATATCCCAGCCACAGGAAAGGCGTGCCGGAGCTTTGCAATTTATCCGCAATGCGGCGGCTATTTTCCTGATCATAATTGCCGATGAGAATCACTTCATGCTGTTTTATGCTGTCTTCATCCAGCACGGCCAGAATTTGAGGATCGGCCTGCTGCCACTTTCGGGGGTAGCTGGTGGCGGTGATATTTAAAACAAGGGAATCATCCTTTGCTGCAATTACGTGCTGAGTGAACCGGGTATCACTATCGGACACGCGATAACCAAAATGCAGATAGGCATCCTGAGCTTTGAAACGGGTTTGATGCCAGCCATTGCCAAGATATTCGAAACGGTTTACCAAAGGATAGAAAGTGCCTTCCACATTGCGGCACAGGTTAAGTTGCTCCTCTGTGGCATGCACAGGGATGCCGAGATCATCGGTAATTCTAAGCTTCAGCAGCGCTTCCTTGCCGTCATCGCTTTCGGAACGATCTTCCCATTTGCTTTTCACCACGTTGTAATACTCCCAATCTCCATCCAGATAAATCGTGATCAGATCGGGCAAACGGGTGTAATCTGCGGGGATGCCATTGGCACGTAACATGCTGCAAGCCAAAATCTTGAATTGGTAGTTATTCAAGTGTTTCTGCGCCACGGCCAAATGCAAAGGCAGCAAACCGGATAGCGCTTTGCGGGGTTTTAGCTTATGCTTTTTGTGCAGCAAAGTCATCAGCCTGGCTACTTTTTCGGTGGAATTGCCCTCTGCCACAAGATACTCTTGCGGATAGAGCCAGGCATTTCCCTTCTCATCAATCCAGGGCTGAGAAAGCTCCTCAAAAAACACGGTGGGTGAAAGCAGCACTTGATCTTCCTCAGCGCCGTGCAGAGAGGGCTTTTGCTGGATGTAAAAGCTATATAACGCCCGAAATTGATCTGCATTGGCCTGCCACAAAAACTTGGGATCAGACTCCAGCAGCAGCATACAAAAATCCGGATCGATACTGCGATAATGCTTTAAAAACTTTGCAAACGCCGGCCAATTCCCCTTGCAGGCATAAGCTACGGCCAGGGTAAGGCTATCAGCAGCCGGAGTGATATTTTCTTTGGCCAGCTTGATAAAGGCGTCATTCTTATCGTTCCAAAGCTGCTTTTCGGCTTTAACTGCGCTTTGATACGCTTCAGGCTGTTTATCCCAGGTCATGGGATTGCCCGGATATTGGAATTGCATGGCAGCAGGACGCAGAAGCCCATCTTCCAGTGTTGCTTCTATATGCAGCTCTTGCTCGTCATTGGAACTGATAAATTCCTGAGTCTGCAATCCTTTATGATAAATGGAAAGATAAAAGGCACCGCGGCCACAACTGAACTCCAGATAACCCTTTTCGTCCGTAGTGAGATAGCTGAGGGCACGCAGCGAACCCCAATTGAACACCATAGGAATCACTGTAGCCCCTGCAGCGGGCTTGCCATTTGGTTTCTTCACTTTCAGCTTCAGCTTGCGGGTACGATCTTTGGCATAGTTGCGCGTGGAATTTATAAGCGTATCATAGGTGCCGGTGGATAGAATTTCATCGTTTTCTGCGGCCAGAGAGCCATCCGCAAGGATCATCACCGTCTTGTCTATCATGCCGCTGAACCAGGTTTGATCGGGAAACCAGGCTGCATCCATATCACCGGTGTAGTGCCAGGCGCCATCCAACCATACTTCTGCCCAGGCATGATTATTATCCATATGTGCCCACCAGGGCGTGGAAGCAGGACGTGAGGGCAATCCCACAGTCCGGGCTGCAGCCACAAAGAGGATTTGCATCTCTTCGCATCGTCCGATCAGGGAACGCTGTGTGATATCCAAAGGGCTTTGATCGCGTCCGGATGTTTGCTGAAACTGCAAGCGGGAAACGCACCAAAGAGCGGTTGCCCGAAAGCGATCCAGCGGATTGGGATAACTGTCCAATACTTCCTGCAAACCATCATTCAGCATGGCCTGACGGTAAGGAGTGAGAGCTTCGTCAGAAACGGTTTGCTTGGCAATGTAGGATAGGAAAAACTCCGGGGAATAGCTGAATATTTCTTTACCTAAAAGCGTTTCCACAGCGTGGTAATTACTAAGCACTGTTTCAGGGCTTGCCGCGGCCAGATTCACATTGCTTTCATAGGCCAGAAGATAGGCCATCAGGATATCCTGGTGCTCCTTATATAGCTTTTGATAGCTCTGAAGCGTTGTTTGGGGCAGGGTTTTAAGGTTATTTTGGGCTTTGCGGTTCAGCTTCTTGTAGAGAGCGGGATTTCCAGTTGCCGTGTAGGCCAGGGGCAAAGCCAGCAAAGTCCCCAGCATTATTAAAAGGGATACAGTGAGATACAGTTTCTTCATTTCAGTTCCATAAGCTTTATAAATATAGGGTGGTTAGCATCCATAGATTGTTTCACACATTTCGCCCGGTTTCATATACCCCAGCTTTTGCACATGCAATTCAAAGAGCATATAGCCAGGATCGGCGGCATCATGAAAATAGTCATAGATAAAGGGAGCAAAATCGGCCACGGCTTTGCGCAGTTCCAGGTCTGAAATCGCCTGCATTATTCCCGAAGCTCGGAGATAACCAGTGGCACCATCACCAGGAAGGAGGAGCATAAATTCGGCACGGGGATTGGCTTTCAGCTGTGTAGTTTTGTTATCGCTGGTTCCCGTGGCAAAGAAGAAGCGCTCTTTATAAACAATCATGGTCATAGGCCGAACTCTGGGGCTTTCACCCTCACATGTGGCTAAACTAACGCTTTGAAGCGGCTTCAGAATCTTGGCAATTTCTTGCTTCATGGTATACTCCTCGATGATAGATGAATCTCACCAATCAGGAAGGAATTATCCTGTCAAGCAAATCATTGCCTCGCTTCAATTGATGTAGTTATTGATGATTGCCTGCACCTCACCGCTTTTCAGCATTTCGTCCATGGCAATGGTGATTTTTTCGTTGATGGCCTTGCCCTTTTGCATAGTCACCGCGTAGGATTCGTTTGTATCGATGGTATATACGGTTTTAAGGGGTTTTTGCTTTGCATACCCTTTGGCAGCCGTTTCATCGATCACCACCAGATCAAGCTTCCCATTCAATAGTTCACCCATCACTTCCACATTGGTGGCAAAAAGCTTCAAATTGTTACGGGGCAAAAGGTCTTTATCCACCAGGTTTTCTCTAATATATTTGCTTCCCGTTGTCTCATTGAGACTGCCGATGATGTATTTCCCCAAGTCTTCCTCACGGGTAATGGTAATCGGCGAATCGTGTACGGCTACCACCACCTGGTCGGTTGTGTAATATGGAGATGAAAAGTCCAGAGTTAGCTTTCTTTCTTCGGTAATGGAAATGGCATCCACCACCATATCGAGCTTGTTAGATGCCAGTGAGGGAAACATGGCATCGAAATTCTGTTGTACTATTTCCAGTTCCATTCCCAGTTTTTCTGCGATCCTGCGGCTAATATCCACATCGATGCCAACCATTTGATTATTGGAATAGTATGAAAACGGAGGATACTCTCCCCCTATCCCCACACGCAGGGTTCCTTTCTCTTTGGTTCGGCATCCCACAAACAGCATACTTAAAATAACAAAACTCACGATCAAAATAAGCGTACTTCTGGCCATTCCGCCTCCTTTGAACCATAAAAGCAGAGTAGAATCTTTTTACAATGCTGTCAAGGAATTATTAACCATTCCGAGCAGAAATTGTGGAAATAAATCTACTTCAGTTTGAAAACCGCTGTAAGAGTTACGGATATGCTTTTGCTGCGCGTTCCGGTATTATAGATGCCATAGTCCGAAACATCGGTGGAATAGGGCTCAGTAATCTGAAACACTCCGGCTCGGGCTTCCCTCATTTTGCCAAGTTTGGTTTTGGCACTGCTGCTTATTTCTTCAGCTCGAGACACAGCATCTTTGGTGGCCTCAGAAAGCAATTGCTTTTTCAGCTCTGGCAGCTTGGAATAAAGGTAGCTGAGATTGGAATTCTGCAGCAGGATTCCCCGGTCTGCAAAGAAATCCGGACTGAGGGCAATTTCTTCGATCTTTTTGATATCCGAGGAAAGTAGAAACACGTTCTGGGTGATGCTATAGGAAGTGAGGTTGCCGTAGTTGTCGTTCATAGGGAAGCTATTGATGGGCTGGATATTCACATCCTTTGCGGGAATTCCTTTGGCCACCAGATATTCCTTGAAGGCATTCACATCTTTGCTCATGCGGTTATAGCCTTCTTTCAGCGCTTCGGGGCTGCTATTGTGCTGCAGGGTGAGATTCCACTTCACGAGGTCGGATTCAAACTGCTTGCTGGCATAGCCCACCACGCGCAAACTGGTTTCACTCTGCTTGCTTTGCACCAGAAACATGCCCAGCACAGCCAGGCCGATAATGAAGGAAATTCCGATGATTCCCCAAGTGCGGGCTCCGGCTTTGTCCGATTTGTCCAAAATCCATTCCAGGCCTACCAAAATCGCGATGCCGATGAGGATGAGTACTGCGGTTGACATGGCAACTCCTTATTATTTGGGTTGATAATCTTTAAGGTATGCAGCACCAGGGCTTAGCTCCACGCTGCGGTTTATCCCATCAAAATGAAAACATAGCCGATAGCTGGCTTCGGGAAGCAGTTCTTCGGCTCTTTCCGGCCATTCGATAAGCGTTATTCCCGTTTCCATCAAATCAAAAATCCCCAGATCATACAGCTCTGTGGCGTGCCGGATGCGGTATAGATCCAGATGATAAACGGGCATACTACCTCCATAATACTCTTTCATCAGCACGAAGGAAGGACTATCCAGCTTATCCTGAACCCCCAAAAACCTGCCGATCTGATTTGCAAAAAAGGTTTTGCCACTTCCCAAATCGCCATATAGGGTAAGCAAATCCCCAGCCTGCAAACGGGGAGCCAGCCAAGCCGCCAGATCAATGGTATCCTGCTCTGAATTCAGAGGAATCACTACACCTGGTGTCATTAAAAATGACTCCTGTAAAAAAAGAGTCCCAAAAGTCGGTCGACAACCCGCAAAACGGAATCTCGAACTTCTCTTGGGACGTTCTTTGTGGTTTTAGCCAGTCCTGAAGACATAATAATGCAAGCCATGGTCTTTGGCAAGCAAAACCCGTTAATTCTATTTCTGCACTGGTTTTTTGCTTCTGCAGGTGGCGATGGGAAGAATCATTTCTTCCATGGAAACTCCGCCATGCTGGAAGGTGCCATTATATTGGCGCTGATACTGATGGTATGAGTTCGGATACACGAAGTAGTAATCATCCTTGGCAAAGATGAAATTATCCACGATGCTCTTGGTAGGCAGGCCAAACTCGCTGGGTTTTTTTACAAACATGGCATGGCGATCATTTGCCGAAAGGTTCTTTCCTTCCTTATAGCGCACCGTGATGGAGGTATCACGATCGCCGATCACCTGGGTGGCCCTGTTTACTTTTATGGAACCATGATCCGTGGAGATCACCACAATCGCATCCTGCTTGCTGATCAGCTTCAAAGCTTCATACAGCGAGGAATGCAGGAACCAATGCTTGGTAAAGGCACGCAGGCCTTCTTCGTGGGGAATGGTTTCTTGTAAGATCTGATCCCTGCTGCGGTGATGAGCCAGCAGATCAAGGAAATTGTACACCAATACGATGAGATTATCCTTGTTCCAGGTATCTATTTTGCGGAGCACGAAGTTCCCTTCCTCCATATTGAAGATCTTCACGTACTTACTGGTGGGATCAAGCTGATAGCCCAATTCGGTGATATGCTCATCCAAAAGCTGGTGTTCATTGCGGTTCCGGCTGTTGTCCATTTCCGCGGAATTAACCCAATATTCCGGAAAACGCTTGGCAATATCCACAGGCAGCAATCCGCTGAAAATGGAATTGCGGCTATAGGGAGTAGCCGTAGGCAAAATCGAATAATAGAGATCAAGTTCCTCTTCAAACAGTTCCTGGATATAGGGCTGAATAGCCAGATACTGATCGAGGCGCATGCAATCGATAATGATGAAATACACCGGCACCTTCTCTTCAAAATGCGGTGCCACATATTGCGAAATGAGGTCAAAACTAAGATTGGGACGCTCATCGCTTTGCAGCCAATCCCGGTAGTTACGTTCCACATAGTTGGTAAATTCGGTATTGCAATTGCGCTTTTCCAGAAAATGGGTCTGGCGCAGGCCTTCGTCATTCACCTGGTCTATTTGCAGCTCCCAATAGGCCATTTCACGATAGATTTGTGCCCATTCTTCCCAATCGGGACTACCAAAGAGCTTTTGATTCAGCTGGGCAATGTAGCGGGTATATTGCTGGCCGATCTGATTGGCACGAATTTCGTCGGCCTGAAAGATCTTTTTGATGGCCATGATGATCTGATTGGGATTGATGGGTTTAATGAGGTAATCAGAAATCTGCGAGGCAATTGCCTTGTCCATCAGGCCTTCCTCTTCGCTCTTGGTTACCATCACTATAGGCAGAGAGGGATTGATCCGCTTTATCTCCTGCAGAGTGGCCAAACCGTCCAATCCCGGCATCATTTCATCCAGGATCACCAGATCGTATTTGGTTTCCACTACTTTTTCGATGGCATCGCCGCCGTTATTGCAGGTATCCACGCCATAATTTCGCTCTTCCAAAAAGAGCACAAAGGGCTTCAGCAGGTCTATTTCGTCGTCCACCCAGAGGATTTTCATTTGCTTCATGGTTGTTTACTCCTGTTTGGATTGAGTTTCTTGTTCGAAGATTCTCTGGCGTTCTTTGATGATCTTTTTCATCTCGTCCAGATCAGCTTCCTGGAAATACAAGGCGAGCTTAAAATTAAGCTCTTTGCGGGAACAATTTAGCCATGAAATCATCTTCTCCATATATTGATCCACGAACACCGCCTTAAGATCGGTATCCGCTTCCTTTTCCTTTTTCTTTAGTTCTTTAATGTGCTCGCGAAGGTCTTTGGTAGGCATTTCCTGAGCCGTGTGTACCCATTCTTCGCGGCCTTGCCAATCGGCTTTTTTAACTATGGGGCGAATCATTTGCAATCTATCGAAGCCTATCTGCTTAATATCCTCCTCGGCTACATCGAGTTCTTCGATGAACAGGTCAAAGGTGGCAACCAGTTTCCCTGCCACATTTCCGGCCATTTGATACTCGGCTTCCACAAAATCCTTGAAGCTTTCATATCCCTTGAACAGGAACAGCTTGGAACGCTTTATCTCGGAAAGTAGCTGTCCCAGCATTACAAAGTTCTCTTCCATTTGCTCTTTCAGATTGGCCACGGCGCTGAATTTTTCTTCCGGGCTCATGGTTTCGGTGGGCTTTTCTTTTTGTGACATCTTTAAAATCCTCTTTATGTTTAGTTTATCTATCTTCTTCCAAGGGGTAATAGGTATGCTCTTTATCTGGGAACACCCCGCTTTTCACTTCGGAACTATAGGCATTCAGCGCTCTTTGAATATCTTCATTCAAGGTGGCATAGCTCTTCACGAATTTGGGTAGCATTTCCGAATAGCCCAAAAGATCGTGATAAACCAGCACCTGGCCATCCGTGTAACGTCCCGCGCCAATGCCGATGGTGGGAATCTTCAGCATTTCGGTAATCTGTTTTCCCAAAATCTCCGGAATCCCTTCCAGCACCAGCATAAAGGCTCCGGCTTCCTGAATGGCTTCCGCCTGGTGTAAAATGGCATCATGAGCCTCGGGAGTTTTGCCCTGAACCTTATATCCTCCAAAACGATGCACCGATTGCGGAGTGAGGCCAAGATGCGCACACACTGGAATTTCAATATCCACAATGGCGCGGATCACCTCCAGCCTGGAAGCGCTACCCCCCTCCAGTTTCACCGCATTGGCCCTGCCTTTAATAATGAGGTCTGCGGCATTCTCCCTGGCTTTATCAGTTCCCAGATGATAGCTTAAATATGGCATATCGCAAATAATGTAGCTATCCGGAGCGCCACGTCGCACTGCTGCAGAATGCACAATGAGGTCTTGCATGCTAACCTGCAGGGTATTGTCATAGCCCAAAACCACCATTCCCAAGCTGTCTCCCACCAGAATTACACCAATATCCGAGGCCGCCACACAGCGTGCCATCGCATAATCGTAGGCAGTGAGCATCACAATCTTCTCCCCCTGCCGTTTCATGGCGGCAAAGGAAGCGCCGGTAAGGGGTTTATTCACGGCTTTGGTCATTATCCGGTCCTTCTCTTTCGTTATCTTCACCTTCGCTGGCGGCACGGCTATCATCGCCATCTGCCAGGCTATCACCCGCATAGGTGCCTCTGTTTATCATCATATCGTAGATCATTCCCCCGCTTTGATACCAGCCCAGAAAGCGGCCATGAAGCACCCCATTTTTATAAGTGGCGCTCATTTGCGGCGCTCCCTTGGGATACCACAGCAGCATCAGGCCATCCTGAAGTCCGTTCAGATAGCTAACCGCCCTCAACAATGCCCCATCGGGATAAATGCTGTAGGCAACCCCGCTGAAGGGATGCCCTTTATAGGTGAATAAATCACCTTCCTGAACCAGTTCACTTGCGGGCAAGGCATCACTTGGCAATTTCCAGTTCTTCACGGCCTGATATTCTTCGCTTTTCACATTTGCATATAGCTGTGGAGCAAAGGGGATAAAGATAAAAAAGAGCAGCAGCAAGGCCAGCGGCAAATGCCTGAAGATCGCGTCTCCTAACTGCGTGAAGTGAAGGCGGCTATTCTCTATACGATGTATGTGGCACATTTTTTTACTCCGATTGACGGGTCAACCTTTTTTTCTATATATAGTAAATGATAAGCGGGATCAGTGCTTTTCAAAGCTCCGGTTTCACAAATCATGCACGCTAACAAGGCAGGGCTTCAGAATACCTTGTTATAATGCAATTGCAGGATTATCGCGCTATATTGCCTGCGGTTACTGATATTCAGCACCCCACGCAAATCCAGATTGGTGGCCAATTCATAGCCCGCTCCGATCGACATGATGTTGGTGGCATAGTGGTCCAATTCTATATTCATGCCCTGAAGCTCCACATTCACCTTGTCTTCGTCCATGAAATTAAATCCCAATCTTCCCATCACAGTATGCGCAGCATGCCCCTGGTAATTTCCCCACAAAGCATCTGCATGACCGTAGAAATTGGCGATCTTCTTGCTGAAATCTACGCCGCCTACAAAGAGATCCCGGCGTTTTCCTCCGTCCAAAACTTCATAGCCAATAGTATTTAGCACCTTTCCAGCCGCTGCGGAAACGCCTAAAGCGATCTCATCTTCTTCGTAATTCCACCATCCCACGCGGCCACTGAGCAGGAAATTATCTTTCAGTTTCAAGGGCATTCCCGAACCAGTGGTAAGCGCAAGATTCACATTGGGATAATGACGGTCGAAAGCCACTCCCACTCCCCAATCGCGATTGAAGTTCAGGCCGCTGAAAGTGTTGTCAAACATAATGAAATGATGCGAATCAAGGTAGGACGAAAGGCCCACGGGAGTGCGATGATGCCCCGCCCACAGATCAAAATCCTTTAGCACTATATTTGCATAGGCATCATAAAGTTGCAGCTCCAAATTCGAATCCCTGGTTTCAGAATAAGCCACGCGACCCTGAAAGGCCAGATATCCGCGGTCTTCTCCCTGAGAATTATAGTGCAAACGATAATCAACTCCCAGGGCGGGCTTTTGTTTTACGTCCAGGGGATGATGCGAATACAATTCCAGAGTTCCCTCATCGAAATTACCGCTAACCGCAAGCTGAGCTTCAAAAGAAAGCTCCTGATCCAGGGCCCAAAGCGGATTACTTGCCAGCACTACCGCCAGTAACAGCA
>CAZSST010000062.1:0-14397 GCA_964609575.1 uncultured Candidatus Cloacimonas sp.
AATGATAAATAATGATCTGGATCCCAGCCCTCCCACCCCAGCAGCCAACAAGTTGTCTGCCGGGGACCCCGGTCGCTGGGATGACGACGGGTATTTTCATCGAAAACACATGTTCCTTTTACTTTGTTAACAGCCTGCATCCCTCCGGGATTCATCTACGCCTATCAACACCTCTTAACCTCCCAACCCCTCGACCTCTCAACCCCTCGACCTCTCAACCCCTCGACCTCTCAACCCCTCGACCTCTCGACCCCTCGACCCCTCGACCCCTTCAACACTCTACTTCTCCTGCTGCATTTCCCAAATCCTATCCCTCAGTTCTGCGGCACGTTCGAAATCCATCTTTGCGGCAGCGCGGTGCATTTCTTTGGTGAGTAGTTCGATTATTTTGTCTTTATTATCCAGTTCCAGATACTCCATGAATTCCTGCTTGGGCGACTGAGCTTCGATTTCGGCCTCTCCAGTAACAAGGTCATAACCCTCGGCGATGGCGGTGGATTGCATTATTTGTTCCAGGGTTTTCATGATGGTTTGGGGAGTGATGCCATGTTCTTCATTGTAGGCTATCTGCTTGATGCGGCGTCGGTTGGTCTCGCTCATGGTTTTGGCTATGGCATCGGTTACTTCATCGGCATAGAAGATCACTTTTCCTTCCACGTTACGGGCTGCACGTCCCGAGATTTGCATCAGGGAACGCGTAGAGCGCAGGAATCCGGTTTTATCGGCATCCAGAATGGCTACCAAAGATACTTCGGGCAGGTCGATACCTTCCCGCAGCAGGTTCACTCCCACGATCACGTCAAATTCATTGAGGCGTAGATCGCGGATTATCTTTGCCCGTTCGATGGTATCGATATCGCTGTGCAGATACTTGGCCCGGATTCCCGAATTTACCAGATAGGTGGTGAGGTCTTCGCTCATGCGCTTGGTGAGGGTCATAACTAGAGCTTTCTGACCTTTGGCGGTGCGTGCTTTGATCTGGGCGATCAGGTCGTCCACCTGGTTTTTAATGGGTTTAATCTCTATTTCGGGATCGAGTAGTCCGGTGGGGCGGATCACTTGTTCCACTATCTCACCCTGGGTGAGGCTTAGTTCATAATCTGCTGGTGTGGCAGACATAAAGACAACACTTCGCATGTATTTTTCAAATTCCTCAAAGCGCAAGGGACGGTTATCGAAAGCAGAGGGAAGCCGGAAGCCATATTCCACCAGGTTTTTCTTGCGGGTGAAATCTCCTCCGAACATTCCATGCACCTGGGGGATGGTTACATGCGATTCGTCGATGATAAAAAGGAAATCTTTCGGGAAATAGTCCAGCAAACAGCTTGGCGGTTCACCGGGCTTGGCACCTGTGAGATGGCGGGTATAGTTTTCGATACCGCTGCAGTAACCCAGTTCTCGAAGCATTTCGAGGTCAAAAGCAGTACGTTGTTTCAGGCGATCTGCTTCCACGTAACGCTGATTGGCCAGATACCAGGCTACACGCTCTTCCATTTCTTTCTGAATGCCAAGGGTGGCGGCTCGCAGTTTGTCCTCGCTCATAATGAAATGAATGGCGGGATAAACGGGATAGGCATCCACTACGCCAAGGCTGTTGTATGAGATGGGATGCAGCTTTTCCAGACGGGTGATCTCATCCCCAAAGAACTCCACGCGCAGGCAATGCTCAAGATACGCAGGATAAATATCTACTACATCGCCACGCACCCTGAAGGCTCCTCGCTCGAAAGCAATGTCATTGCGGGTGTAATGCGCCTGCACCAGCTTGGTTAGCAGTTCCTGTCTATCCATTTTCATTCCTGTTTCCAGGCGGATCAAGGCTTCGCGATATTCTTCGGGAACGCCCAAACCGTAGATGCAGGATACCGATGATACGATAATCACGTCCCGCCGTTCCATCAGGCTCATCGTGGCACGCAGCCGTAGCTTTTCGATCTGCTCATTGATGGAGCTGTCCTTTTCTATGTAGATATCCTTGCCGGGGATATAAGCTTCAGGCTGATAGTAATCGTAATAGCTTATAAAATACTCAACTGCGTTCTGGGGAAAAAGCTGCTTCAATTCACCATAAAGCTGGGCTGCAAGGGTTTTGTTATGCGAAAGCACCAGGGTGGGACGATCCAATTTCTCGATTACATTGGCGATGGTGAAGGTTTTACCGCTGCCGGTGATTCCCAAGAGCACCTGGTGTTTTTTCCCGGCCTGAACTCCCGAAACGAGTTCCGATATAGCCTGGGGTTGGTCTCCCGAGGGAGAATATTCGCTTTCAAGGACAAACAAGGACATTTTAGCTCCTTACAGGTAGTGAATTTCCGCTAAATTCTTCTTGACATGTGAAGCACAACGGACTTTATTGATACAACGAATGCGACGGCTTGCATTCTGTCCATAAAATTATGCCATGGGAGACTATAAAATGCTCAGTCATGATGATCTACAAGTTAATTTCGAGAACCTGCTGAAGCTCGGATACGCAGTGGTGGATATCCGCTTCAAGGATTATGACGTTTGCGCGGATAGCCATAAACTGGTGATTGCCAAGGTTGATTCTGACCGCGACGATTTCTACCAGGATATGCTGAAGCTCTATACCGGCGTCGAATTCAAACCCAGCGAGCTCTTTGAGGTGTGGACGGATATCCTGAAACACAAAATCAAAATGAGCACGGTGCTTAATCGCGATATTGCTATCAAAGTTGCCGCGCTGGATTATATCGAGACTGTCTATTCGGCAAAATGATCGAACGTTCGTTGCTGTTGATCAAACCCAATGCCGTTAAACACAAGCACATAGGGGAGATCATCAGCATTCTGGAGCATGAGCAGTATCGCTTTATGGGAATGAAGATTTTCCGGTTTGACGCTGCTCTGGCTGCCAGATTTTACGCGGAACACAGGGGAAAGGCATTCTATAACAAGCTGGTGGAGTTTATGACTTCGGAGGACACCGTGGCCTTGATTCTGGAAAAAGAAAATGCCATTCATGCGCTCCGCGAACTGATTGGCAGCGTAGAGCCGGATCTGCGCAAGCCAGGAACGATTCGCTATCTATATGGCGAAGGGATTACCGAAAACGGAGTGCATGCCTCGGATTGCCTGGCAAGTGCCAAAAGGGAGATCGAAATCATCTTCGGCAACCAGGGCTAAGCCCTTCCTTGCTAGGTATATCAATAGCATAAAAACACCCACTTGATAGCCTCCAAAGGATTTCTCAGGAGGTTCATAAGTGGGTGTCTGTTTATAGTTTCGATGGGTGTGGGGACGATAAGGCTTTGCATATATTGAATATCTGGACCTACTTCAATCCCAACAAGGCATATATCTTCACTGCCTTGTTCTTGCCTTTCACCTTCACTTCGTCCAGGTAATTCACTTCCACCAGGTCTTTCACTTTTTCCAGGGTGAATTCGCTGATGATGATGTGGTTGGGATTGTCATATTCTTTGTTTATCCCTTCCAGGCGGGCTCCCAGATTGATGGTATCGCCAATCGCCGTATAGTCAAAAAGCTGTTCGCTGCCAAGATTTCCCACTACAGCCTGGCCGGTATTGATGCCGATGCCGATTTCGAAGGGTTCACGGCCGTCCTTTTTCCATTCTTCCTGCATGCTGCGGAGCCTTTGGCGCATTTGCAAAGCGGTTTTGCAAGCACTTAGGGCATGATTGGGCAAGGCCACTGGAGTGCCATACAAGGCCATCACTTCATCACCCACAAATTTATCCAAAATCCCCTGATTATCGATGATGATTTTCACCATTTCAGTGAGGTACTCTTTGAGAATATTTACCGTTTCCTGAGGGGTGTGGGATTCAGAATAGGTGGTAAAAGAACGTATATCCGAAAAGAGCACGGTGATCTCTTGCAGCGAGCCGCCATATTGCAGGTTTTTGGGATTTTGCAGCAGTTGCTGTACCAATTCAGGAGCCAGGTACTGCTGGAAGGCATTGCGGATGAAGCGTTTTTCTTTCATCGTTTCCAGGTAGTGCGAGAGGATGCTGGCCACATAGATAACCAGTAAAAGCAGCGCTGTCTGCACGATGGGGATAACCATGCCCAGCTTTGAAAACAGCAGATAAGCTCCGAAATATTGGGCAATTACCAAGACTACCAGAATGATCGCGGATAGCTGTGGTTTCAGTTTCTTGAAGGCAAACCACAGCAACAGGGTAAGCACGAATTGAGCAGCCAGATAAAGCCAGGCATTGATCTGGCGAAGGTAATCGCCGGAAAAAACCATCTCCATGAAATTGGCATGGATTTCCACTCCGGGCATCCATTCTCCGCCAAAGGGAGTGGGGAATTTATCGTGAAGTTCATCGATGGTTGCACCTACCAGCACGATCTTGTTTTTCAGCGCTTCGGAGCTTTGAATTTCATAGAATTCATCAAGTTCCATGCCCTGGTAACCCGGCATGGTAAAGGTGGAATCATCCAAAATGCTGGCATAGGAAAAAGTGGGGAAGCTGTGCGCAGGGCCTTTGTAATTTACAATAACCTTGCCATTGTGGCCAATGGGGATGGTTTTGCCATATACCTGCAGCTTGCCGTGCTGGGGCTTGAGATGCTCTGCCCAATTGGGCTGATACACTCTCAGATTTGCCAGGGAAGCTACTCCGATGCTGTACATGGGCGTATCGTCGAACATTTCGAAGCAGGAGTAGTTTCGGATAAAGCCATCGGACTCGGCTGGCATATTTACGATACCCCAGGAAAGTCCTTGATCGGTGATTTCGGCGATGGGAGTAACCAATTGAATCGGTTCGCCCTCACGTTTAGGGAAAAGCACTTTCCCAGCAAAGATTACATTGCCATAGCGGGCTGCGGTCATGGCCAGTATGGCATCGTCCTGAGAATCTGAACTTTCCGTGAATTCCACATCAAAAATCACTTGTCTGGCCCCGGCCAGAAAGAGATTCTCGATCAGCTTGGCATGGTAGCCACGGGGGAATGGCCAGGTTTCATTCAAAGCGCTGAAACTGGCATCGTCGATGGCGATTATCGACAGATTATCCGATATGGGTTTGGTACCCCGATAGCGGAACAGGCTGTCCTGAGCTTTGAACTCCAGGGATTCCATGAAGGGCAGCATAAAAACGATGCGGGTGATAAGGATGATACCAATGATGTACAAAAAAGGACGTAACCGGCGCATGAACTACTCCTTGGATAGAAAAAAGTGAACCCACCCCCAACGGGATGGGTTCACACACTAATTGTGTTTAGAACCTTTGGGTGAGAAAAACCCGCCAGGTGGTGTTATTATAATCTTCAATGGCATCCTCATCGCTACTGAAGCTATTCAAGCCCAGGTCTGTGGTAATGCTGAGATCCTTTATAGGATAAGCTTCCACGCCTAATGTGAGGTAGCCGTAATTGGTTTTGATAGGATCTTGATCCACAGAAACGATGCGGTAATTGGCAAAGGGGCGTATCTTGTTTTCCCAAATGCCATATCCGGCGCCGAACAAGATGCTTTGATTCTTGTTTTTGCGGTCGGCAATTTTCAGCTTCTGATCGTTCAGGGACAATGAGAATTGCGTGGTGAGAGGAAGGGTGGCAAAGCGATTGAACATCGTGAAATTGATGCTGCTGTTTTCGTTGTCCGAATTCAGGACATTATTCAGCTTGCTGTCATCACCGCCCATTTTGTAGCTGATATCGAACTGAGTAGGCACCATGGCAATTTGAGTAACATTGTAACCAATGCCAAGGGCCAGATTGTGCGAACTACGGGTATAGGGAATGGTTTCGGTATCGATATCGGGATTGTCCTCATTCTCGCCATTGTTATTGTAATAGGCGATTTTCAGATAGGGTGCCTTGGGGATGCGGATGATGGATTGCACAAACCAGTTATTGAATTTATTGGTTTCGCTCTTGTGTCCCATCAGGTTATCCTCGGTGATATTAAGACCCCCGGAAAGCACCAGATACCTATAGATATTGATCTGGTCAGTAACGCTGAGGTTACTGCTGTCATTCATTTGGGTAGAGGCGCCGAAAGCATTGAAGGAAGGGCCAGTTTGCGAATATTGCACACTAAGGAAGTTATTCCAGATCATGGTGCGCAGATAGGCTGTCCAGGCAAGATTGGCTTTACTGGGAAGGAAGGGCTCCATATTTTTGTTGATGATGATGTAATCGCTGAAATCGCTTGGATCCAAGGGAATTTCCTCTCCTGTCCATGCTTCAATCTCATCAGCAGTCATGGCTCCGGGGAGGATGTTTTTGTTCATCAGCGAGCCGGCAATTTCTGCTCCCAGCAAGATATTCTGCGCGGGAATATTGATGCGCAGATCGGTGCTGAGTACCAGATTATCCCTGGGAGTAATGCTGTACAGAGTATCGGCAACTGATTCTCCCGCAGGAGTGTAGCTAAGCATGTAGTATTCTTTTTCCAAAGAGCTTACGATATCCCGGTGGCGTGAGAAATTGATTCCCATCATCACTTCATTTTCGTTGCCAAGCTGAAATCTTCCGCCTATAGCTTCTTGTTTAAAAGTGCCCGATTTTAGCACTTCGCCGGCGATGGGGGAAACGTTTATCTCGCTGGTGGTTTTACGAACGCTTTGGCCATGGGCAAAGAGCAGTGAAGCCCAGCGGCTGTAAAGCTTGGCATACACGCCTTTGATGTTTTTGTTATACATGGTGTATTGGCTGATCATGGGAGAATAATCTCCGGCAAAAACATCCACGTGGGGAATCTGCAAGCCGAAGGTATAGCGGTTCACGGGCTGTTTATTGCTTTTTTCCAGAGACGAAACATACAGATTTGCCTGCATATTCAGGATGCCATAGGTTCCGTACAAATCCGTCCAGGCTGCAGCGTCGCTCCGGGGAAGGCTGTAAAGGTCTTCATCCAGAGAACTGCTATAGTAATTTGAGGCAAAGTTCACGGTGCCACGATAGGTGAAAGGCCGGGCAGCTTTTCCCACTCCGGGCAGGATTTCAGTGGCCCAGATGGGGGAATGGATGTCCTTGGAACCGAGCTTGGCCTTAATCACGGCTTTTTTAATTCCTACCTGAGGTTTATCATCGCGATACATAATGGTGGGAGGGGAGATTTGTGCATCGGCAGTAACGTTTCTGCCTCCTACCCAAACTTCTATGCTTTTAGGATCGAGCTCATCTTCCAGTTCAAAGAAAGATACTGCCAATAGATAACCCTCGTCGGTATTGGCAGCTTCTCCCTCAGAGAGCAGCACAAAGCCATTGGACAATTCACCCGTCATGCCTTTGGGCACTAATTTATAATTGGGAGTAATTCCATCCTGAGCCGGGAAATTCTGTGTGGCTCCCTGTTTCAGCTCTGCTGTAAAGTAATACTCCAGCTCATTATCGCCAAGGTATTTGGCAGGGATCATGGCCCAATAATATACTGCTCCGGGAGTTTTTTGGGCTGCTTTTTCTTTGTTCCAGCGGGTTTCTCCCTTGATGCGGTAGCTTAAAGTAAGTTCACTTATATCGTCCAACCCTTGCTGCACTTCCAGCATCAGCTGAAGGTCTTCGCCGGGAATATAGGTTTGGGGCGACACGTGCTGAATATCCAAGGCAAACATTGATCCCATCAGGAAGATGAGGATGATGATAAGTAGTTCCCTTTTCATGTGCTTTCCTCCTAGCTTCAATAGCTAATCTCAATATACTTGGTACGGCCTGAGGCATCAATTACAGGAATCAGCATGGTTTTGGGTTCCACCGCTCCATCTGCTTCCAATTCAGCTTGTTCCACTGCAGAGAGGTCATCCCTGGTGCTGTTGCGAATCTCAAAGGTACCATCTTCTTCCACAATGGCGGTTTTGCCTTTGGGAACAGATTTGCTTTCCGGTTGATCCAGAATCTTCAGCTCCACTTCGCCTTCGGTAACGATAAACATCGATTGATCGGTATCGGTTATTTTGGTAAGGAATTCAGTTCCCTTCACCGATGCCACCGTAGTGGGGGTTTGCACAACCAGGGAGCCGGTTTTGGGCTTCACGGAAGTAAGCACGCTGCCTTTATTAACGGTTACTTTTTTGCTAAGGGTTTTACCGCTTTTATTAGCTGCAATCTTCACCAGAGAATTGGAAAAAACCTTAATGGTGCTGGAGCCGTCGATGTACTTATAAGCAGCGAAGGATTCTCCTCCGGTACGCAGTTCATCGTTATTGCGCAGTAATTCTCCAGTTTTGAATTTCACCTGTTTGGCTTCGCGGGAGAGATCCACTTTTCCTTTTGATGCAGATAGCATGGCTACGGCATTGGCAGCAAAGATCATCCCTGCCAGTGCCAGTAATATCGTGATGACTATTATCTTTTTCATGTTCCTCTCCTTAGTCCTGAAGCCTTACCTGGATTTCTTTACCCATCAGGCTTTCCACCAGATCCAGGGCATCTTGTCCGGAATAAGTGCGGCCTTCAAAGATGATGGTGCCCACTGTATTGTACCCGGAATTGTACACATTTCTAAGCTCATTATTATTCAGCATATTCAGCATTGCCTGTAATTCGGACACCCCTGAGCGGACGTTACTTTCATCCACGTATTGGAACACGTACCAATCGCTGGTCAGATAGGGCGAAGTAGCTCTGGCCCGGCCGGGATTGAATTCTGTGTAGAGCTTGGTCTTCACTCTCCAGGCATAGTATTTTCCGGGGCTATAGGCCAGATAATCAGCAAAGCCACTATTCACTCCTGATCCGGCAGGAGTTTGATACAGCAGATAACCTGTACTTTCCACATTGTTTACATTGGGTATCTGGCTTTGAGGATATTCGCGAATGGTCAGCTCAAAGTCGTTAAATCCCGTATTCAAGGCATTCCACAAAAAGCTGAGGGGAGCACCGCTAACTGTGGGAGGATTCTGCCCAATTGCCACTCCAGGGGAAAGCAGATTTATGCTTCCCGCGTTACGAATCTGGATGATGAATCTATCGTCCCCTAACGAGGTTTCGGGTTCAGTCCAGGAAGCGCTGGAATACTCACGCACCCATATTCTTATCTCCAGATTTCCATCGGGGAAATATCCACCCAAAACGGCATCGCCAAAGGTGGAAGATTCGATGATATCGCTAACGGAGATATCGGCAGAACCAGGTTTTTGCAGGAAATCAGGATGTCCTTCATTGGATATCAATTGCCTGCTGGAAAAGATCACAGGATACATGATCTCGGGATTAACGGCGATGCTGCTTTCAAAATCGGCCTCTGCAAGCTTGATATCGTTCCATACCACCCTTACTTTTATATCCAGCCTTGGCTTGGGAGAACCGGGATAGTTTACCGTTAAAGTGGATAACAAGGGTTGCGACGCCGGATCATCCGGATCAAAGGAGGTGATGGACATTGTGTTCACCGTGATCTGCGAAGGAATGAAATTCGCAGTGAAACCCTGGGCAAATCCCATTACGGGCAGCAGGATCAGGGCCAGAAATACTAAGCTTGATATTTTCATGCATACCTCCCTGCACTGTGCAGGCTAATCTCAATTATCTTTTTTAATAGTTCGCCAAAGGATATCCCTGCTGCCTTTGCTGCCATCGGCGTTAAACTTAGCGGTGTCATCCCCGGCAGGGTGTTTACTTCCAAAAAGAACGGCTTTACTTCATCGAAACGAAAATCTATGCGGGCATATCCCGAAAGCCCCATGGCCTTCCAGATTCTAAGCGCATATAGCTGCAGAAGCTGGGTGGTCGATTCATCCAATTTGGCTGGAGCTTCGTAATTGGTTTTGCCCTTATTATATTTATTCGTATAGTCATACCATCCGTCCACTGGCTTTATCTCCACTACGGGCAGGGCTTTATCGTCCAGGATGGTTACGGTTAATTCTCTTCCAGGGATATATTCTTCCAATAATATGGTGGGGGACACTGCCAGGGCTTTACGTACCGCTGGCTGTAAATCTTCCAGGGTATCCACCACACTGATCCCCACCGAGGAACCTGAATCATTGGGCTTTACCACTATTGGCAAGCCCAGGGTAGTGGCAAAGGAGGAATAATCTTCGGGATCGTTATAATCCTCGATCAGGTTATCGCGCATTAAAATGTACTTGGGAACGGGGATGCCTTCCGCTGCGGCAATCATTTTGGAGATATATTTATCCATGGCCAGGCAGCAGGCCTTGAATCCCGATCCTGTAGCACAATAACCATGCAAGGCCAAAGCGGCCTGCAATTGGCCATCTTCGCCATTGCCACCGTGCAAACCATTAAAAACAAGATCAGGCGCTGCGGCTTTCAGGGCATTGAAAAAGGCCGCGGGATCAGCGAAGCTACCCGGATCAAATTCTGTTACTTCGTATCCCAAGCGTTGCAATTCCACGCCAATCTCTGTGCCGCTAACCAGCGATACATCGCGTTCCGGAGAAAAACCTCCCTTCAGTACTGCTACCTTCATTTTCTTTCCTTTGTTACTATAAAGCTCATCCTTTAGTAATCCTTGTGATGATAATATAACCTAAGCATGTCCCCAAGCCCAATTATCGATAGATTTGATAGAAAACATGCAAGCTCAAGCCCTGAGCAGCCTTGAAACGGGCTATATCGGGAACATTGGCTCCGCAAAAGTCGATGCCTTTCACCTCGGCACTCAGGCATTTCACCAATTCCATGGTATGCATGGTGCTGGCTCCGAATTTCATTTCTGCTTCGTCCGTAGCTCTATAAACGGCATAAGCATAACCCGCGGGATCAAGATAAACAATATTACTGCTTACAATCCGATTATCCCGATACAAATTGAACTGCCGCGCCAGTCCCAGTTCATGCAAGGTTTGCAGGAACTCCGCAAAATCATCATAACTGAATCCCAATTCCTTGTTCTTGCGCTTGAACATCGCCCGGAAAAGCCGGATAAAATCATCCAGGGCAAAAGCTTCAGCAAAGTGATAGTCCTGTGCTCCGGCCAGGCTAAGCTTCTTTTTTTCGTCTGGTAGCGGCTGCAGGGGTGCGGCAAAATCATAGGTAAAGGTATATAGTGGCCTGGCTTTCAGCTTTTCCCAGCAAAAACCCCGCACATCATAAAACTGTGGATCGAGATTGAAGCGGACTTTTTTATAACGCCCATAAATAAACTGGGCAAGGCTTTGCGTAATCTGCAGCGAGTCCAATAGCCGGCGTGAGGGGACAGACCTGTCGTTCAAAAATAGATTATGGCCATTGTAATAGGCACTGGAGGGGGATACTATGGCCCGATACGAAAGCAGCTTGTTCTCATAGAAAGGAAACACCGCCACCAGTTCTTCGCCTTTCCAGCATTGCAGATGCCAGGCCTGACGGTGATGGAGCTTCTGAATGGCCTCCATAAATTCGGGCAGACTCCAGATATTGATATCTTTATGATAGGTTTGGGGTGCGGCCAGGATTGCTCGGAACGCCATTTTATTGGTAGTTATTTATTATCGCCAGCAGTTCATTTAATTGAAAAGGCTTGATAATGTAGTCTGAAGCGCCTTCCACCATAGAATTATAGGCACTGTCCACGGTGGGGTATCCCGTCATGATCAAACAGAATATGTCTTTGTCGAGTTCAATTAACTTTTGCATCAATTCCAAACCACTCATTCCGGGCATAACAATATCTATCAGCGCCAGGCGATATTTCCCCGCTTCAAATTTCTCCAGCGCATGTTCTGCATCTTCAGCGGGATCAATTTCATAGCCATGCAAGGACAAAAAATCCCCAATCACTTCTCGAAGAAGACGATCATCATCCACCAGAAGAATCTTGGGCTTCATGGCTACTCCTTTGTCATATTTTCAGTTTCACGGTCAATCTAAATATCCGCGCTTCATCCGTCAATATAAATCTGATTTTTCTTGCCAGCAACTTGCTCATTTATGTGGGGATAATCTGCAAGATTTTTATGTTGACATATTTGAGTTGCTGCTTTTAGTGGATTTTATCTAAAGATTAGAGGTGAAGATGAACGGAAAAGTTAAGTGGTTTAACAAAAATAAAGGCTATGGCTTTATTATTACCGACGACAGCAAAGAGTACTTTGTACACTGGAAATCCATTGTTACCAATTCCCCGCGGGAGCTGAAAGTTCTCGAACAGGATGAGTATGTTACCTTTGATCTCATGGAAACCGACAAGGGTGTCCAGGCGATCAATATTATCCGAGTGAACCAATAAGCTACGGCTGAATAAAAAACATCTTGGGGTGAAAGCTATTAAAGGCTTTTACCCCTTTGTTATCAGGAAGAATCCATGCCCGCCTCCCATGCTCTGAAAGCCTTTCTTCCCACCACCCAATCCGAAATGAAGCTAAGGAATTGGGACTACCTGGATATAATTATTATCAGCGGTGATGCATATATCGATCACCCCAGTTTCGGCGCTGCGATAATAGGCCGCAGCCTCGAAGCAGAAGGCTTTCGCGTGGGGATCATACCTCAGCCGGATTGCAGCACTGTGGAAAGTTTTCAACAGCTTGGCTGCCCCCGATTATTTTTTGGAGTTACTGCCGGGAACATGGATTCTATGATAAACCATTACACCGCGCAGCGAAAGATACGTTCGGAGGATGCTTACAGTCCCGATGGCAAGACGGGGATGCGTCCTGACCGCGCTACCATGATCTACACCAATATGCTGAAGCGTGCTTACAAAGGCGTTCCAGTGATTATTGGCGGTGTGGAGGCATCGCTTAGGCGCATTGCTCATTACGATTACTGGCAGGATAAAGTTCGGGGCAGCATCTTAGCAGATAGCAAAGCAGATATTCTTGTATATGGCATGGCGGAAAAGCCTCTTTGTACCATTGCCGCAGCCTTGGCTGCAGGAACTCCCGTATCGCAAATCCAATCTTATCCCTCCACGATGGTTTTCTCTTCCTCCATTCCGGGTGAAGAGGACATCATCCTTCCCGATGCTGAAAAATGTAAGGATAAAGAGACTTTTTTCCAGATGACCAGGCTATTTACCCAGAACAGCAGTGAGAAAGTTCTTTATCAGAAAAACGGGGGTCGTTGGCTAAGGCACAATCCGCCGGACAAGGGGCTTAGCACTGCCGAGATGGATAAAATCTATGATCTGCCTTTTACGTACCAGCCCCATCCTCGCTATCAGAATCAGAGAATTGCCGCCTTCGAGCAAATCAAGGCTTCGCTCACCGCGCATCGGGGTTGCTATGGAGGCTGTAATTTCTGCTCCATTGCCTGCCATCAGGGACGACGCATTCAATCCCGATCCGCAGCTTCGATTCTGAGGGAGGCAAAGCGGCATTCGGGTACCATTTCCGATGTGGGTGGCCCCACTGCCAATATGTATGCCTCCATCTGCAAGCTGGATTTTCCCCATAACTGCAAACGTAGATCATGCCTATACCCCAGCATCTGTCCTAATCTGCAAGCTGATCATGCTGCACAGCTAAAGCTATTGGATAGCATCACTAAGCTCCCCTCTATCAAGCATGTATTCATTGCCTCCGGGATCAGGCACGACCTGGCTTTGGATAATCCCGAATATATTAAAGCATTGGCCACAAAATACACCGGGGGACGCCTGAAACTGGCTCCCGAACACAGCGTTCCCAAAATCCTGCACCTCATGGGAAAGCCCGATATCTCCTCCTTTGAGGAATTTAGTAAAAAGTATTTCCGTATCGCCAAAGACGCAGGACTAAAGCGGCAAATCATTCCTTACCTCATTATTGGCCATCCGGGAACCACCATGGATGACGCCCTCGAACTGCGTAACTGGCTGCAAAAAAATAATCTGCACGTGGAACAGGTGCAGGAATTCACTCCCACGCCCATGAGCATCTCCACCTGCATGTATTACACCGGCCGGGATTTTGATACCGGCAAACCTATCCATATCCCCAGTCCGGGAGAGATCAGAGCGCAGAAAAAGCTGATTGTGGGGTAGAGGTTTACAGAGTGAGACCTGCGGAGGTGAGAACGCTTCGCCCAAGTGAGACCTGCGGAGGTGAGAACGCTTCGCCCAAGTGAGACCTGCTGAAGTGAGAGCGCTTCGCGCAAGTGAGACCTGCGGAGGTGAGATACCTGCGGCAATGTGAGAGCATGCTGTGAAAAGCTTTTGATCCCCTTCAGGGGATTTTACACCATAGGCGGTGGATTCATCCACCGTTCAGCACAAAGCACCGCATACCCTATCCCTGAAAGGGATTAGCCACCATCTCCGGCGGTTTCAACCGCCGGCATCCCAAGTAGATCACCATGCGATGCCCATGCAACGCCCATGCAAATGCCCGGGGGTCGCATGAAAATGATGTAATGGCAGTTTCCAAACCGCCAAACCACTTTGCAGAAAAAAACGGTGTAGTGGCGGTTTCCAAACCGCCAAACCAAAGCAGGCACGTTACTATAAGCGGCTTGAAGTCCAAGACCCCCACAAGATACTTAATAAGAGATAGTTAGTTAGGCAATTTGAACTCCAATGCCTCA
>CAZSST010000063.1:0-14228 GCA_964609575.1 uncultured Candidatus Cloacimonas sp.
GAAATCTAGGGAATAGGGAGAAGGGAAAAGGGAATAGTTAGGGACAAGGGAAAAGGGAAAAGGGAGAAGTGGGTTGTGGTGGACGCTAAACGCTCCATTCTTCATTATTCATTTTTTCATTCTTCATTCCCATGTGATGCCCATGTGATCACCGGGCAATTGCATGGTCGTCGCATGGTCACCGCCTACTGAGCTATTTGGGATAACTGCTGCTTTTTGCTGATTACCTGCTTGCTGGGAAGCAGAACCTCACTTTCTCATTGACTAAAAACCGCCCTTTTCTTTTTGGTGAAGTATAGAAAACAAAAAAGATACTGGAGGAATCATGAAAAACACCGTGGTGGTAGCTGCCAAGCGCAGTCCGATCGGGAATTTTGGCGGAGTATTCAAAGATATTTCCGCTGTCAATTTGGGCGTAATCACCCTGAAAGCGATGCTGAAAGAAAGCGGCATCAAACCTGAAATGATCGAGGAAGTGATCCTTGGCAATGTTTGTGGCGCTGGATATGGACAGAATGTATCCCGTCAGGTATCCATCCATGCCGGTATCCCGGATTATGTGCCTGCCTATACCGTTAATAAGGTTTGCGGATCGGGTATGAAAGCCATCTCTTTAGCTGCCATGATGATCGGATGCGGCGAAGCGGATATAGTAGTTGCTGGCGGCATTGAAAACATGAGCCAGATCCCCTACGCTTTGATGGACGCCCGTTGGGGTGCCCGCATGGGCAATAAAAACATGGTTGATCTGATGATCAGAGACGGCCTTAGCGATATTTTTAATGACTATCACATGGGCATCACTGCCGAAAACCTGGCCACCAAATACGGCATCAGCCGTGAAGAACAGGATCAATTTGCCACCGCCAGCCAGAATAAAGTGGAAGCTGCACAGGCTGCAGGCCGCTTCAAAGACGAGATCGTTCCCGTGGAAATCCCCCAAAAGAAGGGCGAGCCCATTATCATCGACAAAGATGAAATGCCCCGTGCCGGCGTAACCGTGGAAAGCCTGGCCAAGCTGCGTCCCGCTTTCACCAAGGATGGAACGGTTACCGCTGCTAATTCCAGCGGAATAAATGACAGCGCGGCAATGCTGATCCTGATGAGTGAAGACAAGGCAAAGGAACTGGGTATTACCCCTCTGGCCACCTTTGTAAATACCGCTTCCGCAGGCGTTGTTCCCTCCGAAATGGGCTATGGCCCCGTTCCTGCCATCAAGAAAGTGCTTGCCAAATCTGGATGGAACCTTGGAGATATCGAACTTGCCGAGCTGAATGAAGCCTTTGCCGCACAATCATTGGCAGTACTTAAGGGACTGGAAACAGAAGGCGTGGGTAAGATAGATCCCAATATCGTGAACGTTAATGGTGGCGCAATTTCTTTGGGTCATCCCATTGGTGCCAGTGGTGCCCGCATCATTGTAACCCTGCTGCACGAAATGAAGCGCCGTAACCTGCATAAGGGCCTGGCCTCTTTGTGCATTGGCGGGGGTATGGGAATTGCTACTTTGTGGCAACGCTAAAGGAGGATATGCGTGACTGATAAACTTAAACTAGATAAAAGTATGGCACTGTTTGCCGAAGCGCAAACTCTTGTCCCCGGTGGAGTAGCAGGTATCCGACGCCCCTATAACTTCGTTCAGGGCGAATATCCAATCTTTTTCGACTATGGAAAAGGTGGTCGCATCACGGACGTTGACGGCAACGAATACATCGATTATCTTTGTGCCTACGGCCCTATCATCATTGGTTACCGTGAAGATGAAATCGACGATGCAGCCATTAAACAGATCAAAAACAAAGGCTTCTGCTTCTCGCTTACCCAGGAAATTCAGAATGAACTGGTGAAAAAACTGCGGGAAGTGATTCCCTGCTGCGAAATGGCGGCCATCGTGAAAACCGGCAGCGATGCCACCTCCATTGCCATTCGCGTAGCCAGAGGCTATACCGGCAAAACCAAGATTGCCCGCTGCGGCTATCATGGATGGCACGACTGGTGCGTGGAAGTGAAAGGCGGCATCCCCGCAAAACTCTATGAAGATATTTATGAATTCCATTATAATGATCTGGATGGCCTGGAAGCGATTCTAAAAGCCAATAAAGACGATATGGCCGGAATAATTGTAACCCCTGTGGGACATCCTCTGGCCGCGGAAGTGCAAATGCCCAAGCCGGGTTACTTGGAAGCAGTGCGCGCCTTGGCCGATAAGTATCAGTGCCTATTGATCTTTGACGAGATTCGCAGTGGCTTCAGATGCAGTATTGGCGGTGCACAAAAACATTTTGGCGTTACCCCTGATCTTGCCACCTTCGGCAAAGCCATGGCCAATGGCTATGCCATTGCCGCGCTGGTAGGACGCGAAGAATATATGAAGATTATGGCAGACAAGGTTTTCTTATCCTCCACTTTCTTCCCCAATAGTGATAGCATCGCCGCCGCGCTGGCCACAATCAACATGCTGCAGCGGGACAAGGTGCTGGAGGTGATCGCCCAAAAAGGCTGGGACTTCGCTGCCAAAGTGGAAAAAGTGGTTGCGGATTCTGGCATTCCTGCTTGCTTCACTGGCGCTCCATGGATGCCTTTCATCACTTTCACCAAGGATGAAACCGGGCTCTATAAAAAGCTACGCACGGAGTTCTATACCCAGTTGATCCGCCGCAAGGTATTCCTCCAGCCCTATCATCACGGCTACATTTGCTATCGGCATAGCGACGCTGATTTGGACTATACGGTGGGAGCCATCGCAGAATCCCTGGCATCGCTTAAACCAATGATGTAAAAGGAGCTATCTTGGCGAAATACATCTTCGTAATGGGTGGAGTGCTCTCGTCCTTGGGCAAGGGCATTGCCACAGCTTCGATCGGTCTCTTGCTAAAATCGATGGGCTACAAGGTTGGCCTGCAGAAGTTCGATCCCTATCTGAACGTTGATCCGGGCACCATGAGTCCCTTTCAGCATGGCGAAGTATTCGTAACCGACGATGGCGCAGAAACTGATCTGGACTTGGGACATTACGAACGCTACGTTGATGAAGCCCTCAGCCGCTTTTCCAGCAGTTCCGCAGGCCAAATTTACGAAACAGTGATTCAAAACGAACGTAAAGGCGTTTACCTCGGTAAAACCGTACAGGTGATTCCCCATGTAACCAATGAGATTAAGAGTCGGGTGCAACGCCTTGCGGATAAATATGATATCGTGATCACCGAAATTGGCGGCACCATTGGCGATATTGAGGGTTTGCCCTTTCTGGAAGCCATTCGCCAGCTCAGGCTTGATCTGGGCACTGAAAATACCATGTATATCCTCCTCACCTATGTTCCCTATATCAAGAGTGCCGGGGAACTGAAGACCAAGCCCTCGCAGCATAGCGCTTACAAACTCCGTGAGATCGGTATTCAGCCGGATGTGTTGCTTTGCCGTTCCGAGAAACAATTCGAGGAAGAAATATATAACAAAATCGCCCTGTTTACGAACGTCCCCCGCGATCACGTGATAAATGCCATCGACGTTAAATGCGTTTATGAAGTTCCTTTGACCTTCAAGAATGCCAAGCTGCCGGAGATCATCTGCAAGCATTTTAATATGCCCCTGAAACCCATGCAGCTTGATGCCTGGTATGGCTTTTTGGAAAATCGTGCTCAGGCGGAGGAAACGGTTACCATTGCCATTTGCGGTAAATACGTTAAACACCAGGATGCCTATAAAAGCGTGGTGGAAGCCCTTGGCCACGCCGCTGCGGCTCTGCGAAAGAAACTGAAGGTGAAGTGGATAGATTCAGAGCGTAGCTTTGCATCTTGCGACCTCGAAGCAGAGATGGAAGACATCGGCGGTATCCTTATCCCCGGTGGATTTGGAGTGCGGGGTATTGAGGGGAAAATCACCATTGCCAGATATGCCCGCGAGCATAATGTTCCCTTCTTCGGAATCTGCTTGGGTATGCATGTGGCCGTGATCGAGATTGCCCGTCATCTGTGCAATCTGGAAGCCGCACATAGCGCTGAATTTGATGAACTTAGCCCCCATCCGGTAATCCATTTGATGGAGGATCAGCAGTACATCGAAATGATCGGCGGTTCCATGCGTTTGGGTGCATATCCCTGCACCCTTGAAGCAGATAGCATCTCTGCGGGAGCTTATCGCAGCACTGATATCAGCGAAAGGCATCGCCACCGCTATGAATTTAATAATAAGTATCGTAACAACCTGCAAGAAAAAGGCTTGAAATTGGTTGGCCTGTCTCCGGACGGTCTGCTGGTGGAAGTAGTAGAATTCCCTGCGTGTAAGTTCTACGTTGGCGTTCAATATCATCCCGAATTTAAAAGCAGACCAAACGCTCCGCATCCCCTGTTTCTGGAATTTGTCCGCAACGCATCAAGCAAATAAAAGCAATTAATAAAGTTAATAGCGAGTTACTGCCTTCGGGGTGGTAACTCGTTTTTTTCTGCTTCCATACATAACATTTGCCCGCCCCATATCTATCGCCAAGCAGCCACCAATGATATTCTTAGGAGATTCTCAAGAGGAGTGTATTACGATCCTTGCATGGATGTATGGAAGCTATATGCTTTGTAGCTTAGGGGCAAAGCCAATCGTGTGGAATTATTTCCACTGATTTGTGGATATGAGTACAAATTCTTGTTGCCAGAATTTTACCCTGTTTAGAAAGTGCAATCCGGTCGTAATTTTGATTGGGAGTTAAAAAAAGGAAAGAGGATACGATGGTGAATCTGAGCATAGGGTACAGATACACAGGAGCTGTCCGTGCAAACAGTTACAGCTTAAGGGTAGTATGTATTCTCATCTTTATGCTTATTGTTCTTCTTCCTTCATGCCAGTCAGATCACAGAACCGGCAGCTCAGACAAAACCTCAGAAGCAGAAACCACTTCTCCCAAAAGCTCCACATTTAAAATCCGATATCGTCCTCAATGGTTGCATCAAGCACAATTCGCGGGAATTTATATGGCCTATAAAAAGGGCTTCTATCGTGATTACGGCCTCGATGTGGAGATTCAGCCCGGAGGTATGGACTACCCTGCTTATGAAATGATCCAATCGGGCAGATCGGATATAACGCAATTGTTTCTGATTTCAGCTCTTACCCGCGATCAGGAAAAGGGTAATCTGGTGAATCTGGCGCAAATTAGCCAGAAGTCCTCACTAATGCTGGTGGGCAAGAAATCACGGGGGATAGAAAAGATATCGGATTTGAATGGCCGCAAGCTCGGATTGTGGCGCAATGACTTCCGTGATCTATCCCTGATCTTTTTGCAGCAGAACAAGCTGGATATGAAGATAGTAAATATTGATTCGTCGGTAAATCTCTTTTTAAAGGACGTTATCGATTTAACCAATGTAATGCGCTATAATGAATATCACCAGTTGATACAATCTGGGATAGATCCCGATGAGCTCTTTCAAATATCTTTCTGCGATCTGGGGATGAACATCATCGAAGACGGGCTTTATTGCACCAGAGAGTTTTACGATAGATACCCTCAGCAGTGTCACGATTTTGCCCAAGCCACCATGGACGGCTGGCTTTATGCCATGAACAATCAAGAGGAAACGGTGGATACGGTTATGGATATCATGCAGCGCAACCGCATTCCCGCCAATCGCACTCATCAAGCCTGGATGCTAAAGGTGATGCGCGAAGTGATCATGGCCAATCCCCAGTCCATTGGAGTTTTACAAGAATCTGATTTTAATAAAGTTATAGATTTGCTGAAGCAACAGGAACGTCCATATACCGCACGCAGTTACAAGGAGTTTGTCCCCCATGCAGATTAAGATTCAGGAACGAACTCTGGCTTATCAGATCATCACCTTTATCTTTATCTTTCTGCTTATCATCTTTGTAGCTTCAATCCTCATCACCAGAGTTTTGTTCCATCGGGTCATGCTTGATAACGCCGAAGACACCCTCTCCCACCTGGCACATGAAACAATCAATCAGATCGATGGACGTCTCGAAAAAGTGCAGACCCTGTCCCGAAGCGTGCTGCTGCTTATTTCTCAGCACAGTCTGGCTGAAACTGAGATAAATAGCTATTTTTATGAGCTGATTGCCGATCATCCCGAATTAGTATCCATCTCCCTTGCAATGCAGAATCCTGATGGGGAAAGCTTCCGCGCCCGTATGATCTACAACGAACGCAATACCATGGTGGTAAAAGAGATTCCGGGAAATGACTATACTTTTCAAGATTGGTTTTTGATCCCCTACCTCACTCAGAAACGCCATTGGTCTGAGCCCTGGTACGATAGTAATGGACCCGAAAAAATGGTTGTATCATTGTGCCTGCCCTATTTTGAGGATGGACGGGTGGTGGGAATCTTACGCTTTGATACAGAACTACGTGCCCTGCAGAGCATCGTTTCACCATTAAAGGTAAAGAAGAACGGTTATGCATTTCTTTTGTCCAATACTGGCACCATCATTACCCATCCGGCAGATTCATTGGTAATGAACGAAAGCATTTTTAGCCTTTCCGAAAGCAGTAATGATGAGCATCTGCGTAATATAGGCCGTTCCATGATCGCCGGAGAAACAGATTTTGTGAGGCTGAAGAAGAACTCCCTGGCTAAGAACAACTGGATGTATTACAGCCCCATTCATACCAATAAATGGTGTTTGGCAATCCTTATCGCGCATGAAGACGTAATGAAAGACCTCAATGTGATTCTGATTATTCAGACCATGGTGAGTATTCTATCGTTCCTCATTATCTCCCTGATTGTATATTCGCGAACCCTATCCACGGCAAAGCCCCTGCGCAAATTCACCGAAATCGCGGAAAAGATCGGTAAAGGTGATTTTGATACTGTATTGCCCGAGGGGAAAGGAACTTACGAGATTGAGCACTTATCCCAGTCATTTGCTGCCATGCAGGCTTCCCTAAAAGACTATATTAAGAACTTGCAGCTTACAAATTTGGAAAAGAACCGGATTCTGGCTGAAGTGAAAGTTGCCTCGGAAGTGCAGAAGAACCTTATTCCAACCAATAAAGAGCACCCCTGCGACAAACCTGATCTGCGTGCCCATGGAATTCTGGAACCCGCCGGAGATATCGGGGGCGACCTTTATGATTATTTTATGATCGATGATACACATTTCTGTTTTGCCATTGCCGATGTGGCAGGAAAAGGGATCGTGGCCTCCATGACCATGACCATCGCCTCCACATTCTTACGTAGCATCGGAAATTTCTATCAGCAAGCCAGTGATATCGCTTCCGCACTGAACGTCTTCTTGTGCAAAAACAACGTGGAAGCCAATTTCGTTACCACTCTGCTGGGAGTAATAAATCTGGAAACAGGAATGCTGCAATTCTCTAATGCCGGCCACGTACCGCTTATCATTCGTAAAGTGGATGGTTCCTACAAGAAGTACAGCGATACCCATTCTACAGCAGTTGGAGTTTTTGAAGACATAACAATAGGCCAGGAAGAAGTGCAACTAAATCCCGGAGATGAACTTATCCTCTTCACCGATGGCATCACCGAAGCGATGAATACTCAGGAAGAATTTCTGGGGATCGCCGGTTTGGAGGGCATAATCAAAAACCTGGGTTTGCCCAATCCCAAGCATGATGCCATCACTATTCTGGATTGTGTGCACAGCTTTGCCCGAAATGCCAAACAACACGATGATATCACCATTCTGGTAATCGATTACAAGCACCCCCAGCGTTATTGATGAATCTGGCGCTTATAGCTTTATGATTTGCTGCACCGCAGAAGCCACAGGCAAAATTCCCGCTTCTATCTCCTCGCTTAGCTGTGAGTACTTTGTTGCTATCTCAGGACGTGAATAAAACTCGTGTAATAGTGATTCTTCCACCAAGGTTTTAAACCAGTGCAAGTTCTGCTGAGTTCTGAAGCGATCAAAGTACCCCGAGCTTTGTGTTTTGTGCATATAGTCGGATATCGAGTTCCAGATAGCTGCGATCCCTTCACGGTTCAATGCAGAGCAGGTGAGCGCCTTAGGATGCCATTCTGCGCAAGTGGGACGCAGATAATGCAGGGCGTGGTTATATTCATTCTTCGCCGTTTCGGCATGATGAATATTGTCGCCATCAGCTTTGTTTACCACAATTAGATCGGCAAGCTCGATTATCCCTTTTTTAATACCCTGAAGTTCATCTCCCGCACCTGCAATTTGCATTACCAGAAAAAAGTCCACCATGTTGCGCACTGCTGTTTCCGACTGGCCCACCCCTACTGTTTCGATAAGGATCACATCGTAACCTGCTGCTTCGCATAGAACTATCGTTTCCCTGGTTTTACGGGCAACCCCACCCAGAATTCCCGCACTTGGAGAGGGACGGATGAAGCTGTTCTGATTGCGGGAAAGCTCTTCCATTCTGGTTTTATCGCCCAGAATGCTGCCCTTGCTGATGCTGCTGCTGGGATCAATGGCTAAAACTGCCACTTTGTGCCCCTGCCCGATCAGCCACAAACCAAAGACTTCTATAAAGGTGCTCTTCCCCGCTCCTGGCACACCTGTAATGCCAATGCGGATCGATTTACCCGAGCTGGGCAGGAGTTGCCGCAGCAGTTCCTGCCCTTGCTCAAAGTGTTGCGCAGCATTACTTTCGATTAAGGTAATGGCCTTGGACAAAAGGGTGCGATTGGCATCCCGCACACCCTGCACCAAGGAAGCCAGATCATATCGCCTGGCTTGATGTGCTTTGGCAGCATGGGATACGGAATTCCCCGCAGTTTTGCTGCCGGACACCACCATGCTGGCAAATTCACTGCCAGCGTTGTGAGGAGCCCATTCTGGCTTACGTTTACTCATCCGCCCAAGCCAAGCAGCTTGTTCATCATCAGGGTGGCAGCTTCGGGAAGCTTGGTTCCCGGGCCAAAGATCGCAGCGGCACCATGTTCATAAAGATAGTCATAATCCTGGGCAGGGATTACTCCCCCCACGATCACCATGATATCTTCACGACCATGCTTTTTTAGTTCTTCAATAAGTTGCGGTAACAAGGTCTTATGTCCGGCAGCCAAAGAGCTCATGCCGATGATATGCACGTCATTTTCCACGGCTTGGCGCGCGGTTTCTTCCGGAGTTTGGAACAAAGGTCCCATATCCACGTCAAAGCCCATATCTGCATAAGCTGTAGCCACCACTTTGGCACCACGGTCATGACCGTCCTGTCCCATCTTGGCTATCAGGATGCGGGGACGACGTCCTTCCTGAGTGGCGAATTTATCGGTTAAGAGCCTAACTTTTTCAATTTCATCCATTTTTGCATACTCACTGCTGTAAACGTTATTTATCAGGCGAATCGTGGCCTGGTGACGGCCAAAAACCTGCTCCATGGCATCCGATATTTCTCCCAGGGACGCACGCTTGCGGGCTGCGTCGATGGCCAGTTCCAAAAGGTTTCCTTCCTTGGTTTCGGCGCATTTGGATATCGCTTGCAAGGCTTTGCTGACAGCGCTGTTATCCCTTTCCTCGCGAAGCTTTTTCAGCCTGGCCAATTGGGAACTGCGCACTGCGGTATTATCCACTTCCAAAATGTCCATGGCGGCTTCGCTTTCCAGGCGATATTTGTTCACGCCAACGATCACGTCCGCGCCGCTATCAATCTTGGCCTGGCGTCTGGCAGAGGCTTCTTCGATGCGCATTTTGGGGATACCGGTTTCAATGGCCTTAGCCATACCGCCCAGTTTTTCCACTTCCATAATGTGTTCCCATGATTTTTGCATCAGCTCATTGGTGAGGGATTCCACGTAGTATGAACCGGCCCAGGGATCGATAACCTTGCAAATCCCGGTTTCATGCTGCAAATAGAGCTGGGTATTTCTGGCAATTCGGGCGGAGAAATCTGTGGGTAAAGCTATTGCTTCGTCCAAGGAATTGGTATGCAAGCTTTGCGTATGCCCCAGCGTGGCAGCCAATGCTTCGATGCAGGTCCGGGCGATGTTATTATAGGGATCCTGCTCGGTTAGGCTCCATCCGGAGGTTTGGCTATGCGTACGTAGCGCCATGGACTTGGGATTCTTGGGATTAAATTCCTTGATAATCTTGGCCCAAAGCACTCTGGCCCCGCGCAGCTTGGCGATTTCCATGAAGTAATTCATGCCCTCTGCCCAGAAGAATGACAGCCTGGGGGCAATCACATCGATATCGATTCCGGCTTTAAGGGCAGTACGCACATATTCAAGGCCGTCGGCAAGGGTATAAGCCATTTCCAGATCGGCCGTTGCCCCCGCTTCATGCATGTGATATCCGGAGATACTGATGCTGTTGAATTTGGGCATATGCTGCGAAGTATAACGGAAGATATCGGCAATAATGCGCATGGACGCTTCGGGGGGATAAATATAGGTATTGCGTACCATATATTCTTTCAGGATATCATTTTGGATGGTGCCATTCAGCAGTTCCGGCTTTACTCCCTGCTCTTCGGCAGCTACGATATAAAAAGCCATAATCGGGATCACCGCCCCATTCATGGTCATGGACACACTCATCTGATCCAGAGGAATTTTATCAAAGAGAATCTTCATATCCAGAATGCTATCCACTGCCACGCCAGCCTTACCCACATCACCTACTACTCTGGGATGATCGGAATCATAACCGCGATGCGTAGCCAGATCAAAGGCAATGGAAAGTCCTTTTTGGCCCATAGCTAAGTTACGGCGGTAAAAGGCATTGCTCTCTTCGGCGGTGGAAAATCCTGCGTATTGGCGAATCGTCCAGGGGCGCTGCACAAACATGGAAGGATATGGCCCCCTGAGAAATGGTGGCAGTCCTGCCAGATAATCCAGGTGTTCCATGCCCTGTAAGTCGTTTTTTAGATAAACCGACTTCACGTCTATCTGTTCATTGGTTTTCCATGCTGCTCCCTTTATAGTGGCTACAGCCGGCTTGGCTTCGAACTTCGGGTGGATCGTTAAGAAATCAGGTTGCATTATTTCACCTCCATCAGCTTGGCAAGTTCACCCAAGGTGTCGTGCACATCCGCTCTGATATGGATAAATATTTTTATTCCCTGCTCTTTATATTTCTCCACCATGTCCGTGGGATAGCCGGCCAGGATCAGAATCTCACCAGGCATCAGGCTTCCCAGTTCCGGCACCAGGCTCTGGTAATTGTCATCCGTAGAACAGAGGCAAAAGGCCTTGGCTCCCGAAGCTCTGGCTGCTTTAACAGCCTCTTCCAGAGTGGCATGCCCGGCGTCGGAGATCACTTCAAAGCCGCCTACCTGGAAGAAGCCCGTGGCAAAGTCGGCACGTGCCTTGTATTCGGCTATAGAACCAACATTCAGCAGGCAAATCTTCTTATTCTTCAGTTGGGTATCGATCTGCGCTCGTAATTTCTCCAAAGCTGCCATAGCGCGGTTTTTGGGCAGAGCACCCTTATCCAGACCAACAGCTCCTCCTGCAACATGCAATTCTTCATCAGGTAACTCAATCTTGTCCAGCGGATTGGCATACATATTCACACCCACAAACACATCCTTACGCTTGTTTACAGCAGCGATTCTGGCTGTAGCAACCGTTTCGATCATTTCGTGAATTTTACCAGCACGCAAGCAGCGCACCATTCCCCCTGCGGATTCCAAGTCCTGCATCAGTTCCCAGGCTTTGGTGGCAAGTTCGTTGGTTAGCGCTTCGATGTAATAGCATCCTCCGGCCGGATCGATCACTTTGCCAAAGTGTGCTTCTTCGTTAAGTATCACTTGCTGGTTGCGGGCTATGCGTCGTGAATGCTCATCCGGAACGGCGGATAGTGCATCAAAGGGATCAATTTCCAGGCTGTCCACGCCGCCAATTACTCCGGCAAAGCCTTCTGTAGTTGTCCGCAAAACGTTCACATATTTGTCAAGCAAGCTCTTATTGAAGCTGGCGGTTTTGCCATGAATCCATACCTTTTGCAGATTTTCACTGCCGCCAAAGGCTTTTATCATCTCTGCCCACAGCAACCTGAACGCCCTGATCTTGGCGATTTCCATAAATAGATTGGAACCAAGGCTCAGTTTCACTTGAAATAGCGGTGCGAGCTGCTCTATGGTAAATTCTGAATACATGAAGCCCTGAATTAGGCCAATCGCCGTGGAAAGCACAAAGCCCAGTTCCTGAACCGCCGATGCCCCTGCAGCTTCATATACTGTGCCATCCAGAGATAGTACTCTATTGCCAGGAATATGCTCCAGCGACCATTTCACCTTTTCCAGCACCACTTGCCAGAATTCGTCCAAAGGCATGTCCACGCTGCCCACTCTGGCAAATTCACCGGTGGGATCAAAACCCACGCCCATTTCTATCTTAGCAAGATCAATATCCGCATCTTCGGCATATTGCCCCAGCATTTCCAGCAGGTAAGTGTCTTTCACATCCATCTGCATAAACAGCGGTGCCGCAGCGATATCGATGCCATTTAGCACGGTTCGTAGCTCATCCATGGTCTTAATCGCCACCCCGCGATTGTTATCTGGATGCTTCAGCACGATGTTCACCGCGGTCAGGCCGACATTCAGCTCTTTTAAAATCTCTTTGTTCAGCTGCTTATGATCCGGCTCATCGTGGCTTTGGGCAATCAGCCAGCCCTTCTCCAAGAAACGTTTGGGATCGCTGCCCCGCAGATAGGGTGCAGTGCCGGGGAGATTATCTGTAAAAGGCAGTGCGGCAATATCTTCCTTACGGTAAATAGGTTGCAGCGAAATCCCCTCATAAGTTTTGGTGGTCATCACTTTGTCGAAATCAGCCCCTTTCAGGCTATCAACCACCGCCTGCCGCCATTCATCATAGCTTTGGGGCGGGAAAGTGCTCTTTAGGTTCAATTTGTTATCTATATCCACAATATTCTCCTTAATTCTTTTCTAAAAGGGCCTGCACGGGTTTCATGCCAAAGGCCGAGCCTTGTTGAATGGCATCCAGAATCGCCCCGCCACCGGTAAAGAAATAGTAGCTTGCATCGTTTTGAGCTTTTGCAAAGACCCCGGGAAGGTACTCTTTAAAGTCCTGAATGGTGTCCCCTCCGCCAAAAAGTTTACGGCATCCGCTACAGGAATCGATTAAGCCATACATCGCCATCGTGCCTTCCGGAAAGAGCGCAGTGTAGCCCATTACGGCGTTTACAAATACTGTTCCCGCCTGGCTGAAAATAGCTTTGATTTCTTCCATCTCAAAATTCTCTCCTGCCACATCGAGCACGTAATTCAGCTTGGTACCTGCTCTTAGCGTACGTACATCGTGAATTTTCCAGCTATGTTCGCCTCTTGTTTCGATGCCCTCGTTCTCCACGATAAAAGGCAGCTCAATGATCTTGGATGCATGTTCACCGCTATCGATGAGAAATTGCTTCGCTTGGGTGATGTCTTCATCACTCACTCCGGCAATGGATATGCCATATTTAGAGCATAGATAGGCGTTGTAGATCACGCCCCCCAAAAGCAGATGATCCGCTATTTTTATCAAAGATGAGAGCGGTCCGATCTTAGTATCGAACTTAGCTCCGGCCACCACTCCCACAAGGGGACGCTGGGGCTCGAAAACGCCCAAAAGATTCTCCACCTCCTTCATCATCAGAAGCCCGGCATAGGAAGGAAGGTAGTTTACGATATGATAGGTGCTGGCATGAGCCTGCCAGGAACCAAAAGCATCATTTATATACACATCTGCATATTGGGCAAGCCCTTGCGCCAAAGTATCAGCGCTGCCATCCTTGGCTTCCTCTCCCTTGAACCAGCGTGTATTGGGCAAATATACAAAATCCACGGCACCAGTTTTGAGCTTGCTTACGGCTGTGCCAAGCGCGGCAAGATTGCTTATTCCGCTGGTTCCCTCAGCTTCCAAAGCCGGAATCTCACCCCTAAGCTGCAGTTTACCTTCCAGATACTTAACAATGGGCGAAACTGCATCCGCTTCCGAGATAGTGATTTCCCCCGTCTTTTTGTCGTAAGGACGCCCCACATGCGTCATCAGTACCGGCAATCCACCCTTTTTATACACGTGCAAGAGGGTGGGAATAGTGGCATCGATCCGCATGGTATCCTTGATCTTGCCCTTTTTCACCACATTGTGATCCATACGAATGAAACAGACCTTGCCCTTCAGATCGGCATCGAGCATATTCGGCAGCTTCTTCATTTCCTCATTACTCCTTATCTCACTATATTTTATAAATATCTTGATGCATAACGTATAATAACCGGCTCGTAGTTGTATGTTTACAGCTTTGCTTTAATCGTCAAGGATTATTTT
>CAZSST010000064.1:0-13899 GCA_964609575.1 uncultured Candidatus Cloacimonas sp.
GACTATGCCAGCCTGGCTGCAGAGGCAGAAAACGATCAAATGGCAGCGATTTACAAGGCCCGTCGCAAAGAATTTCAGGAAATGCGTACCAGCGATATCTGGTGGATGGGGATCACCTTGGGAATGTCGGTGCTGGATGCCTGGGTAGATGCTCATCTATTTGATTTTGATGCAGATAAGGAAAGGATTCATCTGCTGTTTGAGGAAGAAAAAATACAGGTACAGCTTAGATTTTAAGCAACTCCCGTTTCATCATGAACTACCCTAAGCACTTTTTAACGCTGAAATCTCTTACCCTGCTTTCTGTAATGCTTTGCAGCATCTATGGCCTCTTTGCTGTTAAGCTAACTATTTGTGAATTTGAAAAGGAAATCTGGCGGCTTACCAATCTTGAGCGTGAGAAGTATCATCTGCCACTACTGAGTTATGAAAATGGCCTGGCGGATCTGGCACGCTTGCACAGCCGTAATATGCTCAGCTTTGGCTTTTTCAATCACGAAGATCATAAAGGGGACATGGTGTCCGACCGACACACCAAATACTATCCAGAATTGATTTTATCTTCCATTGGCGAAAATCTGGCACGCTTCACGAATTCAGAAAAGGTATTCAGCCCCAAGGAGATTGTGGATGGGTGGATGAATTCACCCGAGCACCGTGAAAACATCCTCGATCCTGGATATACACATCTGGGCGTGGGGGTGGTGATTCAGGAAAACAAGCTGCTGGCCACTCAGAATTTCGCCACTGCCATTGCTATTCTGGATAAGCCTCTGCCACCCAAACTAAGCCGCAAAAACAGCTATCGGCTGGAATTCACCTACCTTTCGCCCAAAGCATGGCAAGCCTTCAATGCAGTGCTACGTTATCCCAATCCACGGACGAAATACATGATTGATGATAAGCACTATACCCTGGGAGGAGAACCGGTAGAAATAACCTGGCTGGATGAGGATCGCTTTGCTGTGGACCTGAAGTTTAATGCTGGAAAGGGAATCTACTACCTGAATTTTGGATTCCATGGCGGATTCTTTGAGGAGGGAGTGAAGCTGAAAGTGAAATGAAGGAATCTAGTTAAGAATTAAAAGTTAAGAATTAAGACAGCTCATAGCAACATGTATCTTAATTCTTAATTCTTAATTTCAAGTTTCACCCACACCGGACAGTGATCCGAACCCTCAATGTCTTGTCTGATGCCGGCTGCTGTAATCAGCTTGGCATGTTCCTGGTTAATCCAGAAATAATCAATTCTCCAGCCTATGTTTCGGGGACGAGCAGCAGTGCGGTAACTCCACCACGAATATTGCTGGGGTGAAGGATCAAAGCTGCGGAAGGTATCCACCCAGCCATAGGTTTCTATCTTATCCAGCCAGGCACGTTCGATGGGCAGAAAGCCGCTGGTTTTGGAATTTTCCTTGGGATTGGCCAGATCGATCTCTTTGTGCGCAGTATTATAATCCCCACATACCAGCACTGGCTTTCCCGATTTGCGTAGTTCCTCCATCATTTCCAGGCTTCTATCATAAAACCGCAGCTTATAATTCAGGCGTTCGTCGTCCTTTTGTCCATTGGGAAAATAGATGTTCAGCAGGATGAAATCTTTGTATTCGGCTATGTTGATTCTTCCCTCGGTATCAAATTCATCCACGCCATATTCTGTGGAAAAGGAAAGAGGCAGGATTTTAGTGAAGAGCGCAGTTCCGGAATAGCCCTTGCGCTGAGCATGCGACCAATAGCTAAGGTACTGATCCAGCTTGTCCAACTCTTCGGGAATCTGATTCTCCTGCAGCTTGGTTTCCTGAATACCCAGAATGTCCGGTTGTTCCTTTTGAATCACTGATACAAAGCCCTTGTTTAATACCGCGCGCAGACCATTTACATTCCAAGACCAGAGGGTAAGTGTCATCATTTATCCTTAGTATTTCTTCTTTATACGGGGGCTTAGAACATGATCAGAATATTTTCCAGAGGCTTGCTATACCAATCCTGATCCAGAGTGAAATTCCAGATTATCTCTTTGCCAGTAACCAGGGCCGGGGCCTTGGAATCTATCTTTTTAGGTTCATTGGGTAGATGCAAAACCAGTTTCATGTTTATATCCATCAGCGAAAAATACTCCTGGATATCGCTCTCCTGCTGCATTAATAGATTATGGGGATCGATATCGGCCAGTTTATAGCTGGTGGCCTGATCCACATTGAATCCCCTGGTGCTGTCTATGCAGATAACATTGCGCAGGGTTTGCAGATTATCAAAACTGAATTCCAGCTGATAAATGTAGCGTAATTCGTCGGGATTATGATCTGTGCTCATCTCATAGAGCTCCATCACCGCACCGGAGTTTTCAGCAATGCGATCAGCATAATCCTGCAGGGCGTTCTCGTCGCTGGGGCCATTGGTCTCATCTTCCCCTTCTGCCATGCGGGGGATGATCACTTCGGCCTCCAATCTTGCACGGCCGGAATTATCCGCGTTCAGCCAAATCTCTTGATCCAGTTGCAGTTTACAGGCTCCCAGGCCTAGCAGTATCAGCATTAACAGCAGCATTCGGGTATGGTATGAAGGGTTTTTCATCTTTTCTCCCGCATATTGAATTATACCAAATAGGATAACCGTTTCTGCACCGCAGGCAAATAAACTTACTGGGGATTGACACAATGTTCTGCCTTTTAAAAGTGGCATCAGATGAAAATGCCGATAGGACAAACAAATGAATAAATTACTGCTGATAATGCTGTTACTAGTCTGCTTGAGTAGCTTTTTTGCCACTCAGATATATGTGGTGAATTCCGATTCCAGAACTCTCTCCCGCATCGATACTGCCACTTTAAACGTTAATAACAGTTTTGCCCAGCTTGGGCTTACTCCCAATAGGATGCTTGTAAAGGGAGATGAAATCTATGTGGTGTGCTCCGGTGCCAATAGCCTTCAAATCTTTAATCGCGAAAGCGGAAGCTTGCTGGATGATATCTTTGTGGCAGGCTCTGCCAATCCCTGGGATGTGGCTGCCGATGGGGATTATCTATATGTAACAGGATATTTTACAGACAAGGTATATAAAATAAACCGTCCCACCGGCAGTGTGATTGCCAATGTAAATGTGGGCATCAGTCCCGAAGGCATGGCTATTGCAAATGGCAAGCTATATGTTGGCAATACCGGTGGTTACGCTTCAGGATATGCCAATAGCAGTGTTTCTGTGATCGATCTGGATAGCTTTAGTGTAATAAAAACCATCCCGGTGTGGACCAATCCCCAGGACTTGCAAGCCCATGGGAATGAAATACATGTGGCCTGTACGGGGAATTGGGCAACTACCTCCGGAGCCATAGATATTATCGATACCACCACCGACGAACAAACCGACCGCATTCTCACCGGTGGAAATCCCTGGAGCTTGTGGATCAGTCCTGCAGGTACCGGCTACATCGGAGAAGGCTACAATAGCGGAGTTTACAGCTATGATGCCCTCAATCACACCTTGCTGCATGGCGAGGCTAATCCCCTTAGCCCCGGAGCTGTAGCTGTGCATGGCTCTGCTTCGATAACAGCACTTTTATCGGCAAATTGGGGATCAAACGGCACTGTGTATCTAAAAGATCAAGCCTGGGCAAATGTGGGACAATTCACCATAGGCTTGCTTCCCACAGATTTGTGGCTGTGGGAACCTGGTTCCTCGGCAGAAGATGAATTCATGCCCCAAAGCACCTTGCAGATATATCCCAATCCCTTGTCCCGCAATGGAGTTCTGACCGTGCAGAGCAGTGCCAAAGGGACTACAGATTTTTCACTTTACAACCTCAAAGGCCAGACAGTACTGCAGCAACGCCTGGTGGATGGCAAACTAAGCCTTTCTCTGCAGCAGCTTAAGCTAAGCCCGGGGCTATATTTTTACAGCTCCGGAAACAGGCAAACAGGCAAACTGATAGTATATTAGGCTCTTTCCAACCGAGAGGGTAACCGCGGTATAGCTATAAAGGAATGCTACATAGTTTTTTATCATGCCATCCCCATGCTACCACCAGGCGTTTGCATGGGCATCGCATGGGCATCGCATGGGTACTGATTATGCAGCAACCCAGTAGAAACCACTCAGTTTGAATGTGAGCCCTGAAATCCTAAACTAAGGCCTTCACCAGCAGGGGGATCATTATCTCATGGTGTCCGATAATGTAATATCCCTTCCCTCCGGTTAAAACAGGCCTTTCCGCAACGTTTACCCTGGCACGGTAATGCATATTCATGTCAAATACTGCGGTGGTAAAATTGGATACCTTGCCCTTGAGATTACGGGCTACAGAAAGGGCTTTCAGAAACACTTCGGGAACAATCACCGCCGAGCCAAAATCGATGAACACTCCCCCTTCATCCAACGTGGAAACCGCCTCACAGAAAATACGGAAATCACGCATGGAGGTAGCGCCGATGGCTTCTCCACGTGCATGAGGGCTTTGATGGATAATATCGGTGCCTATGGCCACTTGCACGCAAACCGGGA
This sequence comes from uncultured Candidatus Cloacimonas sp., assembly GCA_964609575.1. Lineage (GTDB taxonomy): Bacteria > Cloacimonadota > Cloacimonadia > Cloacimonadales > Cloacimonadaceae > Cloacimonas. The sequence goes on from CAZSST010000064.1 coordinate 4,499, forward strand.
TGTTATGCTTATAAGCCGAGGCAAACAGGGACAGTTCTGGAAACACTGCCTTTTCCTGCAAGGCTGCCCCGATGGCTTCACCCATGCCCAAATCGTTTTCATAGCCGTTTGTTATCGCACTATTCAGAAACAGCGAAGTATCCTCGGCCATGCCAAAAGAGCCATCCGCCAAAGCTGAAGCCACATCCTCCGAGGTTTGGCCGTAGCAGGCAATTTCAAAGTCATGAATCGCAACCGCGCCATTGCACACAAAGGCTTTAACGTAGCCTGCTTCCATCAGTTCGATAAGTAGTGGAGCCAGGCCGCACTTGATTACATGTCCTCCCAGGCCTATGATCAGCGGCTTGCCGATGGATTTGGCATGGCGACAAGCCCTAACCAGATCCTTCAGGTCATGTGCCTTCAGGATGTCCGGAAGGCAGTCCAGAAAGGCATCCATATTCACTTTTCCGGTTTTCGCAAAGGCTGAACTTTGCACCTTGCTGTGCCTGGCGGTGATGGGATATGTTTTTATCTTGCTAAGGTCTATTTCCCTGTATTTGCTCACGATAGCGCTCCTCTTCGCTGAAAATGCAGCCACAATATTGCTGGCGATACATGCCTGCAGCTTTGGAAAGGGCAATGCCTTCCTGCCACAGGGGACGCCAATCCCTATAGAAAAACTCCACTGAAGTACCCTGGCAAAGCTCCTGGGCGATGCTTTTTATCAGCTCATGCTTCTGATAGCGGCTATAAAGCAGGGTGGTGGTAATCGCATCATAACCGTAGTTCAGCGCATCCTGCACCAATGCTTCCAGCCGTACCCGATAGCAGTATTCACAGCGTGTGTCGATGTGCGATAGAGTATTATCCAGAAAATCTTTCAGCCCATAATCATCATGCTCGATGAGCTTGATCTGCTCGCGGGCACAGAATTCACGCAAGGTATTACGCCGCTTTTGATACTCCAGCAAAGGATGGATATTGGGATTATACCACCACGCGCCAAGCTCCCTGCCTTCCGCCTTCAAATGCTGATATGGGGCGATAAAACAGGGAGCACAGCAGGTGTGAACAAGGATTTTAGCTACGGACATGATGAGGCATTTCGAGCGGCAGCACGATGCTAAGTTCCACCAATCCCGCCACTTTGCCATCCTTAAACCAGGGTTGCTGATGAATTAGCTTACGGCTTCCCTTCTTTTCGATGGTGTAGCTATGGGGTTCGCCCGTTGCCAACATCTTCCGGATAATGGCATTACAATGCTCCGGATGATAATCAAAAAGATTCTTGCCGATCAGTTCGGCACCGCCATCTGCCATAAAAGTTTCTATGGCTTTGTCGTTCATTTCGGTAATAATGCCATCTGCATCACATACTGTGATGGCCGCAGGGAATTCTTTAATCCACTCGTGCATCAAAATTCCTTTAGGATATTGGCCGCCACGATGCCCCGTTGAATCTGGTTGGTTCCTTCGTAAATCTGCAATATTTTGGCATCGCGCATCATCTTTTCCACGGGGTATTCCTTCATGTAGCCATAGCCACCCAGGATTTGCACGGCATCAGTGGTAACCTTCATGGCCACGTCACTGGCATAGTATTTGCACATGGCGCTTTCTTTGGAGTAGTTTTTTATTCCAGCATCCACCATCCGGGCAGTTTGGAAAACCAAAGCACGGGCGGCTTCGATCTGCGTAGCCATATCAGCCAGCATGAATTGCACTGCCTGGAAGCTGGAAATAGGCTTGCCAAATTGCTGACGTTGGTTTGAATAGCGAGCGGCAGCTTCAAAGGCACCGCGGGCAATACCCACAGCCTGAGCTCCCACCATGGGACGAGATTTATCAAAAACCTTCATGGCCGTGATAAAGCCTGTGCCTTCTCTTCCCAAAAGGTTTTCCGCGGGAACCACGCAATCCTCAAAGATCAATTCGCGGGTAGCCGAAGAACGGATACCCATCTTGTTTTCCTTCTTGCCAAAGCTGAATCCGGGAGTTCCCTTTTCCACGATAAAGCAGGAAGCACCACGCGCACCCTTGGTTTTATCAGTCATGGCAAAAACGGTATAGATGCCGGCCTCTCCCCCATTGGTTATCCATTGCTTGGTGCCATTCAGCACATAGTGATCGCCTTCCTTGCGAGCCGTAGTTTCAATTCCTCCGGCGTCTGAACCGGCATTGGCTTCGGTTAAGGCAAAAGCACAAAGCTGTTCACCCGCAGCAATAATGGGCAGATATTTCTTCTTCTGTTCTTCGCTTCCGGCGATCAGAATGGGATACATTCCCAGTCCTGTGGCTCCAAAAGCCAAAGCCATTCCTGCATCCACTGCACAAAGCTCTTCGGTAACCACGGCCAGATCCATCACTTTACCGCTGATGCCATCATATTCTTCGGGAATAAGAATGGCAAACATGTCGCTTTGTTTCATGATTTCCACGATATCCCAAGGGAAGATGCCCTCTTCATCATATTTTTCGGAGAGGGGTTTCATTTTTTCCACGGCGATCCGGCGTGCCAGTTCCTGCATCTCCAATTGGTCGTCAGTTAGAAAGTAGTTCATATTGTATCTCCTATAATATACAGCTATTTACAGATAGGACAACTTCATAGGCAGGCTCTTAAGTGTCAATCTCTTTTTGTGCCTGGGTAATAGAAAAGCCCTTCCTTGGGTAGGAAGGGCTTTTTCCAGGATGTTTGGGAGTGAGTTTATCAGATACTATTAAAATCCAAACCAGGGACCGATGCTGATCCCGAAGCCTTGATAGGGAGTATCGGGGGAATTTACCACCACGATGTTGTCGCCATCCAAGCCTTCGATCTTCCAGCCTTTCTTGGTGCTGTAGCCATAGGTGTAGTTACCTTCGGCACGTAGTCCCAACCAAGGCAGAAGGCGATACATCAGCTCCACCCGGGGTTGCACGATCAGGTAGCCACGGGAGATGGTGTTATGGGTGTTATTGCTGTTCAAAGCCGTGTTATACCAATTGTCCCAATCAAAGCTGTTGTTACTTTTCAGGAATTCCACGGTGTGCTTTCCTCCGCCCAAAAGTACGCCGGCAGAAGTGATAATCTTGCGGGAAAGCGCCAAACGTTTGTCCAGGGTTACTCCACCCATGGTGTTTTCATAGCGCAGCCAGATATCGTATGTGGCATCCACGGGATCATCTTTTTTCTGAGCGTTTTCATAGGTGTAGATGGCTCCACCAAGAAAATATCCTTTGCCGATTCCCAGCTTACCACCGCCACCTTGCATGAACAAGCCGTTATCATCCAATTCCGGGAAACCCATATTGGCGAGAAGGTGATTAACGTCTTCCAGCTCCGGCATGAACCACATGGGGATATAGCTACCTCCGCCATAACCTACGGAAAGGCTCTTTTTTACTTCCACATCAGGGCTTCCGGGAGCTTGAGGAGCGGCACCTCCTCTGCTGCCAAAGGTGAAATCCACGCTCACCATTTCGCCTGCACGGAAGATATCCAGCTGGGCCTGATCTCCAGCGCGGAATTGCTTACGCAGCTTTTCGAAGGTAGCGTAATTGGTTACTTCCTTACCATCGATGGCGGTAATGATATCATCTTCCTGCAGCCGGTATTCCCAAGCTGGAGATTCGGGAACCACTCCGGTTATCAATACCCCGATGTTTCCGGTATATCCCAGTTCCTGAGCTTTGGGAAAATTGAGGTCTTCCACAAAGATTCCGAAATATGCAGCATCGGTAGCTTGTTCTTGGGTGTCGAATTGCTTTTTCATGACGATATTTACTTTGCCTCCACCGGGGAGATCCTGTAGTTCTTTTTCTATTTCCATCTTGATGCGTGTGTCCAGATCATCATCACCTTCCGCGAGCAACAAACTGAAGCTGAAGCTGAGGATGAGCGCGAGTATCATTAGTTTTTTCATGGCTAACTCCTATAAGTTTTTCTTTTTATTACAGCAAGGGGCGTGCCAAATGCGATAATATCTATAAGGCAATGATAATCTTGTAGTTATAGTTCAATGAAGTGATGCTCAAGGCAAATGATTAGATCATTTTGATATGGCTTTTTGATATAGTTTCGATGGAAGTGTGGAAAGGTGGAACATGGGTAAGGTGTCGGGTTTCAGGTTTCTGGTGTCAGGTGCCAGCCTTTCTGTTTCCTTTCCCCCTTCATCACAATTAATACCCGCATGCGGAACACATTTTGCATACTTGCAGAGCGTCGAGATTTATCTCAAGGAGACAAGAAATGAAGAGAACCGTATTGATACTTGCAGCGTTATGGAGTATATGCCTTATCTATGCCCTGCCGCGAGAAATCCAGATGATCCCCGTGCAAACCTTGCTAAATGACAAGCCCTCCATCAGCCTGCGCCAAAGCGTTTTGGAGCTTAGCCATAGGGGCTTTGAAATATATTATTACTCCGAAACGCAGGTGCTGGTATCTGCCCTACCCACACATCCCCAAGCAACCAAACTGAAGCTGCACGCTGAGGGAGCACTGTATCTGGTAAATAAATATGGTCCCAATAGCGAAGCTGATCTTAATGCTGCAGGGAACATTGTGGCCGATTTAGGAACATCCTGGCTGCTGCAAAGCGCTTTGGACGAGGTTAAGTTACGCAAAGCCCTCGCCAATCCATTTTCCCAGCTCGAGCTTACCCCGATGGTGCTGCAACGCACGAGCACAGATTTTGAGGCGATGAAAGGCACTCGCACCGAGATCGAAGACCTGGTAAACAGCGTTTCCCAAGATAGCATCACCTATTTTCTGCAAAGCCTGCAAGATTTTCAAACCCGTTATGCCCTGGCAGATAACCGTTTGGCAGTGGCTACGTGGATTAAAAACCAGTTCTTACGCTTTGGTATTGCCGATGCTCAGCTTTTCCCCTTCCAATGGCAGGGAACCACACAGTATAACGTGGTAGCCACCATTCCTGGAACAATCAGCCCCGATTCTTACATTGTGGTTGGCGGACATCATGACAGCATTACCAATAATACCCCCCTAACCTCAGCTCCCGGCGCAGATGATAATGCCACCGGCAGCGTTGCCGCCATCGAAATGGCCAGAGTGATGATGCAAAGTGGCTATCAACCCAAATGCTCCATCCGCTTCATGACCTTTGCCGCAGAGGAATTTGGCCTTTGGGGAGCCAAGGCATACGCACAATATGCCGATGATAACGACATGGATATCCAGCTGATGATAAATCACGATATGCTGGCCAATACCAGCCCCAATCCCACAGATTTGCGGGTACGCCTGATGCCTTATGACGGTTTTTATGAATACACCGATTATGCTATGGGGATAACTGACCAGTACACTGATCTTATCCCGGTTTACGGTTCTGCCAATTCCAGTTCCAGCGATAGCTTTCCTTTCTGGCAGCGCGGCTTTCCGGTGATTTACTTCTTCGAGTATAATTTCTCGCAAGTGTATCATAGCGATAATGATACTATGGCAAATCTCGATCCTGCCTATTGCACCAAAGTGATAAAAGCCTCCACTGCTGTGGCCGCCAGCTTTGCCGGAATGCCCACTGCTCCCACTGCCTTGAACGTGCAGGATGCAGGAACTGGAAATGCGCTGATAATTGGATGGACCGCTTCCACCGATCCATTTGTAACAGGTTATCGTGTATATTATCAGCCCCAAGGCAGCACCGATCCCCAGGTTCAAAGCACTTCTGCATCCAGTTTGGTGCTAACTGGCCTTACGCAGGGAATTACCTATGATATCTCAGTATGCGCAATAGACGCCTTTGGGATGGAAAGCACCAGAATCTTTGGCAGTGGCACGCCCAATTTGTTGCCCTTGGAACCGGTAGGCTTTACAGACGAACCCGCCTTGAATGCCATCAATCTGAGCTGGGAAGGCAATATGGAAGCTGATCTGATAGGATATTATCTTTACCGTTCCAATGCTCCTGACCAATTAGGCACCCAGGTGGGGGTTTTCACAGCAAACACAAACACCTATGCCGACAGCAACGTTAATGGAACTCAAGGCTACTATTATTACAGCCTTTGCGCTGTGGATCAGGCTGGCAACATCAGTCCCTACGCCAATTGCAGCAGCCGTCCCGTTACCCTTAATCAGGGAGTGCTGATTGTGGATGAAACTGCCGATTACAATGGCACCAATCCTTTGATGCCCACAGACGAGATGGTGGATAGTTTTTATGACGAGATAATGCAAGGCTTCCAGATCAGCGAACACCTTGATCTGGCCAATCAAACTGAATTTCTGCGTCTGGCAGATATCGGAGTGTATTCTTCCATTCTGTGGCACGGCAACGATAGCGCCACCATGAGCTATCCCTATGAAATACGAGATGATCTGAAACGCTACATTGAGCTGGGAGGTAAGGTGCTCTTCAGCGTTTACAGGCCCAGCAATGCCTTTGAGCTTAGTGCTACGTATCCGGCCACTTTTGCACCCACTTCATTTATCAGTGAGGTGCTGGGAATCAGTGGTGCCGATCTTAGCAACTCAGCCAGATTCAAGCTGGCATTGCCAATCTGGACAAACCTGCCGTCGATGATGGTGGATAGCCTGAAAACCACAGCCGCCATGAATGGGCATATCTTCAAAGTGGAAGCGATTACCCCTGTTGTTACCGGTGATCAAATGTATCTGTATGGCTCGGCTTACGATAATGGCAGTGCCCAGGGAGAAATGAACGGTGATCCTGTGGCAGTTTTTAATGAATATGGCAGCGGCAAAACTGTTACCCTTAGCTTCCCGCTGTATAACATGGAGCTTCCCGGTGCCAGAGCCTTTACCGTGGAAATATTCAGTAACCAATTTGCCGAACCCTTGGATGCTGAAGATCCCACTTCCGGAAACATCCCTGCCCTTAGCATCTTCAGTAATTATCCCAATCCCTTCTCCAGCAGCACCTATCTGCCCCTTAGCCTGCAGGATAAGCACAATACGCTACTGGTGCAGATTTATAATACCAAAGGCCAATTAGTGAAAACCATCTTTAATGATAGCCCCGGTAATACCAGTTTACTTAATTGGGATGGAAAAGATGATAGGGGTAATGCAGTTTCCAGCGGAATCTACTTTGCCAAAGCCAGCCAGAATGGCAGACACAGCACCAGAAAGATCATGCTGATGAAGTAGTTAACGAGTTAACGAGTTAACCGTTAGTATCTAAAGTAGGGGCGTCCGGCGGGACGCCCTTATTGTTTGTGACGCTATTTGATGATAAACTTGCTTGTGCAGGCTTCCCTTCCCAGTTCTGCCCTCAGGAAATAAATCCCTGCAGGTAGCTTGGTATCCGGCATCCAGGTCATACTATTCCATCCATTTTTGCTATTCACTGCGGAGATACTCTGAACCTTTTGTCCTTTAAGATTATAAACACTCAGTTTCACATCCCCTGCAAGCTGCATATAGTACTTTAGTTCTGCATAGCCGGACACCGGATTTGGCCATATCTGCAACGGTTTATCCGGAACAGAGGGAGCATTGTGATCATCATTTGCCACAATTACGATTTCAGCACTATTGGAAGCAGGTGAATCAATATCCCCGGGATATCTGGCCATGGCATAAAAGGTATAGTTCCCAGGGGTGAGTTCATTGGTCAGATAGTCAGTGGAAGAAGCCGGCACCACCTGCAAGAGCTCCCCATTCATATATAGAGAGTAGCTGATGGGAAGAAAATGCAGCGAGGGATTTTGCCAGCTTAAATACACGCGGAAGGGTGGGGTAAGGGTGGCAGTAAAATCAAGCGGAGCGGGATAATCCATCCCCAGGCTGCCATCCCGGTTTAGCCTCGCTCCAGCAATATCATAACCCGATGTGCCCTGTTCCCAGGTTGCGATAATCCAATCGTCGCTATGGGCAGCAAAAGAATAGTGGAATTTGCTGGTATCGGTGGTGGCAATGGGCATATCCGCGAAGTAAGTATCATCTCCACGGTAGCATGTAGCCTTGATGTGCATGGCCATATCACTATTGGGGATATTCCCTATCTCATAGATCAGCACCGTACCATAGTAGGTTTTATGCATGAATAAAGGGCTGCAAACCAGATTCCCCAGAGGGATCAGGCTGCTGCCATTCTCACCCCAATAGCGGTTACCGCTGAAATCCATTAATTGTCTGCCGATGCCATACATGTTTTGATCGGAACTGGTTTCCTTATAGAACACCATAATCCTTTCCGCAGCAGTGCTAACATTTATTACGGTTTGATACTGCTGATGTCCGGTATCGCCGGTAAGTAACGAGCCATTCGCAGCAGTAGTGACCGTTCCTGTAGCGGTGATTCTGGCCAGATAAGCCTCATTCACCATATCATTATTACGATCATCATACCAGGAAATCACTGCTCCCCCACTGCCATCGGATTCAAAGGCAAAAAGCTGATTCCAGGCTGAAACTCCTCCGGCTTCGCTAATCGGCGTATGCCATTGCATCAACCCCTCGGTATTGTATTTACGCAGGTAAACATGCCGCGTGGGAGAATAGACAGGGCCGGTATCTTCAAAGTACTTCACCAAAACTGCCCCATTATCCGATTCCAGAAGCTGCGGCCAGGTGCAACGTGCGCTGAAAGAAGAAATGGTGATCCCTGCCTCACCCCATAATTTCTGTCCCGTGGGGCTTAGGCGATGCAGCTTGATGGTATCATTGGTACTGCTGCGCTGCCAGGCTACATAGGTGTAATTATCGGAAGTGGTTATCACTTTGGGTGATACGTTCATGTAATCAGTACTGGTGTCATAGGAAAGGTCAATCCCATCCACCCACAGTGACACTCCCTCGGGATTAACCTTATAGATGTGGATATTATTCACTCCCTGGGTGCGGATGTCCTGAAACACAATCACCGCATTTCCGCTGTTATCCACGGTCATGTCATAATCCGTCAGCCAGCTCATACTTGTTTCGTCGCTCACCAATACCTGCCATTGCTGCCCTCCTTGCTGGTTAAAGAGCTGCAAATAAACGTTATAATTCCCCCCAAGCGAATTGTCAAAACGGCATACATACACCATGCCATCGGAAGTTATAGCCGTTTTGGGTAATACCTGCTCGCCATTCCCTCCGGCGATGAGGGTGGGAGTATCGGCACTTTCGCTCCAATCTCCCCACAACATGCAAAACATCAACATAAGAACCCCAAGTAATACGTGCGCTTTCATCTTTCACCTCACAGATGTGTATCTAAGATAATAATTTAATTCATTTTAAGTAAATGCAAGGATTATCTTGCTCAGGGCAGCCATCTGCAGCCAAAGAAAAAATCTCCTTGCCCTAAAACTATACCATTAATTATTGGCATCAACCTAAGTAATAACAATAAAACATAAGGAGATAAACATGGCTTTCAACCTCAAGAACCGCCATTTCCTAACCCTCATGGACTTCAGCCCCAAGGAAGTTCAATTTCTGCTGGATCTTTCCCTGC
>CAZSST010000065.1:0-13717 GCA_964609575.1 uncultured Candidatus Cloacimonas sp.
TCAGTTTCAAAAATCCCAGATAAGCATCGAGAGTTTTCACACAGTCTCGCAGGAGGGGATCCAGAAAACATCAAGTTACATTATTAGTATTGCTCTCAATCAGTTATTAATAACTGGATTCCTGCCTTCTCAGGAATGACGGATGGGTACCCACCATAGATGAACTTTAGCCACACTTCATTGTGGCGGTTTGGAAACCGCCAATACGTTTCTATCGTGATGCCCATGCGACCCCCGGGCAATGCATGGGCATCGCATGGGCATCCCCCGGACAATGATATGGGAGGGTACTTGGTTACGCTTTGGAGATTTTGATCAATAGCGGTATAGAATGTAGATATCATTCACATTCAGTCTGGTGGTGCTGCTGCCAAGGATGGCGCCGATGGCTTGCAAGGCTGTATATGAATCGCAATCATGCAAATAGCTTTCGGGATCGAGGCCCTTGCTTTGCAGCTGCGCATAGCTATCGCCTGTAACATAAGCCCCTGCCACACCTTCGATATTATCACAGCCGTCGGAGGCATAGCAAAGCAAGGATATTCCGGCTTTTCCGGCGATGCGAATGGCTACATCCAGGGCCAGATGAGTGCAGCGTCCGCCCTGGCCTGTTCCAGCAGTTTGCACCGGAGCTTCGCCACCCAAAAGATAGGTTCCATGCGTATGTGCCTGGTGGATAAATCGATCCAGCCAGGCAGCAGCTTCATGCGCGGGAAGGGCAAGATACTCATGCAGATTGGTAACCGGCCCAGGCAATTTGCTTTTCAAAACCTGCCGGAAGCCATAGTTATCCCCTATAATGTGATACTTTATCCGATTATCTGTCCCCAAGACAGGCGTAAAGGGGCCGGAAGCGATAACGCGGGGATCATTTCCCTCCACATCGGATAGCGCATATACCTGAATCTGTTCGCAGGCTACAAAGTGCAAAGCCTTTCCTCCCTTTACTTTGGAAAACCTGGCGCGCTGCAAATTCATCGCTGCGATATCCAATCCCGATTTCAGCAGGTTTCTGTTTAGTTCAATGAGCTCATCCAGGCTGTATCCTGCTTCGGGAACCTCAAAAAGGGCAGAGCCTCCACCGCTGAGCAGCACGATAAGAGTATCACGGCGCAGAAGCTGCTGCAGCCAGTTCAGGATAACGGTGCTATGCCATAGCGAATTAGCATCGGGGAGGGGATGCCCCGCTTCCAGAGTGATAAGTGTACCGATGCTTTCCGGTGCATAGCCATATTTGGTGAGGATGAAGCCTTCGCAGGTGATGCCCCTTTCGCACAGAACCTCCCTGGCGATTCTTGCCATGCTGGATGCGCTTTTCCCGATGGCCAGAAGGTGAACATGGGGAGATAAGGGCAAGGCAGAAAGATGATGGCGCAGCCTGGGAAAGCTGCCAAAATCTATTAAAGCCGCTTCCAAAGCGTTTACCATGCGCTCTTTAGCGCCACATTCTGCACCGGGCATATCTTGAGTAATCATAAATGTAATTCCATTCTTCCTTAATGGCTATTGTGGCAACCACTTGAATTACGTCAAGCAGTTTATGGAGGTGTTTATCACTTCTCCATCCACAGTGCTGGCCCGGCAATATTCTTTGCAATAAGCGGTTTAGCAGTAATTATCGCCGGTCTTATAATCCGGACACAGGGGAGGTGAGGCACTGGCGAAGCGCATTAAAATAAAAACACTTTACAAAAAAGAGCCTCTGTAAAACGTGGGTCTCTGAAATGTCGTTAGGAGTTACTTATGTCAGATAAGGTGCGTGAAACCGGCAGCAAAGCTGCAATGAAGGAACTGAAAGAAGAATATCTTCGCATGCTCGAAGAATCCTTTCAAAACACTACAGAAATCAAAAAAGGCGATGTGGTGGAAGCTCCCATAGTAAGTATCGGAGATCAGTATTTGATCCTGAATCTGGGTGGGAAGTTTGATGCCTACGCTGAGATCAGCGAATTTTCCGATGAGAAAGGCGTGTTGCAACACCAGGTGGGCGATACCCTGAAGGGTTATGTGGTTGATAAAAACGACCAGGGCTATGTGGTGGCCAAAAGCCTCACCAAGCAACATGTGGACAAGCAATCGATCCTCGATGCCTTTGAAAAGAAAATCCCCGTTCAGGGCAAGATTTATTCACCCACCAAGGGCGGATTCAATGTGGATATTCTGGGTGCCAGGGCTTTCTGTCCCGTGTCCCAAATCTCGCTTCGCCCCGTGGATGATACTGCTCAGTTCATAGGTAAAACCCTTGATTTTCTGGTGATCGAATGTTCGGAAAATTGCCGCAGGATAGTGGTTTCGCACCGTCAGCTGGCAGAAATGCAAGATAAAGAGAACAAAGCCGCCGCTCTGGAAAGACTGCATGAGGGCGATATCGTTAAAGGCAAAGTGATGCGGATGACCAGTTTCGGCGCTTTCGTCGATCTGGGTGGAATCGAAGGACTGATGCACGTTTCCGAGATTTCCTGGCAGCACGTGGTGAAGCCTCAGGATGAGCTGAAAGCAGGCCAGGAAGTGGAAGTGAAAATCCTTGAGATCAAGGGTGACAAAATCGCTCTGTCCTTGAAGGCTTTGCAGGAAAATCCCTTTATTCAGGCTTTGAACGAGATGAAGGAAGGCGATGTAATAAATTGCCGTATCCTGCGTCTGCACAATTTTGGTGCCTTTGCAGAGCTCAAACCGGGCGTGGAAGGACTGATTCCCATCTCCGAAATGAGCCGCAACCGTAATATCTCTCACCCCCGCGAAGTGCTGAAAGAAGGCGCATTTGTGCAGGTTCAGATTCTCAGAATCGATCCCGATACAAATAAGATTTCCCTCTCTTTGAAAGCCCTGCAGGAAGATCCTTGGGACAAAATCGACGAGCTGGTGCAGATTGATAATCCCTTCGAAGGCGTGGTGGAGAGCTCCACTAATTTCGGAGTGTTTGTAACCATCACCGATGGCGTTACTGGATTGCTGCCCCGTTCACGGATCAGGAAAACCGATAATTTCAAGAGTGGCGACAAGGCTACCCTGATGGTTACTGCCATCGATAAGGATAACCGCCGCATTACTTTAGATTATACAGACCGCCGTGCCGATGAAGTGGTGGAAACCCATCACCGCAGCGAAGAGAATTTCCAGCGCGAACCGCGTAATGACAGCTTCCGCAGAGATAATTCCACTCGCCGTCCCGGAAGAGGAAGATCCGATGAAGAATGGCGTAAATATGCCAATCAGAAGGTTACTTCCAACGAAGATAATCCCTTTAAAGACCTGTAAACAAATATATTAATGCAGCAGAAACCTAATCAGTTCATTACGCTGCGCAAGGAAAAGCTGGGTAAGATCAAGGCCCTGGGCATTGATCCCTACCCGGTGGAGTCTGTACGCAGTCACCATATATCGTCGCTTTTGGCCGATAAGGATGCCTTTGTAGCCGCGGAAACCGAAGTAATCCTGGTGGGACGTCTGGTTGCCATGCGCCGTCAAGGTAAGCTGGGCTTTGGCAATCTGGAAGATGCTTCGGGTAAAATTCAGCTATACGTGGCGCAAAATCTGCTGGGTGAAGAGAATTATGAGCTTTTCAAACTCTGCGATCCGGGCGATTTTATTCAGGCCACGGGTACGGCTTTCTTCACTCAGGCTGGCGAATTTTCGTTGAAATGCACTGCTATCAAGCTGCTTACCAAGAACATCAGACCCCTTCCTGCGGTGAAAGAAAAGCAGGTGGATGGCAAAACCATTCGCTATGATGAATTTGCAGATATCGAGCTTCGCTATCGCAAAAGATACCTGGATCTGCTGCTAAATCCTGATCATCGCAAGGTTTTCGAGCTACGGGCACGCATTATTACCGCTGTGCGCCGCTTTATGGACGATCTTGGCTACATCGAGGTGGAAACTCCCGTATTGCAACCTCTTTATGGGGGAGCCAATGCCAGGCCTTTTACCACTCACCATAATACTCTGGATACCGATCTTTATATGCGCATTGCCACCGAGCTCTACCTGAAAAGGCTGATCGTTGGCGGCTTTGAAAAGGTGTATGAACTGGGCAAGGACTTCCGTAACGAAGGAATGGATCGCACCCATAATCCCGAATTCACTATGATAGAATTCTACGAAGCCTATTCTGATCTGCGCGGAATGATGGACATAGCGGAGAACCTCTTTAAGCACCTGGCAAAAGATGTAATCGGTAAAGAAATCTTCTATTATCACGGTCACGAAGTAAATTTATGCGGAACCTGGCGCAGAGTGGGAATGAGCGAACTGGTAAGCGAATATTCAGGGCTGGATATTGCCTCCATAAGCTACGAGGATTTGGCTGCATATTGCATCAGGAAAGGCGTGGAAATCCCCAAAGGCAGCGGCAAAGGCAAGCTGATTGCTCAGCTTTTTGAGCACATGGTGGAGCCGCATCTCATTCAGCCTACCTTTGTTTGTGATATGCCCAAGGAGATTTCTCCCCTGGCAAAAGCCAAGCCTGGTAATCCTCTTTTGGCGGATAGATTTGAGCTATTCATCGCGGGAAGCGAATTTGCCAATGCCTTCAGCGAGCTGAATGATCCCCTGGATCAGCGCGAACGCCTGGAAGAACAGGCCAAGCTTCGTGCTCTGGGCGATGAAGAAGCCAACGTGGTGGATGAAGATTTTCTGGAAGCTCTGGAATATGGTATGCCACCCATGGGGGGACAAGGAATCGGTATCGACCGCCTGGTGATGCTGCTAACCGAGAATGATTCCATCAAGGAAGTAATCTTGTTTCCCCAAATGAAGCCGGAATAATATCTTACGCGGGCGTATGCCCGTTTTTTTTTGTCTGGAAACCAAGAACGTTTTGTTTCCCAAGTAAAGAGCTAACACAATGCAAAGGATGAGATTAGGATGAGCATACTGGATATTGTAAATCTAATCGGGGGCCTGGCGCTGTTTTTATTCGGCATGAATAAAATGAGCGATAACCTGCAAGCCGTAGCAGGCAGCGAGATGCGCCGGATCCTGAAGAAACTTACCAATACACCATTCAAGGGTGTTTTAGTGGGGCTTGGCGTTACTGCTCTCATCCAAAGCAGTTCTGCTACCACGGTGATGATGATCGGACTGGTGAATACTGGCATCATGACGCTTGGCCAAGCGGTGGGTGTAGTGATGGGAGCCAATATCGGAACCACGGTTACCGCCCAGCTAATTGCTTTCAATATCGGCAAATATGCCTTTGCGATTGTAGCTGCAGGGGTTGTATTACTCTTCATCCGCAAAAGCAGAGTGATGGAACGCTGGAGCCAGATTATAATCGGTTTTGGCTTGCTTTTCATCGGTTTGAACGTGATGTCTGCATCTGTATCACCGCTAAAAGACTCGGAAGCCGCCCGAAATCTGATGATAAGCCTTTCGGGCAATCCCATTATGGGTATTCTGGTAGGTACTTTGTTCACCATGATGATTCAGAGTTCCTCAGCTTCAGTGGGTATTGTTATCGTATTGGCAAATACGGGTTTGATCCCTTATGAAGGTGCATTGTACCTGGTTTTTGGTGATAACATCGGCACCACTATCACGGCCTGGCTGGCAAGCATCGGAGGTAGCTATACTTCACGCCGTGTTGCCCTGGTGCATACTCTCTTCAATCTGGTGGGAACAATTATCTTTGGCACTTTAACTTACTTGGGCATATACACCCAGATAGTAAATCATCTTACCCCTGGTAACATTTACGCGGGCGAGAACATAGCCCGGCATGTGGCCAATGGGCACACCTTTTTCAACGTTTTTAATACCATCCTCATGTTGCCATTTGCGGGAGTATTGGTAAGAATCGCCACCAGATTGATCCCAGAAACCAAAGGTGACACCACTTCGCTGGGCGAACCCAAGCACCTTAACTATCATATTATTAATAATGCCGATCTGGCCATCGGCCAATCCCTGAAAGAAATGCGGGAAATGCTGCGTCTGGTTCGCCTGGGACTGGTTACTTCCTACGAAGCCTTCAAGGATAAAAACTATCGTAAGCAAGTGCGCATCTCACGCATTGAAACGGCTATAGATCACTTGCAGCGTGAGATAACCCTCTATTTGGTAGCCGTAAACCAAAAGACCAATGCCGATGAGATTGTGGAAAAAATCCCCGCGTTGCTGCACAGCGTTAATGATATCGAGAAGATTGGCGACTTCACCGAAGAAGTGAACCGCATCCTGAATTACCAGATTACCTCCCAAAAGAATGCCCTGTGCCCGGAATTCACCAAGATGATCGATGATCTTCATGCTCAACTCATCCACATGGTTGATCTTTCCATCGATTACCTGGATGAGCTGAAGCCGGACTACACCTACAAGATCATCGAAATTGAAGGGCGCATCAATGCCATGCATGAACAGCAACGCAATCAGGTATTAAACGAAATTCAAAATGCCGAATGCGATCCTGCCGGGGGTTTAAACACCATCGACTACATCGACCAGGCCGAAACCATCGCCGACAAGCTGAAAAACCTGGTGAAAGCAGGCTCGCACAATTTCACTTACAGCCACATCCATGAACCGATGGACGAGGCGGGTAGCTAAGCAATTTAAAAACAAGAATTAAGAATGAAGCTGCGCTGAGGGCATAGAAATGGTGCTTTCGGCGCAGTTTGTTTTTAGCGGCACCTTGGATACTCCATTTCCATGCGACGCCCATGCGACCACCATGCAACTGCCCGGGGATCGCATGGGCGTCTCGAGAACAGCGTATTGGCGGTTTCTAAACCGCCACGAAAAAAGTAATGGCTTCCCTCAAAGAAAAAGGGCGAGCCAAAAACTCGCCCTTAGTATTCTAACGCTTAACGCTTAACGCTTAACGTCTAACTCTATTTCATCATAATCATTTTTTTGGTGCTGGTGTACGAGCCGCTCTTCATCCTATAGAAGAAGATACCGCTGGCAACGGGGCGTCCTTTGCTGTCCTTGCCATTCCACACCACATTGTGGGTTCCCTTGTCCATCACGTCATTTGCCAGAGTGGTAACCTTTTGTCCCAGGATGTTATATATCTCCAGGGTTACAGGGGCTTTTTCCTTCAGGCTGAAGCTGATGGTGGTGCTGGGATTGAAGGGATTGGGGTGATTGCCCTTGAGGGCGGTGATCACTGGATTCACAGGGTCTTCGTTGGAAACGGGAGCACCTGTAGCCGTGATCGGAATGGTGGTTACAGGGGCAAAAGGATCATCGGAAGTGATGATCAGATCGCCGCTATAAACCTGCTGGGCAGTGGGGCTGAAATTCACATTTATGGTGATGAATTCAGTGGCCTGCAGCTGGTAATTTATGGTGTACACGGGTTGCATAGGATCGGTACCCAGCCAGAAAGGTTCGGACGAGGTAATGGTTCCCAGCATGGCAGCGGTGCCGCTATTGGAAATGGTTACGGGGATGCTTTCGGTTTCGCCGATTTTCACAGAACCAAAATCAAGCGCTTGCATATCCACGATCATGGCCGGAGCACCAACTTGTTCGCCGGTGCTAGGGAATACGATGTCATCAATCCATGCACAGTCGCTTCCTGCGGCAGTTCCAGAATCTTTGGAATATTCCCATTTGAAGAGGTTTACTCCAGCTTGCACGGGATAGGTGGCTTGTTCCCAAACGTCGCTGGTTCCGCTCCACTGGTTTTTTAGGATGCCATTGATGTAGAACTTCAGGAAGTCATAATTCTGTTCGGAGGATACCTTTTTCCAGAAGGAGATTTCGCCGTTTTGGGCGGTAGTGTAGCTAATGCTGATGCTGGTGGAAGCGCTATGGGCAATGGATGCAGAACGTGCGGCATTAGAGCCGTTATAGCTGTTGCCATCGATGCTCCAGGTTCCCCCCATAAAGGCCCATGGGAAGCTGACAAAACCATTTTCAAAGCCATCCATCACCAGTCCCACCACTACGCTATAGGTGTGAGCGCTGGAGAATTGGCCAAAGAAGGTCATCACTGTGATCTGCACCAGAGTGCCCATGGGTATCTGGGAGCTGAAAGTAACGTTGTAGATCAGCGATGCTTCCTGATTCACAGGGATGGCGGTAAGATTATCGATGATGGGGGTAATTAAGGTGGTAACTCCATTAACCATCAGCGTGGAGGTTACGTTATCCGCCTGGAAATGGCCGTTATTGGTGATGGGGATGGTGAAGGTGATCACTTCTCCAGCTTCTACCATGCCGTTACCATTGCCTTCAGCATCATTAATCTGCAGGCTACCCCAGCTGATGTGGGGAGAAGCAGCGAAAAAGCTGCTGGTGTAATTGTGCTGATCGCCATTCGTGGTATTGATGGTGATTTGCATGGCAACTTCGTGCATATCGGGGATGTCGTTACTTAGCTGAATATTAAAGATTCCGCTTTGGGTTTCACCACCGGCTGCCAGATCGGGAAGATTGATGGCAGGGGTAAGCACGGTTACATAGGGATCAGAGCTGCTGATGCCAATGCTCAGGCCGGCTGCAGCTTCACTGCCGATATTGGCAAGATCGATGCTCATGTGGATGGTTTCGCCATATTGGAAAAGGCCATCATTATCGTCCGTGTAATTAACCTGGTCCATAACGATGTAAGGCCCATTACTGGGAAGCACTTGCAGGGTCTGGATGTAGGTTTGATAGTCAAAGGCAGCAATGGTGAGGGTCATATCCATGGGATTGAGGGGGATGGGATCGAAATTTATGGTGGCGCTGCCCGTGGCATCCGCAATGGCCATGCCATAGAGATCGCCATTGTTGGTGAGAGTTATCCGCGCATTAGGAACGGTTTGAATGGCAAAGCTGCTCATGCCAAGGAAGATAACGGGATTATAGGTGGCGGTAATGACCTGGGGATTCTTGGTGCGCACCATCAAAGAGGCGTCGCCAAAAATAGTCCAGCACTTGTATTCGCTGATCCCGCTGGCGCCATATACTTCTATCATTTTGCTGGCACCATTGAAGTACAGGCTACCGATACGATGCTTGGCATTGGCTACCAGAAGGTCGGTAACTTCATCTTGGGCGCGCATGGGAGGATTCCAACCCTGGTTGATGGTGGAACCCCAGAAAGCTACTGCGCCGGTGGGTTCACCGGTAGTATCGTGAGTGGAGCGTAGCCATGCTTCGGCAAAACAGGTTTGGCTTACGAAATTGCCATTTACACAGGCTACGGACACGATGAAAGGCAGCATGTTGCTATTGGCCAGGGCATTCACATTGGTAACGCTAAAGCCGGTGGTAACCCAGGTGGTGGCGGAACCATGACCGGTGTAATTGCCAAAGCCACGGCCGGCATTGATATTATTGGTAACCATGGTAGCGCTGGCTCCCTGGGTTTGGTAAATCTGATCCACGCTGGTGTAGCCATAGTTCAGAAGATCGGTGCGGATGTTTTCTTCGTGGGTTTGATCACTTTCGCCATTATCACCCTGGCTGCCTCCACCTTCGTTGGATGCGATGCCAAAGGCTTTTTGAACCCATTCGGCACCTACTGCTACATCACGCTCATAGTAAATGCTGCGTTGCACTTGAGTTTGAGCTTCGGCAGAATTGGAGGCGGAGAAACGTCCCACATAAATATCGGGATAGCTATCCCCTCCAGCAAGCAGAGCCAGCATGGGATCGCTGCCGCCACTCATTATGGGAATTTGGGGGCCATCGCCAAAAAGCTGAACGAACATCAGGCCGTTGTTTAAGTCATACTGGGCTTGAATATAAGCCTTAAGCTGCGTGGCAGTGGGGCCGGCAACACTGATATCCACTACATCCACCTGGAAGCCAAGCTGCTTTTTCCAGTTTACCCAAGGGATAATGTCGTTATCAAACATGCTGTGTTTCACCACCAGAATGCGGCCTTCTTCGCCCAAAGTGGGGTATTTGGCATCGGCAAAATTTAGGAACAGATTCTGGTAGATATCTTCAAAATAGCGGGTGTAGGAACTCTTGGGTGAAGTGAGGGCATTGGTCATATCCGTGCCATTAGCGCTAAGAGCCAGAGTCAGCTTGGTATAAATCCTTAAAGTGCCAGTGGCAGGGAAATATTCAAAGGGCTGAAAACGCACCGTAATCCCACGGTAATCCCTGATAATGAAGGGTTCGGTGAGATAGGCAGTGCTTTCAGGATAGCTGCCATTGCCATTATAGAAATCGGCAAAGGTGTAGGGAACGCTATCGGGATTTATATCCCTGGTTAGATTTCCTTTGGAAGGGGCTACGGGCATGGGCAGTTCCACATATTCGCTGCCTAGAACCTGCAGTTGCATTGCCGCAGTGGCAGGAATAATTACGCTTCTAGCCAAAACCGGTAATTGCGGCAGACCAGCTTCCAGAGTAAGCCCTTCTTTCTTTAGAGAAATCTGGTGCCATTGGCTGCCATTGATATTCACCGGGTCGCTATAAAAGCTTCCCAGGGTAAATTCCAGCTCCATGTAATTGGGACTGCTTGAGGTAAGCCGAATATCATTGGGATATGCGCTAACCATCACTTGCTCTGCCATCAGCGCAGATAGCGCCAGCAGCAGGCATAGGACGAAGAACAATTTTCTCATGGGTTCCTCCACACGAACCTTGTCGTTGTGTTTTTCTTTAAAAACCTTGTAAAAGTAATCATACATGTAAAATCAAGGGGCAGGCACCAATGACAGTGCCTGCCTGCTATTATTTATTTCATCAGCATCATCTTTCGGGTGGCAGAGAAACCCGGTGTTTCCATGCGATACAAATAGATGCCGCTGCTTACATTGCGTCCACTATTATCTTTGCCATTCCACACAGCACGGTGGAAGCCCGCTTTACGGCTGTCATTCACCAGGCTGCGTACCAATTGGCCTTTCAGGTTAAAGATATCTATTTTCACGATTCCAGCTTCCTTGGTGGCGAAGCGGATGGTTGTTTCCGGATTGAAGGGATTCGGGAAATTCGCTTCCAGGGCAGTTGCTACAGGGATAAGTCCCTGATCTGCATTACCAGTGGGAATCACCTGCAGGGTAATGGTGATATTGGGGGAATCGGGATCATTGGAAGTGATGATGATTTCCTCGGTGATCGAAGCAGGTTGAGCCGGAGCAGTATAGGTGATGGTGAAGGTTTCAGTGGCACCGGCGCTGATACTATAGGCATAATCGGAAGGAAGAGTTTCCCCACCCAGGCTTAGTCCAAAGCCATTGGGCATGGAAATGATCCCGGTTAGATTGGCATTACCCAAATTGCGAATCACCAGATTGGCACTAAGCACATCATTGGCACCAACTTCATCAAATACAACCGATTGCGGATTGGCATAGATGATGGGGGTATTCAGCATTCCCATCCCGGGCAGGATGATATCATCGATCCAGGCAGAATCGCTGCCTCCGGTTTGCGAACCGTCCTTCTGATACAACCATTTGAAGGTGTGAGAACCGGTGGTAATCGGATACGTCATTTGTGCCCAGGCTTGAGTTCCGCTCCAGGAACCTTGTTCCACGTTATCGATATAGAACTTCAGGAAGTCGTAGTTATTCTCACTGCTAACCTTACGCCAAAATGTGAGGTCGCCTGCGGTATCCACATTAATGGTAAGCTGCAGGGCTGTATTGGCATTATTTCCGATGGCACCGGACTTTGCAGCATAGCTTCCGCTGTGCACATTGGAGGCACCAGTTACGATAGTCCAGGGAACAGCACTGTTATTCACCCAGGGGAGGTTGCTAAAGCTATTGGATTCAAATCCTTCGCCAACCGCGCCAATGGGGATAACGGCATTGGTATTAACCATTTGGGCTCCTGCGTTAAGAGCCATGCCGATACCAATGATGTCGCCATTTTCAGCTCCGGCGCCGATAGTAACATTGAATGCCAAGGGAATGGTGCCCCCGATATTCAGCGCGGGAATGGTGAAGTTATTCACATCCAGCGTGGCATTGGGGCTGTTTTCGATAAGATATAGGTTTCCACCTCCAGCATTCATGTGTCCCGAATTGGCCACATTAAAGCTAATGGTAACAGTTTCTCCGGGCACATACATGCCGTCGCCATTGGAATCGAAATAGCTCAGGTTTCCGAAGCTAAGTTCGGGGGCATTAACGGTCATGTTGCGATTTGTAACCCATTCATTGGTGCCATCGGTTACCGTGATGGCAAAATCCACCACATCCTGATCGGGGATATTGGGATCAATGGTAACTCCGAAGAGATCATTCATGGTAACGGTTTGTCCCGCAGGAATATTGGGCAGGGTAACGGTTGGGGTAGGAATGTTTATCCACTGGTTATCCGTGCTGAGGGTAGCGGTTAAATTCACGGCATCTTGAATGCCTACGTTATTGAAAGTAAGGGAAATATTCAGATTATCCCCGGCTTCGGGAATGCTATTGTTATCATCTTCAATCACCAATTGACCGGCGGTTACATAGGGCCCCACATTGGGGATAACGGAAATGCTGGCCACCAGGGGCTTACGCAGTGAACGGGTCATCACCAGAGTGGCGGTACCGGGTTCGGTGAAGGGGGTATAGTTCAAAGTTAGCATACCGCTGGCATCGGCAAGGCCCACGCCGTGCAATTCGCCATTCATGGACAGCGCCACATAGCTGTAGGGATCAGCCTGGATATCCATGCTGTTCATGCCCATAAACATCTGCGCGGGAGCCTGGTATGAATTTTGCTGAGGGATTCCCAGATAAGGCATCAGGGATGGGTCTCCCATAATGGAATAAATTTCCCAATAGTAATTTATGCGGCTGCTATTGCTGGCTACCACGGCCATGTTGCCCATAAAAACCATGCTTCCAGCGTTTCCAGCCCAATCTACAAAGGGTTCATTGTGGTCATGGAACACGGCGTCATAGGCACCGGTACGGTTTGGCACAAAGGGTGAACCGGTTCCTACCACGGGTGGTTTGTAGCCCACGCCCCAGTAGTAATCTTCGTTCCAGTAGGTGCTGTTGGTTCCGCCGATATACACCACGCCACCCTTATTGGGAGCGCGCAGCCAGGCTTCGGCGAAGCAGGTGGCCGCATCGAATTTGCTGGTGAGGCAGCAATTACCTACCACAAACGCACTCTTGTTTACATTGTTGAGATTGTTTACATTGGAGATGGTTACGTTGGGATCGTACCAAATGGTTACATCGCCGTGAGCAGTGTAATTTGCATAGCCCACACCGGCAGAGATATTTGCCAGTATCGCCGCTTCGGAAGATCCGCTAGTGGGATAAAGGTAGGTGTGGCTGGTGATACCGTGGGCGGCATTGAAATAGTTTGTGGTGCCATAATTGATCTGGCCATTGGCATGAGTAGGCCCATAGGTTCCGTCCACGCCGGCGATCATCACCACTTCAGCCAGATAATCATCATCCGGCATGGTGTATTGTTCGTGCATCAAAGTTTTATTCACCTGATTGGTTACTTCCGCAGGGGTGGTGGCAGAGAAGCGGCCAAAGTACATTTCCGGCATGAAGTCCGTGCCCTGCAATCTCACGTAGGTAAGATCGGTGGGATGGGTGCCGGTGGTGCCGTTATTGGAGGGAACCTGAGCCACGTCACCCACGATCAGCAGATAGCTGGGAGCGGGATTTTCCGTGGTGGCGGTATTCCAGATATTTTGCAGATAAGTTTTGATGGCATTGGCAGTAGTGCCCGTAGTGGAGGTGGGAGCTACGATCACATTGTAGCCCTCTTGTATCTTCCAATTCACAAAAGGCTGCATTGCACTCACATAGTTATCCGGAAGGATCACCACGTAGCTCATGGGATGGCGATTCAGAGT
>CAZSST010000066.1:0-13286 GCA_964609575.1 uncultured Candidatus Cloacimonas sp.
AGCTTGGGATAAAGCTTTAGAATTGGCGTTGGCGGCATCGACTCCAGCAATGAGTGAATCTACACTGTTCGGTATGGGTGGTGTTTGCTGTAGTCCATGCCGCTTTTAGCTTGCTATAAAGCTTTAGAATTGGCGTTGGCGGCATCGACTCCAGCAATGAGTAAATCGAACCCCTCAACTCAATGGCGCTTTGGAAAGCGCCACTACCTATCAACTAATCCTAATCGCTATCCATGCGACGCCCATGCGACGCCCATGCAATTGCCCGGGCGTCGCATGGGAATCGCATGGCAAAGGAATTGGTAAAAGGTAGATATATGATAACCTGGTCGACCTGTTCCGTATGATTATTGTCTTGATATAATATGGCTCAGCGCCTTTACTCTGCATTAGCTTGCATACATTCATCCAAGCGAATGCTGCACTCCCTCCGGTGAAGCTCCTACGAATATCATTGGAGTGCAATAGGTGGCTTATGGATTTTCGCTGATCACAATCTTTGGGAGCAGTACTTTTGGTTCAGGTCATTGCATCAGTCATGAGAAGCTTGAAATGCAATGAACAATCCCCCTTGCGAATAATCACTGCCAGCCTATCTTATGCAATAACTAATACCCATATTGAGGTAATGAAATGAAAAAACTTAGTCTGATTCTGCTTTTGGTGCTCCTTGCAGCCCTTGGCTATGCGCAAACCGGCCTTTTTGGCCTGTCCTATGGTGACAGTCTGGAAAAAGTTCAGCAACTGCTTTCCGAGCCACCCTTGGATTTTGTGGTGGAGAGTTCTGATGGCGTCGAATACACCTTTGTTCCCCAGGATAATGAATATGTGGAAAGGATTGTTGCCTACTTCGACGAAGAAACCAAGACTTTGGGAATGTGGCAGGTTTCCTACATTGAGCAGGAAGAAGAAACTGCCGAAGAGGTAGCCTATGAATCCGCTTATGAATGGCATGGTGAGGAAACAGCTTGGGATGATGATTTTGAGCTGTATATTTGGGACTTGGGCGAGGGCAAGAGCCTGAAAATAGGCTATGATGTGGATTGGTGGACTACCGCAGAATATTCTTCCCCGGGTTTTGAGCAGTATTCGGTGTTTCCTTGAAGCAGGAGTCATTCAGGCCTCTGTAAGTTATACATTTACCACTGATTATACGGGCTGAAGGACTCATGCGGCTATTACTACTGTAACTAACTGCGCATTAGTCCTTTGCACCTTCCAGTTTGAAGATTGATTCAGGATATGCAATGGTGCAAATGACTCCTGCTGTCCTGGTATTTTCTTTGAGAAAAAAAGCGGCAGAGATGTTTCTGCCGCTTTTGTTTATAGAGAGTTGGGGATGCTTTAGTCCAGTTTCAGGATCAGGAACATGGGCTGTTTATCGGTATTGATCACATAGAGGCGGATGGATTTTACCTTGCCGTCTCCGGCTTTTTCTTTGGCTTTGTCCAAAGCGGCTGAGAATTCTTTGGGGCTATTCACTTCCGTGCCATCCACGCTTTGGATGATGTAGCCAACTTTCAGGCCAGATTTTGCGGCGGGGGAATTGGCTTCCACTTTACTAACCACCACTCCTTGTTCATCGGTGATGCCCATACGTTTTGCAAGGGTGCTGTCCATGCTGTCCACGCTGATGCCGGTGCCCACGCTGCCTTTATTGGTATCAGAGGCAATCACGGTATCATCCGGATATGCTTCCAGGGTGATATTGATGCGCTGTTCCTTGCTATCGCGATAAACGTTCAGGGGAATGGAGGTACCTACTTTGGCAGTGGCTACGGCGATGCGGAATTTCGGAACGCTGGGAACCTTTTCACCATCGATGGCCAGAATGATGTCGCCAACTTTCAGGCCGGCTTTATCGGCAGGGGAGTCTTTTTCCACTTTGGCTACCAGCACGCCGGAAACTTCTTTCAATTGGAAGGATTCCATGATGTCGCTGGTGATTTCCTGGGGCAGAATACCGATATAGGCACGGGTAACTTTGCCGCTGGCAACGAGGTCATCCACCACACGCTTGGCCAGATTGATGGGAATGGCAAAGCCGATGCCCACATTACCGCCATTATTGCTGGCCAGGGCAGAATTGATGCCGATCACCTCGCCTTTGATGTTCAGCAAAGGACCACCGCTGTTGCCACTATTGATGGCGGCATCGGTTTGGATGTAATCCTGATACATGGGGGAATTGTTGCCCAGGTTCAGATCGGCACGGCTGGTGGCAGAAATCACCCCGACGGTAACGGTGCGATCCAAGCCCTCGGAGAAAGGATTGCCAATAGCAATAGCCCATTCGCCAATATCGAGCTTGTCGGAATCACCAAGGGGAGCTACGGTTACTTTTTCGCCTTCTTTAATGGTGATCTTGATAACGGCAACGTCGGTATTGGGATCGAGTCCCACCACGGATGCGGTATAGGTAATTTTATCGGCCATGGTAACCGTGATGGTACCTTCGCGGCCTTTTTCCACCACGTGATTATTGGTCATGATAAAGGCTTCACGGGTGGTGGCATTGTATTCATAAACGAAACCGCTACCCATGGAAACGATGGGACGGCTCTGTTCCTGGGGCTGGCCAAAGAACTGACGGAAAAAGGGATCATCCATGAAGGGATTACGGAAATTGTTCTGTACGGTTACGGTGGATTCCACGCGGATTTGTACCACTGCTTCGCGGACATTCTTTACTACTTCAACCACCGGATTGGGCTGAGAGATATCCCCAATTCCCGGCTTGGCACTAAGGCTGCTTATCGCGATGACCACGATCAGCAACACAGCTAATTTCTTCCACATATTCATCATACTTCTCCTAAATACAAGTATTCCTTTCTTTTCTGGTTGTTTGAAAATACAAAAATTAATGGGGATGGCCCCCTTTAGCAACATGCTTTTGTGGACAATATATCTGTACATGATGCTGTAGTCAAGCAGAAAATGAAGATATCTATGCTTCTGCTCTGGTGATGGAAGCTCCAATGGAATTCAGCTTTTCCTCGATGCGATCGTAACCCCTGTCAATGTGATAGATACGGGATACAGTGGTGCTGCCTTTGGCAACTATTCCTGCCAGAACCAAAGCGGCGCTGGCACGCAGATCGGTGGCCATTACTTCGGCACCGTTCAAGGCTTTTACACCCTTTATTGAGGCTACATTGCGCTCCATGCGGATGTCTGCTTGCAGCCTGTTTAGTTCGGCTACATGCATAAAGCGATCGGGGAAAATGGTATCTTCCACGAAGCTGATTCCCTGTGCCAGGCAAAGCAGCACGGTGAATTGCGCTTGCAGATCGGTGGGAAAGCCAGGATGAGGAAGAGTGATGAGGTTAACGGGTTTAATTACATCCGGAGGAGTAATGGTAATATTATCTTCTTTAATTTCAAGTTCGCAGCCGGTTTCGCGAAGCTTGTCCAAAAGCGCAACCAGGTGTTCGGGACAGCAATTTGTTACCGTTACGGGAGACGTGCTTAGCGCTCCGGCGATGAGGAAGGTGCCAGCTTCGATGCGATCGGGAATCATGTTCATCTCCACGGGGAAAAGGTCACTTACTCCCTCGATGCTAAGCGTGGTGGTGCTTCGTCCGGTGATTTTGGCTCCCATCTTGTTCAGCAAATCCACGGTGGAATCAACTTCCGGTTCCATGGCAGCATTGTAGATTCGGGTGGTGCCTTTGGCCAAAACTGCGGCCATGAGGGCATTTATAGTAGCGCCTACGCTGGATTTTTCAAAAAAGATATCTGCGCCTTTCAGCTGTTTGGCCTTGGCATGAATGTACCCTTGGTCGATCGTGATTTTGGCTCCAAGTGCTTCCATGGCCTTCAGATGCAAATCCACGGGCCGGGTTCCAATCGCACAGCCTCCAGGGAAGGAGACCTTCGCTTCTCCCAAACGGGCTAAAAGCGGGCCCAGCACATAGATAGAGGCACGCATTTTACTTACCAGTTCATAGGGCGCTTCGCCGAAACATACATCGCGGGAATCGATGCTCATGCTGCCTTTGCCATAGTCCACTCTTGCGCCGATAACTCGTAAAAGGTGCGCCATGGTCTTCAGGTCAATAAGATTTGGCACCTTACGCAGCACCGATTTGCCGGGGGCTAAAAGACATGCAGCCATGATGGGGAGAATGGCATTCTTGGCTCCACTCACTTCAATGGTGCCGCTGAGTTTACGATTGCCTTTGATAACGAACTTTTCCATGCTATTCCTCTATGTATGTGTTACTTAGCGTTTCAGGATCAGATATCTGTCCCTGCCGCAGAGGTCAAGGTATTTTTCATGGTGGCATAGCTCTGCTGATTGGGCAAGGGCAATGATGGAGCTTGCTTGTGATTCGCCATGTTCAAAGGCGATAAAGCCATCGGAGCTGAGGTAAACAGCAGCGTTGGCAAGGATAAGGCGGTAAACATCCAGCCCATCCTCTCCTCCATGCAAGGCCAGTTTGGGCTCAAAATCACGCACCTGACTATCCAATCCCCGGTACGCAGCGTCATCGATATAGGGAGGATTGGAGATGATGGCAGTGTAACATCGGCTTTCCTGAGGATATAGGTCTGCTTCATAAAAATGCACATCTGCTTGTAAAGCCGCGGCATTGTACTTGGCTACTTCCAGCGCAGGGGAACTGAGATCGGTGGCATATACATCCAGATTTGGCTTTTGCAGCTTCATGGTAATGGCTATAGCTCCACTTCCTGTGCCCATATCCAATACGGAAGCAGAATCAGGCAGTTGCTTTAACGCCAGTTCCACCAATCCTTCTGTTTCGGGGCGGGGTATTAAAACCCGGGAATCTACCATAAACAGCCTGCCAAAAAAATACGCCTTGCCCGTGATGTACTGTGGTGGTTCATGCTGTTCAAGGCGTTTAAATTGCGTATTGAGGGTGTTTAAGGTAGTTTGCGATATCGGGAAAGTGCTGTGTATGGAAATCTGCGGGAAACTAAGTCCAGTGGCATCCGCGATAATGTACAGGTAATCAGAGAGCCTTATCCCCTTGGCTGCAGAATGCTTTTTCACATCTTGCAGTAGCTCGCCAAGGGTTACATCAAGAGCTGGCACTTATACTCTTGCTGATTTTAACGCAGCGTCCATCCTTTGAAAATTCCAGCGAATCGGCCAGATGGTAAAGCATGGCAATGCCCCGGCCGTGTTCATCGAGATTCAGCTGGGGCTCAGTTTTCACTCTTTCCAGCCAAGCTTGGTAATCGAAGCCTTTTCCATCATCTTCCACGGATATTTCGATAAGCTGTTTCAGGTGGTCAACTTCGAAGCCCAGATGCATCCTTTTTGCGGCAATTTCGGGGATTTCCAGCTTGCTTTTAATAAGGTTCTGCAGGCTTTCATGATCGAGCAGGCGTTCCCGGATGCTAAGCCCCAAAGTGCCATGAATAAAGGCATTATACACCATTTCGTCCACACAGATAAGGATACTGTTCATGGCTACTTGATTGATCTGAAAATTCTGCCGGAGAAAGGAAATCATCACTTTGGAGATGGAGTATTTGGAAAAATGCTTGGGATCGAGACTGAACTGAAACCGCGCAGTATCTAAATTGCTGTAAAATTCGCTGTAATCATGGCGGTTACGTTTACGTTCCGTGAGGCTGTGAATGGAACGAACTATCTGCTTGGCATCCACCGGCTTGCGGATAAAATCTGAAGCTCCCAAACGAATGGCCTCGATAAAGTAATCATGATCCAAAAAGCCGGTCATAAGAATCACATCCAGCTCGCGATCATACTCTTTGCGTACCTTTTCCAGAAACTCCAAACCGCTAAGTCCTGGCATTTCGATGTCGCAAATCACCAGATCAAAATCACTATTGCGGAGCTTACGCAGGGCATCGCTGCCATTGAAAGAGGAATCCACCTCAAAACCGCTCAGCTTGAGGATGGCACAAAGGCTGTTAACGATTGCCATGCTATCGTCAACTACTAGTATCTGCGTTTTCTTCATCTACCCCAAATTGACCGTAAATAGCTGATTTAGCTTCAGCATGGAAAATAGTTCATAAACGCTGTTGGAGCTTCTCACCACTTCAATTTCGCCGCCATTGGAAATGAAGTCCTTATAAAAGAGGAGGATTTTGCCGATTCCCGTGGAGCTGATGTTACGGCAATCAAAGAGATCCAATTCCAAAACCTTGGCTTCGGAAGCCAGTACATCGGAAAGCTTGGCTTGCAAAAGATGCGCATTTTCGCTGTTTAAAATCCCGTCGATCTTCAGGGTGGCGATGTTGTTTTTAAACGAAAGATCAATGTTCATCGGACTATCCTTTGATTTTTTTTGTCTTAAATTCATTATACTGTTGCTGCTAAAGATTGTCAAGCGATTATTTTATGCATATCCCCGGATACGCTTTAGCACAAGGCTTTGCACGTTGGGCGGGCAGATTTCGTATTTTTTAAATTCCAGAGAATAGATGGCACGACCCTGACTGATGGAACGAATCCGCGTGGAATAGCCAAAAAGCTCCGAAAGTGGTGCTTCCGCAACCAGTTCCTGCAGATATTCATTGTGCCGGCGCATCACATCTATCTTGCCACGCTTGGAATTGATATCGCTGATGATGTCGCCAATAAAATCATCCGGACTATGCACCGTAAGCAGCATAATCGGTTCCATAATAACGGGATTGGCCTCGCGCAGGCCTTTGCTGATAGCCATGCCTGTGGCGATACGGAAGGCCAGTTCGGTGGAGCTATCCTCGTCAAATGCTCCGTTTACCAGCTCAATTTTCACTCTTTCCACGTTACCGCTAATCAGAGGGCCGTCGTTCAGAGCGTTCAAAGCCGCCTCTTCGATGGGTTTCCAATATTCACGGGGAATTGTATCTTCACTCACACAATTAACAAAAAGGTTCTTATTATCTTCGGGAAGGTCTTTAAGGGCCATGGGGCTAAGCTTGAATTGCACCCGGGCATAATTGCTTTTACCATTCAGATCACGCTGGAAGGTATCTTCGCAAGTTACTGCCATGGTTATGGCTTCTTTATAAGATACCTGCGGATTGCCGATATTGGCGGCCACTCCAAATTCCCTGCGCAGCCTGTCCACGATAATATCCAAATGCAATTCTCCCATTCCGGAGATCAAAGTTTGGCCGCTATCCTTGTCCTGATGCACTTTAAAGGTGGGGTCTTCCTCTTCCAGACGCGCCAGAGCCAGGCCCAGATTTTCCTGATCGCTCTTGGTTTTGGGCTCGATGGCAATGGAGATTACCGAATCAGGGAAATGCATTTTCGAAAGCAATACTTCCATGTTGCCATCGGTAATTGTATCCCCTGTGGCAAGAAACTTCGTTCCCACAATGGCGCCAATATCTCCGGCATGCAGATTATCCAGGTCATTCTTGCGATTGCTCATCATCTGCAGCATGCGCGAAATACGCTCCCGTTTCCCGCTGTTCTGGTTTACAAAGCTGCCACCCTTTTTCAGGCTGCCCGAGTAAACGCGGATATACACCAGCCGTCCCACATATTTATCGATCTGCACCTTGAAGGCCAGGGCCACGAAGGGAGCCTGGGGATCGGGGAACAAATGTTTTTGTTCATGCGTATTGGGATCAAAACCCACGGTATGCCCGATATCAAGCGGAGAGGGCAAAAAATCGCATACGGCGTCAAGCAGCAATTGCAAGCCCTTGTTTTTCAGCGAACTGCCACATAGCACCGGGATGAAGCGATTGGCAATAGTGCCCCTGCGAATGGCTTCTTTCAGCAGCTCTTCAGAAACTTCACCCCCCTCCAGAAACTGCATCATCAGCTCATCGCTGAATTCGCTAACCGCTTCCAAAAGGCTTTCCCGCAGGTGTTGGGCAGTTTCCATCAGCTTTTCCGGGATGGGAAGATGCTTAACCTCACTGCCTGAGGTGAGTGGATCAAAATACCAGGCCTTCATGCCGATGAGATCGATAACCCCTTCAAAATTATCCTCTTTACCTATAGGGATGTTTATGGGATGTGCATTAGGGGTAAGGCGCTCGTGAATCATCTGAATCACCCTCTCATAATCGGCGCCAACTCTATCCATCTTATTCACATAAGCCAGGCGGGGCACCAGATAACGATCGGCCTGATGCCACACTGTTTCGGATTGGGGTTCCACGCCACTAACCGCACAAAAAACCCCCACCGCGCCATCCAGCACGCGAAGAGAGCGTTCCACTTCCGCAGTGAAATCCACGTGCCCGGGGGTATCTATAATATTGATCTGCTTATCTTTCCACATGCAGGTAACGGTAGCGGAGGTAATGGTGATCCCCCGTTCGCGTTCCTGTTCCATCCAATCCGTAAAGGTATTGCCATCATGCACTTCACCCATTTTATGCAAAAAACCGGTGTAATATAAAATGCGTTCCGTGGTCGTGGTTTTACCGGCATCGATGTGGGCCATGATGCCGATATTGCGTATCTTTTTTAGCGGATTATCCGGGTCGCTACTCATAAGTTCTTTCCTTGTTTCACAGTGTAAGTGCCAAGAAATAGAGCTTCGCTTCTTTGTCTATTAAAAAAAAGCGCCCAGTAAACTCTTCCCATACGATCCCCATGCCACGCCCATGCAACTGCCTGGTGATCGCATGGGCGTGGCAAAGAAAGATATCAGGTAATTACTTTTTGCATATTGGGGAGGTTTATTCGTAGCGCAGGGCGTCGATCAAATTCAGATTTGCAGCCTTGGAAGCAGGATACCAGCCGAAAAAGATGCCGATGGCCATGGAGAAACCTACCGATAACAATATTGACCAAGGAGTTACGGAGATGCTCCAATCGGTTACTCCGGCAACAATTTTGGCAGCTGCAAAGCCCAGCAGGATACCGATAATGCCGCCCAAAATGCTGATGGAAACGGCTTCAATTACAAACTGCAGCAGCACGTCTCTTTTTTTAGCGCCCACTGCCATGCGGATGCCAATCTCTTTTATTCTTTCTGTTACCGAAACAAGCATGATATTCATGATCCCAATTCCACCCACGAGAAGTGAGATTCCGGCGATACTGGCCAGTAGGATGGTCATGGTATTGGATACATCGCTGGCGGTTTCGGCGATGTCGCTTTGAGTGCGCACAAAGAATTCTTCGCTGGTGGTGCCGCGATGCCTGGCCTGCAATAGGTCCAGAATATCTTGCTGCACGATGGGGATTTGCTCTTTGGATTCTGCAGAAACCATAATCATCATATTGCGCCAGCGTTGGCCCAGCAGCCTGGCATAAACCGTGGAATAGGGTGCCAGCACTGTATCATCCTGATCTCCGCCCATCGCATTTTGGCCTTTGCTTTCCAGCACGCCTTTCACTTTGAAGGGAATATTGCGGATGCGGATGATCTTATCCACGGGGTCCACATCACCAAAGAGATTGTCGGCCACGGTTTTACCGATTACGCACACCTTATTGCCATTCTCCACGTCCGAGCTATTGAAGAGCTCGCCGCTCGCTGCACTCATATTGCGAATGAAGAAATAATCGGCATCCACGCCCCAAATGCCGGTGCGCCAATTCTTGCTCTCATACTTCAGTTGGCCGCCGGTGGTGTAAACCGGTGTGGTGTATAAAGTTCCTTCTATCTGATCTCTAATCGCCAGGGCATCGGAAAGTTCCAATAAACTTCCCGTACCCGCGCCTTGGCTTACATTGGAGCTGCTACGGCTGAAATTAACCGAAACGATGATCACATTGGTGCCCATGCTGTCTATTTGATCTTCCACCAGCTTCTTGGCACCCTGTCCGATGGCCAGCATGGTTATCACCGCGGCCACGCCGATGATTATTCCCAGCATGGTGAGGAAGGTTCGGGTTTTATTGCGGGTAAGGCTTTTGAAGGCGATGCGGATGATTCCGGTGATACTCATTCTTCCTCCTCGCCGATAACGGGCATATTCTGCAAGTCTTTCACAGCATTGCGCTTCCGGGGATTGGGGATATCGCTGATCACGCGGCCATCTCTGAAGGTGATAAACCTGTCGGTGTACTCGGCGATGTCTTTTTCATGGGTAACCAGCACGATGGTTTTGCCTTCCTGGTGCAAAGCTTGGAATACTGCCATAACTTCAATGCTGGTACGGGTGTCGAGGTTGCCTGTGGGTTCATCGGCCAAAAGAAAAACCGGTTCGTTTACAATGGCACGGGCTATAGCCACACGTTGTTGCTGTCCACCGGAAAGCTGATTCGGGAAATGCTTCGCTCTATCGCTGATGCTAACTGTTTCCAAGGCTTTAAGGGCCAATCTCTGCCTTTCATGGTGGCTCATTTTTTGGCGGTATAAAAGGGGCAATTCCACGTTTTCCAGGGCGGTGGTGCGGGGAAGCAGGTAAAAGCTTTGAAACACATAACCAATCTTGCGATTGCGAATATTGGTCAATTCGTCGTTTTGCAGGTTATGAACCTTAATCCCGTCCAGATAATACTCACCGGAACTGGGTTTATCCAGGCAACCCAAGAGGTTCATAAAGGTGGTTTTACCGCTGCCGCTGGCGCCCATAATGGCGATAAATTCGCCTTCGTGAATGGTGATATTTACTCCCCTGAGGGCGTGCACATGGATGTCGCCCATAATGTAAGTCTTTGTAAGGTGCTCAGTTCTGATCAGTTCTGCGGTCATGCTTAAAATCTTCCCATGGGTCCACCGGGGCTATTCTGGGTATTATTGTTGTTACTTTTGTAGATTACGCCTGTGATAAGGGTTTCATTGCCGCTAATGCCTTCGGTAACTTCTATGAAAGAGCCGTCCGATACGCCAGTGCGAATGCTTAAGGGCACCGGGACATTGTCTTTCAAAATCCACACCGAGGCCTGTCTGCCTTTGCCCATCCCCTGCTTTGCTGTGAAGCCACCAGTCGCCTTAGCTCCTTCTGGCATAGGGGTTTTGGTGCCTTGTTTCTGGCCAGTCATTTGGGGAGTGGAGCCTGTTCCTTTGGACCCTGCAGCCATAGAATTGCCGGGGCTGCGACTTCCCTTGTTCAGTAGTTCGTCATCCCATTTAAGCCCAAATTCTTTCCATATTTCCTTGCTTGGCTTAAAACGGGTGGCCGCTTCGGGAATACGTAGCACCTGGTCTTTGGCCTGAATGATGAAGGTAACGTTCGAGGTCATCCCCGGAAGCAGCTTGTGGTCTGGGTTATCGGCATTAACGATCACGCTGTAGCTAACCACATTCTGATCGGTGCTGGGATTAAGGCGAATCTGATTCACCTCACCGTTGAAACTGTCCATGGGATGTGCATCCACGCTGAATTCCACAGCCATACCCAAGGATATTTTTCCGATGTCCGCTTCGTCCACGCTGGTAGTAATCTGCATCTTATCGAGGTTGTTGGCTATAACAAAGAGAGTGGGTGAACTCATGCTGGCAGCAACGGTTTGGCCTACTTCCACTTCGCGGGAAACGATTATCCCACTTATGGGACTGGTGATGTAGGCATTATTCAGGTTCTTTCGGGCACGTTCCACTGCCAGCCTTGAATTGGCAACGGTTTGTTTAGCTTGGTCATATTTGAATTTGGCTTTTTTGAGGTCATACTCGGGGGTCATGTTTTTTCTGAATAGTTCGCTTTGCAGGTTGTAATCCATTTCCGCTTCCTGCATGGCGCTTTCTTGCTTGGCCAGTTCGCCTTTCGCCGTTTCCAAGCTGCTGGAAAGGATATCAGTATCCAGCACAGCTAAGAGCTCTCCCGCGCGCACTTTATCATTGAAATCCTTATAAATTTTGGCAATTTTACCCGATACTTCGGTGCCCACGGTTACTGAAATGAGGGGATTGATGGAGCCAGTGGCAGTTACCACTTCTCTTATCTCACCGGTGCTGGGATTTCCAGTGCGCCATTCAGGCCGGTTTTTGCTTTTACGGTGATTTGTCCAGATGATGAAGGCAGCTACAATAAGCGCAGCTATCACCAGATACTTGATGTACTTTTTCATTGTTGTTCCTTTAAAAAACTATGTCTTAGGGCGTTACCACTTTCCGAGCAGGGGTTGTGATAGCAGATAATTTATTGCTTCCTGTTTGGCGATGATCTTGTAACGATTGGCGTTATAGGCAATGTCGGCATCGATATAATCGGTGCGGGTTTTATCCAGTTCCAGCAGTTCGATCATCCCCAGGCGATAACGTTCTTCGGCCTGGTTTATCTGCTCGCGGCTTTGCGCCAGCTTTTCGGCGTAAAGCTCATCAAGACGCACCAGATATTGCAATTCCTTTTGAGCGCTGTCGTAATCACGATTGATCTGGTCTGTCTTTTCATCTATCTGTAATTGTGATATTTCTTTGGCAATCTTCAGCCGGGTGTTGCTTTCGCCATTCTTAAAGAAGTTCAGAAGCGGATAGCTAAGGTTCAGCCCGATACCGTGATTGGTGTTGTATTGGTCAAAATCAAAATCCGGGCCACTGACGCTGCGATTGAAATTGTAAGCCAGGCTGATACTGGGGAAATTATCCAGCTTGCCCTGCTTAATCTGCAAATCGTCGCTTTTCTGCTGTTGCACCAGTATTTTAAGCTCTGAAGCAGTGTCTGGGGTACAGGCGGGAAGGGCCTTGCTAACATCAGCGTTCAAATCTGCCAGGGGAAAGCCCTCATCCTGCATTTGCACCAATGCAAATAGACGGCTGCGGGCATTGGCGATGCTATTGTCCAGCTCCATTATCGCGATCTGCGAATTCATCATCGCGATCTCGGTTTGCTTCACTTCAAAAGCCGTGGTTTTCCCTAATTGCAGCAGCAGCTTGCTTTGCTCCCAAACGCGGGTTTGGATTTGCAGGTTTTCGTTCAGAGAGCTTTTTCTACGCTCGGCGGTTAGCACTTCCAGATATGCGCTAAAAACCTGATAGGCATAGCTTTGGCGGCTTTGATCCAGGTTCAGTTGCGATAGCTCGCTATTCAGGATGGCCTGCTTATACCCGAAATAGTTTGGATCATTCAAGCTGATGGTTTTACTAACCGAAAAACCCGCTGAACTGCTAATATCCTCAGCCCCGGGAGCAGGATCGAAATCCTTGTTCACATTGGCGTTAATTGCCAGATCGGGGGCCAGATTCCACTTTGCGGAACTCAGCGAAGAACTGGTTGCCTTGTGGCTTAGTTCACTTCTTTGCACGCTGAAGCTGTTTTCCAGCCCTGCAGTAACCAGATCATCCAGGCTATATTGCTGTGCCATTAGCAGCAATGGGCACAGCAGCAACATCATGATAAATACTTTCATCTCTTTAGATTCCCACTTTTTCGTCTTTTCTAAGTCTTTATTGTTCACTTTCTAGTTTCGGGCTTGCTGTCAACTATAATATACG
>CAZSST010000067.1:0-13058 GCA_964609575.1 uncultured Candidatus Cloacimonas sp.
AAGGTGCCAAAGTGTGAGGCTGTGGAGCTGCCGCATAAAGTCTTGACAGCAAAAGCCCTTGTCGGACAATGGCAAAAAAGATATAAATGGGGAGAATTCCGCTATGGAAACTCTATTTTCGGGACTGCTTAGTTTCGAGATCAGGCAGGTGATCATGATCGGGGTGGGCCTGGTGCTCATCTGGCTGGCTATAAGGCACAAATATGAGCCCACACTGCTTTTGCCGATAGGATTTGGCACCATTTTGGCCAATATTCCCTTTTCGGCTGCGATTGGGCAGCATGGTCCGCTTGGTGTGCTTTTTGCCGCAGGGATCGATACAGAACTCTTTCCGCTGTTGATCTTCATTGCCATCGGGGCGATGATCGATTTCACTCCCCTTCTAAAGAATCCTTTCATGCTGCTTTTCGGAGCGGCGGCGCAATTTGGCATCTTTGTAACCATTGTTTTGGCAGCGCTGATGGGTTTTCCGATCAAAGAAGCAGCCAGCATAGGCATAATCGGTGCCGCGGATGGACCCACCTCCATTTATGTGGCCAATCGTTTTGCGCCAAATCTTTTGGGTCCCATCTCGGTGGCAGCATATTCTTACATGGCTTTGGTGCCTATCATTCAGCCGCCGGTGATACGTTTGCTAACCACCAAAAAGGAACGCATGATTCACATGGATTACCATTCCGGTGATGTGCCCCAATTGGTGAAGATCATCTTTCCCATCGCCATCACCATTATTGCCGGCATCTTTGTTCCCGCGTCGCTGGCCTTAATCGGCTTTTTGATGTTTGGCAATCTGATTCGCGAATCCAAGGTGCTGGAAGGGCTCAGCAAGACCGCACAGAACGAGCTGGGCAATCTGGTAACCATCCTTTTGGGCATCACCATTGCCTCCAAAATGCAGGGAGAGCTCTTTTTGGTGCCCCAAACTCTGCTGATATTGGTTTTGGGACTGGTGGCCTTTGTATTTGATACCGCCGGAGGGGTGCTTTTTGCGAAGCTGCTGAATACCATGCGCAAACAGAAAATCAATCCCATGATCGGCGCCTGCGGTATTTCCGCCTTCCCCATGAGCGCACGGGTTATCCATCAAATGGGACAAAAAGAAGATCCCTTCAATTTCCTGCTGATGCCGGCGGTAAGTGTGAATGTAGGTGGTCAGATAGGATCGGTGGTGGCCGGAGGAATAATTCTGGCGCTGCTGGCATAGGAAGCATCACGTGAAGCTTAGTAAAAAAGATCAGGAATTGCTACAGATGGCCCAGGCTGCTTCCGAAAAGGCCTATGTGCCTTATTCCGGATACAGGGTGGGAGCGGCTCTACGCTGCGATGACGGCACTATCTTCACCGGTTGCAACGTGGAAAATGCCTCATATTCGCTAACCAATTGCGCAGAACGCACTGCGGTGTATAAAGCCATCAGCGAAGGCAAGCGTGATTTTGAGGCCATCGCCATCTGGGTGGATGCCGATACGCTTTTTCCTCCCTGTGGTGCCTGCCGTCAGGTTTTGCATGAATTTAGCCCCAAGCTGAAGGTTATATATGGCAATCGCCAGGAGATACTGATCACCACAATCGAAGCGCTGTTGCCTTCGGCCTTTACCCTAAAATCTTGATGATAGACAAAGAATTGCAAAGCTGCACCATCTGTCCCCGCGATTGCGGCATAGACCGCTATCATTATAGGGGGTTTTGTGGTGCTCCCGCGGATTTGATGGTGGATCTGGCAACCCTGCATCATGGTGAGGAACCTCCTATTAGCGGTACTTCCGGCAGCGGCACCATCTTCTTTTCCTGGTGCAATCTGATGTGTGTATATTGCCAGAATTACGAGCTAAGCCACCAGGGCTGGGGCTCTGTTTTTGGCATCGAAGATATGGCGGAACTGATGCTGAACTTGCAGGACAAAGGGGCGCACAATATCAATCTGGTAACCCCCACGCACTATACCCTGCAGCTGATAGAGGCTTTGGAACTGGCAAAAAAACAGGGGCTTGGCATTCCTGTGGTGTGGAATAGCTCCGCCTATGAAAAAGTGGGGATTTTGCATCGCCTCAGCGGCCTGGTGGATATCTGGCTGCCGGATTATAAATATGCGCATGGCATTTATGCAAAGAAATATTCACAGGCTGCCAATTACCCCAAAGTGGCCAAAGCGGCTCTGCAAGAGATGTATAAACAAAGCGGACACCTCTGTATGGATGCGCAGGGAATTGCCATAAAAGGGATGTTGGTGCGGATTCTGGTACTTCCGGGAGACCTGGCAGGGGCCAAAGACAGCCTCAGAATGCTGTGCGATACTTTTGGCCACAAGCTGCATATCAGCCTGATGGCGCAATATTATCCCGCGGGAGATGCGGATGTATATCCCGAACTGAATAGGTGCATTACCGAAAAGGAATATGAGGAAGTGCTGGATACCGCAGCGCAGCTAAACCTGGAAAACGTATTTGTTCAAAACGATACCGGCTCAAAACTGTGGACTCCCGAATTTGCCAGACGGGATGCCCAGAACGCCCATGAACCCTTAGAAATAGGAATTCACAATCCCCGGCAGGAGTAACACGCATGAAGCATACTATTATTACTCTCCTTTTATTGGCGGCAAGCCTGCTGCTATGTGGCAATATAAACGTTCAGATAAAGGATCATAACAAGCAGCTTAGCATCGCGGAAACCACCATAAACGGCATTCGCTATGTGGAAACGGAAGATTTTGCGGGCGTATTCAAGTCTATATGCCGTCAGGACCGCAGCGATGGCAGGCTGTATTTGCACGTTTATGATGAGCAATTCATCTTTCTGGAGAATTCGCCCTATTACAGCTTTAAAAATGAATCATTTTCCATGATCTATCCGCTGATGCGCAAGGGGGCCAAGCTATATCTGCCATCGTTCTTCGTTACCCGCCATCTGAAGCTGCATTTTGGCAGCACGGTGGAGGTGAAGGGAAAGCTGCTGATAGTGGAAAATCCCCGCGATAACCGTGTGATGCGCATTGTTTTGGATCCCGGCCACGGAGGAAAAGACCCCGGCGCAGTAGGCAAAAAGCTGAAAGCCCGCGAGAAAGATATCAATTTGGGCGTGGCGCTGAAGCTGAAGCAATTGCTGGAGCAAGAATTGGGCCTGCAGGTATTGCTGACCAGGGATAATGACCGCTTTGTGTCGCTGCAAGACCGCACCAAATTTGCCAATGACAAAAAGGCTGATCTCTTTGTAAGCCTGCATACCAATGCTTCCAAAGATAGCAAGGCGCGGGGCCTGGAAACCTACTATCTGTCCACGGCGCAAAGCTCTGATGCCCGCGCTGTGGAAGCCCTGGAAAATGAAGTGGTGGAACTCTTTGAAGGGGGCAGCGCAGCTAAAACCAAGTATGACGACTTGAATTTTATCCTATCTGATCTTAGCCAGACTGAACACTTGGAAAGCAGTAACAACCTGGCAGGGAATATTCAGCAAAACCTGGTGGCCGGAACTCAGGGCTATGACAGGGGAGTTAAGCAAGCCAATTTCTATGTATTGCGCGGTGCTTTCATGCCTGCCATCCTGGTGGAAATGGGCTTTATTTCCAATGGTGAAGAAGAGCATTTACTTACAAATCCGGAATACCAAAATCGCCTGGCGCGCACCATTTTCGAGGGAATAAAGCGTTTTAAATACCGTTACGACAGGATTCGCAATACATGAGGCGTTCCACAGCCTTTCGCAAACGCCGGATGCAGGCGCAGCAAGGCTTTAAGCAGCAAGAGACAAAGCTGGAGGACATCAGTTCCCTTGGCCAGGATAACGTGAAAAGCGCTTTTATAGCCAATATCAGCCATGAAATCCGCACCCCCATGAATGCCATTATGGGCTTTGCGCAAATGCTGCAGGGCACAAATCTGAATCTTCAGCAGCAGGACTATGTGTCCGTAATTTTGGATAGCGGCAAAAAGCTGCTGCGCATTATAAACAACC
Source organism: uncultured Candidatus Cloacimonas sp. (assembly GCA_964609575.1). Lineage (GTDB taxonomy): Bacteria > Cloacimonadota > Cloacimonadia > Cloacimonadales > Cloacimonadaceae > Cloacimonas. Next base: position 3,952 of record CAZSST010000067.1, read on the forward strand.
TTTTGGACCTCAGCAATCTGCAAATGGGTAAAATGACCCTCAATCCCGTTACCTGCAAGCCCGTGGAAACTGCGCAAAAGCTTTGGGAGCATTACCGTCCGCAGATCGTGGGCAAAAAGCTGAAGCCCGTGCTGGACTGTGCTACCGAGCTTCCCGAGCTGAATTTCGATTGTGAAAAGCTGGAGTGCGTTTTGAGCTATTTACTTTCCAATGCCATAAAATACACATCACGGGGCTTTGTTTCGCTGAAGATGTCCCTGAAAAAGAATCGCGAAGGCAAGCCGGTGCTTTTTTTGGAAGTATCCGATAGCGGCATCGGCATTTCTCCCGAATTGCTACCCCGCATCTTCGAAGAATTTGAACAGGCCGATAATAGCATCACCAGACCCTTTGAAGGCTTGGGCATAGGGCTTAGTCTGGCCAGGCAAACTGTGGAACTGATGGGCGGAAAAATATGGTGTAACAGCATCCTGGGCCAGGGCTCGCAATTCTTTGTGGAAGTGCCCGTAACTATAGCTGGAGCAATGCAATAATGAGTATTAAGATCAGCAGTGTATTGCCGGGAAGCCTGGCTGCAGAGCATTGTTTGCAGCCGGGAACCTTGTTAGATAGCATCAATGGCCATCCTATCCGCGATTTTCTGGATTTAGAGTTTTATGGTGCGGACAGCAGCTTGCTTTTGGAGATAACCGCTCCAGATAATACAAAGCGCCAGATAAGGATAGAAAGAACTGAGGGAAGCTGTTTGGGCATCGAACCGGAAGCCTATACGGTGCGCGAATGTGATAATAGCTGTGTATTTTGTTTTATTGATCAGATGCCCCCTGGACTGCGGAAAAGCCTTTATGCCAAGGATGACGATTACCTGTATTCATTCGTTTTTGGGAACTACATCACGCTTAGCAACCTCAGCGAAGCGGATTTTAAGCGTATACTGGAGCAGCGCATCAATCCTCTTTATATTTCGCTGCATACCACCGATAACCAGCTTCGTAAAAAGATGATGCGCTATGGCTGCGAGCTGGACGTAATGAAAATCCTGAAACGCCTGAGCCGGGGGAGAATCAGTTTTCACCTGCAAATTGTATGTGTGCCCGGTTATAACGATGGCCCAGCGCTGGAAAAGACCCTGCAAGAGCTGGTGGGTTCTGATCTGGACATCCTTTCCATCGGAATCGTGCCGGTGGGTTTAACCAGATATCGTGAAAAGCTTTGCGATTTGCAGCCCTTTGCCAAAGACAGTTCCCAGAAGCTTCTGAATTTGGTGAATGAGCTACGCAGTAGCCTGGATACAAATCTTGTGTATCCGGCTGACGAATTTTACGTGATGGCAGGGCAAAGCATTCCTGCAGCGGAATTCTATGATGATTATCCACAATTGGAGAATGGAATTGGCATGTTGCGCCTTAGTATGGAGAATTTTCGCAGCCAAAAGCGCTGCATTCTAAAAGAACTGCGCAAGCTGCCAGGAAATATCCTTTGTGCCACTTCCAGCGGGGCCTATGGCACCATCAGCGCCATGGCCGCAGAATTGAACCAGCGCCTGGAAACTCAGAAGATAAGGGTGCAGACTATCACGAATCACTTCTTCGGCGAGCAGATCAGCGTTAGCGGCCTGCTTACCTTTACCGATCTGAAGGCCCAGCTAAATCCCCGGCCTGAGGATACCATCATTTTCCCCGGAAATATCTTCAATCATGAAGGCGAAACCCTGGATGGAGCCACCTATGCCGATTTCAAGGCCACCTGGCAGAATCCCCTGGTGGTGGTGGATCCCTTTTTTGAGGATTGGGATCGCCTGTAGCAAAACCAGATTATGAAAGCCATCGCCACCCTGAAAATGAATTTTTGCTTGACCCTTTGCAGGGATCATAAAAATCATGCCTATCATGCAAGATAAAAGGAGAACTACTCCGATGAAAAGATTAGCGATCATTTTAATATCCATTGTGCTGCTCTTCGGCTGCACGGGTAAGGATTCACGCCTGGCCAAGGCCAATAAGAAGCTTGGCTCGAAGCAAAACCCCATCAAGATGTTCTTTGTGCCCTCGCTGGAAGCGGGAAAAGTGGTGCAAAGCGGAGAGGCTATTGCAGAATTCTTGCAGAAGCAAACTGGCTATCATTTCAAGGTTGCTGTGCCCACCAGCTATGCCGCGGTAATTGAAGCTTTGGGCACCTATCAAGCCGATATCGCCTGGCTGCCCACCTATGCCTATGTGCTTGCCAAACAGAAGTACAATGCCCAGGTGCGGCTGATGACGGTGCGTAATGGCCTAAACAAGTACCGGGGACAATTCGTGGTGAAAAATGATGCTCCCATCAAGGCTTTGGAAGACCTGAACGGGAAAATAATAGCCTACACCGATGCCGCCTCCACATCTGGCTACATCTATCCTTCGGCAGTTCTGAAACAGAAAAATATCGTTCCCAAAGATCATATCTTTGCCGGGGGCCATCCTCAGGCGATTTTGGCCGTTTATAGCGGCAGAGCGGACGCAGCTTGCACATATTGGTCGCCACCCGATGCCAGGGGTATTCCCATGGATGCACGTGAAAAGCTCTTCAGCACTCATCCCGATATCTTCGATAAGATCAGAATTTTGGATTATACAGATTGGATTCCTAACGACACCGTTACTTTCCGCGATGAACTTCCTCCTGAATTGGAAGATCAGGTGGTGGCATCCCTTTATGAATTTGCCCAAAGCAGCGAAGGAAAAACCACACTGAAAGCGCTGTATGATATCGATGGCCTGGAATACGCCAAGGATGAGGATTATGAAGTGGTTCGCGTAACCCTGAAAGCCATGAATATGGACCCTGCCACCCTTTTAAAATGATGGCACCGAAAGCAGAATTTCTGGAAGTGCGGGGCCTGAATAAAAGCTACGATGGCAAAACCCTGGCCCTGGATGCGCTGTCCCTTAGCGTTAAAGAAGGAGATTTTGTAATTCTCCTGGGTCTTTCCGGAAGCGGGAAATCCACCCTGCTGCGCTGCATCAACCGCCTTATAGAACCCAGCGGAGGTGAAATACGCTTTAAAGGCACGGATGTATTGGCGCTAAAAGGCAATGCGCTGCGCCAATACCGACGTCAAATCGCCATGGTGTTTCAGCAATTCAATCTGGTAAAAAACCTCAAAGTAATCACCAATGTACTCACCGGCCGCCTGGGCTATCATAATTCCCTTTCGGCTTTTAGCAAAGATGATTTTGATAAGGCCCAGCTTTGCCTGAAGCGCGTAGGGCTGCAAGATCAGGCCCAAAAACAGGTGAAACACCTCTCCGGAGGACAACAACAACGCGTGGCCATTGCCCGGGCTCTGATGCAAGACCCTCAGCTTATTCTGGCCGATGAACCCGTAGCCAGCCTTGATCCTGCCACGGCCGATTCCATTATGCAGTATCTGGGAGAAATAAATAGCGAGGGCATCGGCGTGGTTTGCTCGCTGCATTTCCTTAGTTTGGCCCGTCGCTATGGCAACCGCGTGCTGGCTTTAAAAGACGGTAAAAACGTGTTTGAGGGACTCCCCACCCAGATAGATAACGCCCGTTTTAAAGAGATTTACGGGCATGATGCAGAGGAAATCTAACTTCCTCATCAGTTTGGGCTGCGAACATCCAAGCTACCTTTTTTTGCAGCCTACGGGGAAGAAGCCAAATCCTATCCTGAATACATATCTCAAGGCTGAGGCATTGCCTGCTTATAGCATGGTCTTTTGCCGAGCATTTTGCATAATGCCCATCGTTATAATTCCCAGAACCTTCCCTCTTTGCTGTCCAGGTTGGTTCTTGGTTGGCTCTTGGAGGAGACTATGAATTCGAATGGTATTAAAACAATTAAGTAGATTAGCGTAGCCTTCATTTTTTATTCTTCTATCTAAAAAAAACCCCTTCCGAAGAAGGGGCACAGGTCTTTTGACTTAGGAGGTCGCACATATCGTAGCCTTGGGGAGGGCTACATACCGGTAAGGGGGAAACCGGTACAGATTCTTCTTATATAAACGCAAGAACCGTGCCAATTCCATAATACACTATATCTGCTTGCTATACCGTAATATGCGAGTTTCCTCATATCAGCTGGAACAGGATATTTGTGGAATTATTCCCATTATCTGTTGAATTAATTCCACCAATCTCAGCTAATCTTTACTTTTTAAAATTTAATTTGGCTGATTTCTTGCCTGTTTTATTACAATTAGTTATGGCCTCCACCTCGCTGCCGGCTTTGATGCCACTGAGCTTGTAAACCAGGCTTCCGCCGGTTTTGGAATCCTGCTGGCTAAGAACCTGGGTAATCACTTCCTTGCCGTCCAGGATGATGCTAACCTTGTCGATATAATGATCGGTGGCACTTTTAACGCTATGTTTGAAATCCACGGTCAGCAGTTTGGCTTTGGCATCATACTTCATCTTCACATCGCTGGCGGGATGGGCAAAAAGGCTTATGGCCAGCAGACTGAGTATGGTTATAACGATAATTTTATTCATGATAAATCTCCTTTAATAGGTTTATATCAATATAATAGCTCAGTTTCATGCGGGGGCATAGGAAAAATGCTGGAGAATCCTATTGACATGTTTGAGCGTTCCCACTATAGCAAAAAATATCAAAGCGAAAGAGGAAGAAGATGAGTGAACATATCGCACTGCTTGAGAGAGCGTTACGCTATATCGAGAAGCATCTGAAGGAAGCCATAAGCCTGGATGACATTGCTTTTGCCGCAAACTACTCGCCCTGGCACTTTCACAGGCTGTTTATGGCGTTCACTGGCATCACGGTTGGCGAATATGTTCGCAAACGCAGGCTAAGCGAAGCTTCCCGGGAACTTGCCTTTGGGGCAAAACCGATTCGGCAATTGGCCCGGGAATACCAGTTTGAATCGCAGGCTTCTTTCACCCGTAGTTTCAAGGTATTTAGCGGCTGCACTCCCGGAACGATGCGCAAAAACCTGCAGCCATTACTAAACTATCAAGCGAGAATTACCCTAAAAGGGAAAGGAGATAACATGCTAAAGCCCATTATCAAGTCCAAAGCCGCCTTCCGGGTGATTGGTAAAAGCTGCCAATCCACCATGAAAAACAACACCATCCCCGCACTGTGGGAGACCTTCGGGACATATTGTGAAGCAATTCCGGGGGTGCTGGTTCCAAATGCTGCCATCGGAGTTTGCTATTTTGAGGGAAGCGAAGAAATGACCGATGACACTCCCTTCACCTATCTGGCGGGGATGGAAGTGAAGCCGGACCAGACAGTTCCTGCAGGAATGACCCATCGTGATGTCCCTGAGGCCGAATATGCCGTTTTTGAGCATCACGGCAGCCTGGTATCCTTGCACGATACCTATAACGCCATCTATGGGGAATGGTTGCCCCAAAGCGGATACACCCGTGCCGAAGCTGACGATTTTGAGCTATATGATGAACGCTTCACTTTTGGAAAAGACGAATCGATCATGGAGATTTGGGTGCCGATTGTAAAGAAATAGCGTCCGTCTTCTCAAAAGTTGATTGGAGTTCAAAGTGCTATGACATATTTATAGCTTATCTTTATGTTTGATAGTTCTTTGGACTCCAAAAGCTATGGCCACTGCAAATAGCAGTTATCCTTGGCGCTTGAACTCCATTATCAGCCTACTCCCGGTAATATATCGCCTGGATGGGATCGATGCCCGCTGCCTTCAAGGCTGGATAGATGCCGGATATAAAGCCAATCAACAGCGAAAAACCCACGCCAATGGCCACGCCCTGGATGGGGAGATAGAGCGGAAAATGGATCGCCTTGGCCAATATAATCAGCAGCAGCCAGGCCATCATCACTCCAATGGCAGCGCCCATGGCAGCCAGTGACAGAGCTTCGAAAATGAAGTAAAAGAAAATATCCTTGTCTGTAGCGCCGATGCTTTTGCGCACCCCAATTTCCGTCATGCGTTCCTGAATGCTTATCAGCAGCGTGCTAAAGAGTCCTATTCCCCCTACAATGAGGGAGATGGAGGCGATGGCAATGAGGGTTATATTCCACTTTTGCATCATCTTATCGATCTCTTCATTGATGGTGAGCATCATGTCACCCACATCCATAAAGCTGAAATTGGGATACATATTGTGGCGGGAGAGCAGGAGCTGGCGGGCTTGAGTTTTCAGCTCGGTAAATTTGGCTTCGCTTTCGGCCTGAATGTAGATTTGATGCACCATAGTGCCGGTGCCGAAATAAGATGCACCGTAGTAAAGAGGCACATAAACCGCCTTCAGATCTTCCTTGCGCTCCCAGGCATTAAAATTCATGCCACCCCCGCTATTCAGATCATCTCCGGATAGAATTCCCACTACCGTAAAGCGATGTGTGCCCAATTGCAGGATTTTACCAAGGGGATCGCTGTCCTTGAAGTACTCATCGGCAAAAAGGCTCCCCAGAACAGCCACGGGGAGTTTGGAGCCATTTTCATACTCATTGAAATAGCGGCCTTTGGCCAGAGGGTAATTCTTGTTGCGGAAAAACTCGCTATTGGTGGCCCGCAGCCGGATGGAATTGGTTTTATTGCCGATGCGCATCAGGCTGCTGGATTCGATCATGCCATAGATGCTTTTATATTTCAGGGCGGCTTTCAGGGCCAGAAAGTCATCGTGATTAAGCTCGGGAATATTCTGGCTGGCTCGGGCAATAACGTCGCTATCCTTTTCGCTGCCAAAACGATATCCCATGCTTCCGGGAATTATTACCAGCGAGTAGTTCCAGCCCATGCCTTCCATGTTTTTCTTGATCAGGCTTTTCAGGGCATAAACGCTGGAGAACATGGAAACCACAGCCAGCACTCCGATCACGATGCCGGTGATGGTGAGCAACGAACGGGTTTTGTGGCTGAAAATGCTCTGGTTGGCGCTAAAAATCCCGTCGCGAATGTGCATTTTTTATCCCAGCTTGGTTTTACATTTGGGGCAGATTTTGTAGCTGCCCTCGTCGCGGCTATATTTTTCCACCACATAGGGATTGCCGCAATTGGGGCAAGCGGTGGGGACGGGCTTTTCGTTCGTGATGTATTTGCAATCGGGATAACGGTTGCATGAGTAAAAAGCGCGTCCGGTTTTGCTGCGTCCGGCACGTAATTCGCCAATGCCGCATTCGGGGCATTTCACACCCAGAGTTTTGGGGCGCGAGTACTTGCATTTCGGGTAAGTGGAGCAGGCAATGAACTCGCCAAATTTACCGGTTCGCACGATCAGGGGATTACCGCATTGGGGACATTTTTCGTCCAAAGTGGTGGGTACGGTGATAACGATATTGCCTTCGGCATCACGGGTGAAGCTCTTGCTGTTTTTGCACTTGGGATAGTTGCTGCAGGACAGAAATTCGCCGCCCTTGCTGCGTTTGATGAGCATCTTGCCCTCTTTGCAAACTTCGCAGATAAGTCCGCTTTCCTGCACAAAGCTCTGTTTTTCGCTTTTCACGTCCACTTGTCCCATCAGTGCCGTTAGTTGTTCATAGTACTTTTGCACCAGATCGGGCCAGGCAATGTGGCTGTATTCCACTTCGTCCAGCTTGGTTTCCATGTCGGCAGTAAACTTCACATTGAAGATGCTGTCGAATTTACCCACCAAAAAGGTATTTACATCCATGCCCAAAGCCGAGGGCAGGAAGGACTTTTTGTCCATGGTTACGTACTTGCGGTTGCGCAGGGTGCTGATGATGCTGGCATAAGTGCTGGGACGGCCTATTCCCTTGGCTTCCAGTTCTTTAATCAGCGAAGCTTCCGTATAGCGGGAAGGGGGGCTGGTAAAATGCTGGGTGCTGAGCAGTTCGCTGTGTTCCAGCCGGTCAGTTTTGGCATAATCGGGGTGTATCTTTTCGCCCAAAGGGATGTTTACATGCGGATAAGCCTTCAGAAAGCCTTCTTCGCTTATTTGATTGCCGCTGGCTGCGAATTCTGCCTTGCCCATGCCAATTTTAGCAGTAGTTACCAATAGCTTGGCAGGCTTCATTTGCGTGGCGATAAAGCGTTGCCAGATGAGGGTATAAAGCTTTAGCTGTTCCTTGGAAAGGTGGCTGGCAATGCTCTCGGGAGTCTTGAAAGGATCGGTGGGCCGGATGGCTTCATGGGCATCCTGGGCACTTTGCTTGTTTTTGTAAATCCGGGTGGAACTATGCACCATCTCAGCCCCAAAACGCTCTTTAATAAGGTGCTGACAGCTTGCTACCGCTTCTTCGGCAATACGAGTGGAATCTGTACGCATGTAAGTGATAAGACCGGTGCTGCCGCTGCCCACGTCGATACCTTCATACAAGGCCTGGGCAATGCTCATGGTGCGCACTGCCTGGAAGCCAAGAAGTTTGGAGGCTTCCTGCTGCAGGGTGCTGGTGATGAAGGGGGCAGGGGGTTCCACATTGCGGCTGCTGCGCTTTATCTCGGATAGTTCCGCGGGATTGTCTTTGATGTTTTCCACCAGTTCCTGAGCTGTCTTTTCGTCCGGTATTTCCAGCTTCTTGCCCTCGAATTTCTCCAGGGTGGCTTTGAACTTGGGAAGCTTATCCTTCCAGAAATCGGCTTCGATCTTCCAGAACTCTTTGGGGATGAAGGCTGTGATCTCAGCTTCGCGCTCGCAGATGAGGCGTAGGGCTACGGATTGCACTCTGCCGGCGGAAAGGTCTTTGGCAATCACCTTCCACAAAAGGGGGCTAACCGTGTAACCCACGATTCTGTCCAATACCCGTCGGGCCTGTTGTGCATCCACTTTGGCGATATCAAGGCTGCCTTTTTGCTTTATGGCGTCGTTAATAGCCTTGGAGGTAATTTCATTAAAGACGATGCGATATACCTTTTTATCCTTCAATTCCTTTTCCAGAGCTTGAGACAGGTGCCAGGCAATGGCTTCCCCTTCGCGATCATGATCGCTGGCCAGATAGATGGCATCGGCAGCTTTGGCGGCTTCTTTAAGCTCGCTGACGATCTTGCTTTTCTTCTTATCCAGCACATATTTGGGCTTGAAATGGTTCTTTATGTCCACTCCCAATTCACGCTCCGGCAGATCACGGATGTGACCCATGGAAGCCTTCACGGTGAATTGGTTCTTCAGGAATTTGCTTATGGTTCCCGCCTTGGCAGGAGATTCTAC
>CAZSST010000068.1:0-10687 GCA_964609575.1 uncultured Candidatus Cloacimonas sp.
AGAAGACCTTTTCCCAGGTGAAGTGGTGGCTGATCATCAATTCTGCCCTGCTGGTGGCTGTCGCCATTAAGGTATTCTTCTACTAAAGCAATGGTTTATGTATGCAGGGGATTACCATAAATCCCCTGCCTGCCCTGATAAATATGAATCTCTTCAGCGCCATCCGCAAATACATCACCCGCAAACGGGTTTGGGTATCCCGCATCATCTTTGGCGCTATTGCCGCAGAATACCTCATCACCCACTGGCACAGTTTTTCCCATCCGGATAGCTTCGATAAGACCTATATCCTCGGCACCCTGCTGATCCTGGCAGGAACCTTTATCCGTTGCTGGAGCGCCGGCATCCTGAAAAAGGTGCAGCGTCTGGTTCAGGAAGGTCCCTATGCCATTGCCCGCAATCCGCTGTATATTGGCTCCTTTCTCATCGCCTGCGGTTTCGGTTTTTACCTGGATGATCTGTGGTTCTGGCTGGGGATGCTATTCATCTTTATCTTCATCTATCCCCACACCATCCACAATGAAGAAACCAAACTGAAAGCGCTTTTCCCGCAGCAATGGGAAGTATTCAGCGCCAGGGTCGGGATGTTCTGGCCCATCAAGATCGATTGGAAAGCCGTAAAGCATCCCTGGTCTTATTCCCTGTGGCTGAAAAACAAGGAACACAAAACCCTCATCCTCATCGTGCTGGGTCTGCTGGCCAAGCTGCTTAAGATCATTCTCTAATCTCTAAATCCATTCTTAGGCCTTACCTTTACCTCTTCCCAAGACCCATACAGGCCGAACGTAGATTTCATCCTGATAATCTCCGAACTATTGCTCAGGAGACTTTCTACCTGCTGGGTAGCGATGCTTCCCTGAGATGTATGGAAGCTCAATTGACCTTGTACATTAGACCCTATCGCTAACCATGCGATGCCCATGCGACCACCATGCAATTGCCCGGGGATTGCATGGGGACGGCATGGTGATTATCTATGCGGTATTGCTTTTTCAGCCAGGTTGGCTATCACTCGATGTGACTTTTTCGATGCTATACAAAAGCTATGCACAATACATCAGCATTGGCAGCAACCCCATTTTGAGCCTTTTCTATTGACAACAAAGCAAATCGCCATACATTGAAAATCAATGAAGCGATTCAGACCGAGCCAAAGCAAGAGTCTCCATAAGTTGTTCCAAATAAAGCGCTTGAGGTTATCATGCTAAGTTTTATGAAGCTGTACATAAAGTCCATGCGGTTGTATTATTCCTTTGTAACCGGAATCGCAGGATGGCTGGGATTTGCCTTTTACCAACATATTGCCACAGATTATCGCACCGTGGAGATAATGCCTTCTATACAAAGGCAAATTGTGATCATTACGTTTCTCTTCCTTAGCTGGGGTGTAAATCAAATCGTTAATGACTATTTGGGGCTCAAAGAAGACAGGATAAACGCTCCCTACAGGCCAATGGTTACCGGAGAGCTTAATCATAAGGCTGCTTTAGTGGTTTCGGCAGTGTTGATGCTGTTTGTTTTCGTTATTACCTGGTTCTTTTTAGAGAAGATCGCCCTGATCCCCTTGGTCTTGGGCGTGCTGCTAAATATACTATATGAATACTCCAAATCCCGCGGGATACTGGGAAACATTGTTTTTGGTTTGATGATCACGATGTGCAGTGCTTATGGTTTTTTGGCGGCAGGGCCTACTCAGGCTCCCTATTTCACCAAAAGCCGTATATCCGTGATCGCCATTGTCTGGCTGATGAACGGGTTAATGACCTTCTATACCTATTTCAAGGATTACAGAGGGGATAAAAGGGCGGGCAAGAAAACCATCATTGTGCAGTATGGCTTGCACAAATCAAGATACATCTCGATTATCTCAGCCTTTCTACCCGCACTTCTCTTTGTATCACTGTATTCCCTGGGACAGATAGACGCACCGCTGAACAGCACTTTTATCTTCTTGGGAATCCTTACTCTCATTCTGGAAGTCCAAACTGGCTGGTTATATTTCAAAAACCCCACCGGAGTAAAAACCTATTACTCCCTGGAGGCCAATTTTCGAGCCTGCACTTGCGGACAGGCCGCTTTTGTGGCGTTGTTCAATCCTCATCTGGCCCTGATCCTCTTTATCCTGTCCTATGTCTTTGTGGGATTCCTGTTCCATATGTATCGTAACAGCAAATCATGAAAATGGATGAAGGCTTTTTAGCAAACAGAATATTCAGGTCGGCGACCTTTGAGGGAATGGCAGATGCAAACGGGTTCCCTGGAGTTCTGTATCTGAATCTTTACCGGGAATTGGCGGAAAATGGAGTGAAAAACATTATCACTGGCTGCACATACATATCCCCAGCGGGAAAAATGGTGCAGCCGGGTCAGGCGGGAATTGATACCGATGAACAAATTCCCTGCTATAAGCCAGTAACCAATGCTGTTCACGAATATGAATCCAAGATTTACCTGCAGATATCGCATGCGGGAAGGCAAACATCATCCCCGGTAACAGGAAAACAGGTTGTGGGAGCTTCGAACAAAAGGTCTCCCTACTTCATGAGCAAACCCAGGCAGCTTTCAAACCTGGAGGTTGAAGGCGTTATAAATGATTATGCCAATGCAGCCAAACGAGCGAAACAAGCTGGATTTGATGGAGTACAAATTCATGCCGCCCACGGCTATTTGGCGCACCAATTCCTTCATCCCTATATTAATAACCGGCATGATGAGTATGGAATAAATTCCCAAACAGGCATAGGGGATTTATTTATCAGAAAGCTGATCTCGGCAATCAGAGAAAGCTGCGGTGCCTCTTACCCTATCCTGGTGAAAGTAAGTGCTGCAGATGACCTTCCCAAGCCATTTACTCATGCCAATTATCTTCAGTTGATCCGGGTATTGCATAACGAAAGGGTAAATGCCATCGAGATAAGCTATGGTACGATGGAAAATGCATTGAACATCTTCAGAGGGGAAACGATACCAGTGGAAGCGATCCTGAAGCATAATTTCCGCTATAAAACCGATAATCCCTTTCGCAGAATGCTTTTGAGGAAGCTCTTCATCCCGCTGATGAAACGCCGGATGATACCTTATGCCGAAAACTATAATCTGCGCTATGCAGAACTTGCCAAACAGCACACAGATATCCCCATCATCTGTGTAGGAGGATTTCGTGATGGAAGTAAGATCCGGGAGGCACTTGCAAACTCCAACACCGATTTTGTGAGTTTATGCCGTCCCTTCCTATGCGAACCTGATTTTATAAATAGGATTTGCGAGGAAACCGGCTATATTTCCAAGTGTGTGAATTGTAACCTGTGCGCTGTCATGTGTGATTCTCGTAGTCCCACCAGGTGCTATAGGAAATGATGCATGTGCAAAGCGCAAGCATGGGAAAGTTTTTAGGAAGTAGAGGAGGTTCATACGGAGAAGCTGAACAAAATAATCGCCATTATCAGGAAAAACGTCAATTCTGAGCTTGAGATTAATGAGAGTACCGATCTGCGCAAAGAACTTAATATAGATTCTTTTGATGTACTGATGATCATGAATGAGCTTGACGATGAATTCGGGATTTCGCTTGCTGAAGATGATTTCAAGAGTGTAACTACCCCCGGGGACATCATCAATCTTCTTGCAGATAAGTATGGTATCTAAGGAATTCGACGCAAGATTTCCCACCGGGCATTTAGAAGAAGAGCGGCTGGTTCAGGAACTAAACTGCAATCCCTATTACCAGACATTCCATTCGGGAGCTGATCTTTATACCCTTCTGAATGGCTGTAAATATCTGAATCTGGCCTCCAATAACTATCTGGCGCTGGCAAATAATCCCTTGGTGATAGGAGCAATGAAATCAGCTTTGGACAAATATGGAGCTTCTTTGTGCGGAACTCCGGTAGCCTGTGGCAAAGTGGATATCTATGAACAAGCCGCACAAAGCTTTTGCCGTTTCCTGGGCTTGGAAGAGGCAATCCTATATCCATCTTGTTATCAGGCAAATGTATCGGTGATGAAGGCAGTTATCAAGCCAGAGGATGTGGTATTTGTGGATAGATGTGCTCATGCATCTTTGGTAGAGGGGATTAAAGCCAGCGGATGTAAAATCAAACCATTCAAGCATAATGATGTTCAGCACTTAGAGGAGTTGATCAAGAAATCTAAGGCATATGCGAACCGGTTTGTGGCCACCGAATCCGTATTCTCCACCGAAGGTAGCATCGCTCCCTTCGATGAAATCTATCGGCTTGCCATGCAGCATGATGTGATTCCCATTATTGATGATTCCCATGGCATCGGAGTGATTGGGAACAGTGGAAAAGGGATCTTGGAGGAAAAGCATATCCACCATTACGAAGGCATTTATACTGCTTCCACCGGAAAAGCTCTGGGTATTTCGGGTGGTGTTGTATGTGGCAGTCAGCAAATGATCAAGTTTCTTCGCTACTCCTGCCCAGGTTTGTTATATTCCACTGCCATCCCTCCCACTTTGATAGCTGGAACCATTAAGGCTCTGGAAATAATCTCCAGCAAAGGCCCAGAGATGGTGCGCATGCTCCGTATGCATAAGACTTATCTCAGTGCCAAGCTACATGATCAAGGATTTACTATTGTTCCCGGAGAAGCGTCCATATGTTCACTTGTTGCAGGAACCAACGAGAAGACATTCAAGATATACCAGACACTTTATTATGCAAAGATACTTACAACACCCTTCATATTTCCTTCGGTAGCCAAAAACAGAGGGATTATCAGAATGATACCCAGGATTGATCTTGGCAAAGGACAACTGGATCATGTAATTGAAACCCTCATCAAGGCTAAAGAACAATATCATGAACTATTCGAGTAACACGCCCTGTTTATTCATCATCAATCCCGGTTCAAAGCATAAACAATCAGCCAAATTCATACCAATGCTGCTTACAGAACTGAAGAAGAGAAAAATCGAACATGATTGCAAATTTACAACTTGCTTGGAAGATGCATACCAGTTTTCAAGAGCAGCTCACGCTCAGGGCTACAAAGCAATAGTAGCCATGGGAGGAGACGGAACTATCAACAAGGTGATAAATGGCTTTTATAACGATAGCGGGAAACTGATTTCCAAAGCTAAATTGGGAGTGATTCACACCGGAACCAGCCCCGATTTTTGTAGAAGTTATCAGGTTCCCACCGAACCCAGATTAGCCTTCGAAACCTTGCTAAAAGGTTATAGCAAAGAAATCTCCATTGCCAGAATTGAGTATCATACGATAACAGGAAGCGCTAAGATAGGATATTTCGCTTGTTGTGCCAGTTTCGGAATAGGAGCCCAAGTTGCTTTGAAGTCAAATTCTGGATTTAGATACTACCTTGGCGATTCCTTAGGAACCTTTAGCTCAATTCTTACGTCCTTATGCCATTACCAGGCTTCAGACCTGCTTTTACGCTGTGATGGAGAACAAATGCTGGTGAAGGATAATCTCAATACCTTTATAGGTAAAACCCGGTTTATAGCATCCGGAATGAAGGTGTCTAGCAGCCTGAACGCCAATGATGAACGCCTGTATGTGCTTAGTGTAAAAAACATAAATATGCTAAATATCATTCCCGCTCTAAAAGCTATCTACTCCGGAGAAGCTACAATTAATAAGAAATATCTGAGCTTCAGGTATGCACGAACCATAGAGATTTTAGCTGCAAAGAAGAATAATGATGTGGAATTTGACGGTGATCCGCAAGGCTTTTTACCCTGCAAGATATCTATCGCCTCAGACAAATTGGAGCTACTAGCACATGAATTATGAAGCTAAGCTGATAGAACTGATCAATGGGGAAATGCCCCTCTCCCCACTTCGTAAAAGCAAATCAGGAGAAGTGGATTCCGAGGTAATTCTTCTGGGAGACAAGGAGTTCCTGTTTAGCATGGATGACTTTTCTAACGAAGACCTGTTACCGGAAAAAGACCCTTTCATGCTTGGCTGGTGTATTGCCTGCGGAGCCATCAGCGATATTATCGGAGCAGGTGGAAAGCCGCTACTCTACGCCCACTCCATGGTTATTCCCAGGGATTGGGATGAGGAGTATCTCAGAAGCTTTTCCAAGGGGATAGCTGCAGTGCTGGCAGAATACTCTATCTCATTTTGCGGCGGAGATTTGGGAATTGCAGATAAATGGCGATACACGGCATCAATGATAGGAATCCCTACGGGTAGGATTGTGAATCGCATTGGGTGCAAAAATGGTGATGCCATTTTTATAACCGGAAGGATCGGAGCTGGCAATCTGGCTGCAATTACTACCTTATTTGCCGATAATGAAAGCATCATGGAATTGCTAAAGGGCAATAAGATCGGATTTCCTACCCACACCAGGCTTTCGGGACTGCTATCTAAGTATGCCACTTGCGCCATTGATACCAGCGATGGAGTCTTTTCTGCGTTGCAAACCATCTCGACCTTGAACAACACTGGCTTTAAGCTCAACTCCCTACCCTACCATCCCCAAGGTGTGAAAGCAGCTGATTTGCTTCAGTTACCTGAATTACTGTTGTTCTTAGGGGAGTGTGGCGAATACCAGATACTCTTTACCGTTAGCCCCAAAAACAAAGCGGACTTGATATCAGAACTCCAAGCCCTGGATATAGAGGCGTATGAATTGGGGGAGATTGATGCTGATCATGAGCACCAACTGTACGCCACATCGGAACATACCTGCATCAACCTGATTGATTATACCCTTAGGGCTCGTGATTTCACCAACGTGCGGGATTATCTGAAGGCCATGATCGCATGGCTAAGGATTCATGGCCAATGAGAAGGCGAGTGGTGATCACTGGAATAGGCCCGGTAAGCTCTTTGGGAATAGGCAAAGCAGCTTTTTGGGATAATCTCACTAAAGGGATTAAGCCTCAGCTCCGAAATGTACCGAATGATTACCATAAAACCAAGTCACAATTCTACATTCCATTTCCGGAAATAGTGCTAGACGATTATGGAATCTCATACTATGAATTTGTTCAGCCTGAGGATAAACTTGCCATCATCGGTGCAAAGCTGGCTCTGGAAGATGCGGGGATTACCCTGACCAGCGAAAACAAGAGATTCTGCGTTAATGAAGAAACCAGGATAGCCACCATCATCGGCACCGGTTTCACAGGTTTTGAAACCGCTTTCCACACATATCTGGCACATCTAGGGATTGACTATTATGCCAGACGCAATAACAAGAAAACCATCTTCAACAGGATGGTGGTGCCACTCTTAATGAATAATTCTCCCGCAGCCTGGACATCTATCCTGTTTGGATTGCAGGGAGAAAGCTTTAGCACCAGTGCATCCTGTGCTTCAGGTACATTCAGTATAGGTCAGGCATACCGGATGATCGCAGATGGCTACAGCGATGTAGTGGTAACAGGGGGAGTGGAGAATCTGCAGGATGATAGCTTCGCCATTTTTAGAGGCTTTGACGTCCTGGGAGCCCTAACCAAATCGCTTAGCGGTGATCCTCAGCCTTTTTCTGAAGATAGAAGCGGCTTTCTCTTTGCTGAGGGAGGGGGCTGCATCTTGATTCTGGAAGAATTATCTCATGCCCTGGGTCGAAATGCGGCCATCTATGCAGAAATCTTGAATTACTACGCCAATAGCGATGCCTATAACGTCGTTCACATGGAACCAAGTGGAGAGCATATCCATGATCTGTTCCAAAACTTGCTTGCCAATCATAAGATTGAATATCTGAACGCACATGGTACTGCTACCATCACAAACGACGAAATTGAAGCAAACGCAGTCCAGGCTTACTTCGGAGATGCTGCCAGTCAGCCGTTTATAAACTCCACCAAAGGTATTCTGGGACACACTATCGGAGCCAGCGGTGCCTTTGAAACAGCCGTTACCGCCATGTCTATTGCCACTGGCATTATCCATGCGAATCACGCTGAAAATCCCATGAAGAATCTGAATCTGGCTACAGAATGCATGGAGATAAATGTCGAAAAAGCACTGAGCGTTTCTTACGGTTTTGGCGGACACAATGCAGGGCTGTTATTAGGAAAATACCATGGCTAAAGTTTTGCTAACCGGAGCCAGCGGATTTATCGGAAGCCATATTGCCGAGTTGCTTTCCCGGGAAGGCATTCCCTTGAAATGCCTGGTAAGGCCTACCAGTAATGTTGCTTTTTTACAGCAACTTCAGGTTGAGCTTGTATCTGGCGACCTAACCGATTTTCAATCACTGCTTATCGCCCTGCAAGATGTGGATTTCGTAATCCATACTGCCGGAAAATCCTCCGATTGGGGAAAGCGGACAGACTTTTACATACAAAACGTGTTAGGCACCATGAATATCCTTAAAGCGTGCAGGGCGTGCAAAATAACTAATGTGATCATCACCGGTTCCATCTCATCTTACGGAGAAGAAAACAGCCATCAACTAAAAACCGAAGAAAGTCCCTATAAATCGCATTATCCTTATTTTCTGGGCAAGCTCTTTCCCTCTGCCATGAATTACTACCGCGATACCAAGGCCTTACAAACCCAAAAAGCCTGTGGATTCGCCACGGACAACGATCTGAATCTCACTGTGCTGGAACCTGCCTGGGTGTATGGAGAACGTGAATTCAATACAGGCTTTTTCGCATACCTAAAAGCAGTTCATGATGGTATGCATTACGCACCCGGAAGCAAAGGGAACAACTTCCAGGTGATCTATGCCCGTGATCTGGCGCAGGCATACTTGTTGGCATACCGCAAAAAGCTAAAAGGAGTAAATCGCATCATCATTGGAAATCATACTCCGGTGAAGCTTAATAGCATCCACACTTTATTTTGCGAAGCAGCAAACCTGAAGAATCCAAAACTCCTACCCAAAGCTCTGGTTTATCCCCTGGGCTTCGGTATGGAGCTTTGTGCCACCCTCTTAAGCAATAGAAAACCTCCTCTGCTTAGCAGATCACGCGTAAACATGATGTACGACAGCATCTGTTTTTCGGCTGCAAAAGCAAAACAATTGCTTGGCTTTGAAGTAAACACCCCTTTGCAGGAAGGGATTACGCAAACCGTTAACTGGTATCAACAAAATGGTTACCTATAAGCATCCTCACGAGGAGCCACCGATGAAAAAGCAAAATCTCCGTGCTTATCATAAGAAATTGTTCATTCTTAAGGTAAAAATTCACGTATTCCTGCATTTCTTTAAAGCGTTCTTGCAGGATAAAAACCTCAAGTGCTTCATTCTGATCCTCTTGCGCTTGAATTACTTCCTTGGTAAGCTTATGCATAATAAATTCGTGCAAATCGGAAATAACGTTCGTATGGATATGTATGTTCCGGGCTTCCCTTCCCCGGCATTCTATACAGCCTGCCACAAATTCGCCGTGTTCAATGGCAAGCTGCCTTGCGTGGTTGCTCTGGTTTCTGTTACTTCCGCCTGCACCTACCATTGTGCGCACTGCTATCAGCGCTTTGACATCGGTAAGGATGTAGAGCTGAGTAAGCTGCTGGCAGCCGTTAAGTATTTTCAAGACAGCGGGGTAGCCTTTTTCAATATCGAAGGTGGGGAACCGTTTTTAACCTTCGACAGATTGATGGCGGTATGCAATCAGATCGACGACCGCTCCGAGATCTGGATTAATTCCACAGGGCATGGAATCACCGAAGAGAAACTACAGAAACTGAAGCACACGAACCTGACAGTGATCATGTTCTCCCTCCACTCTCCTGATCCCGAAAGAGTTAATGCCTTCATGGGTAATGATCACGCCTGGCAGAACATGGAAAGTGCCATCAAGCTTTGTCACAAATCAGGCATCGCCATAGCCTTCAACTCCTGCCTTGCTTTGGATGACTTCCGCAACGGCAATTTCGAGAAAGTGATGCAACTGGCAAAGAACTTTGGGGGTTCACTTGTCCAGATAATCAAGCCCAAACCTTCCGGCGGATGGTTGGAGAGCGGAGTGGAAGAATATACAGAAGAGGACTTCAGGGTAATTACAGCAAAAGTGAATAAATACAATCTTCATCCTCTCTTCGCCGATTATCCTGCAATCTCAGCACAAATCATCGAAGAAGATCCCAAGATGTTTGGTTGCACCGCAGGGGGTACGGATAGAGTATATCTGAATGCCAAGGGCGATGTGCAGCCCTGCGAATTTCTGAATATCTCCTTCGGAAACATCGCCGAAGAGGACATTGATTCCATTTATAAGCGGATGAGAGAGGCTTTTGCGATTCCCCAAACCTGCATTAGCTGTGAAAAGTATGCCAGAGATATCTACCGGCTGTATAGTGAGCATAAGCTAAAGCAACTCCCTCTCCCCAAAGAGCTTACCGAGCAACTATGCCAAATGATGACCCGCAACAACCCCACTCCCTTGTACCAGATAATGGAGAAATTGAAGTAACGCCAAGCTCCTATACACCATGCAAATCTGATACTTGGCTGTAACCAGGGAGAAGGCAGCGTTCAGCCCATTTTACCAATAAGTGAATTTAACTTTTTTCATTACCGTGTGATGCCCATGCGATCCCCGGGCAATTGCATGGTCATCGCATGAGCGTTGCATAGTAACTGCTTATGTGGCAAGCCATTTCTGGATTGCAAACGTCCTCGTTTGCAAAGCGACGCAGTCGCTTGGTCTTTTTTACGAAACTTCGTTTCGTTCGACACGAGAGAATTCTGGATTGCAAACGTCCTCGTTTGCAAAGCGACGCAGTCG
>CAZSST010000068.1:10787-12983 GCA_964609575.1 uncultured Candidatus Cloacimonas sp.
AGCGACGCAGTCGTTTGGTCTTTTTTTACGAAACTTCGTTTCGTTCGACACGAGGACGTGTCGAATCCTGTAAGTACCCATTTGCAAAGCGACGCAGTCGCTTGGTCTTTTTTACGAAACTTCGTTTCGTTCGACACGAGGGAATTCTGGATTGCAAACGTCCTCGTTTGCAAAGCGACGCAGTCGTTTGGTCTTTTTTTACGAAACTTCGTTTCGTTCGACACGAGGACGTGTCGAATCCTGTAAGTACCCATTTGCAAAGCGACGCAGTCGCTTATTCTCCATCTCCTGGTGGACACATCTATTTACCACTACAATTAAACGAGGCAGCGAAATTAATATTGACTTCAATCCCATTACCAGAGAAGGGTAACCCCAAACTTTACTATTGAGGATAAACATGCATCAAGCTGCCGAATCCAAAACGATGGAACACAAGCTGTATGAAGAACTAAGGCATCTCTACCAATTTGACACGCATCCGCTGTACTTTGCCGGAGGTCACGATTGGTCGGATGGCACCATCTATCAGTATCTTTATCAGGGAAAAGAGCATCTCATCAAGCTGATGCCCATGCCTGATCCCGAAGCCAAAGCTTCAGTGCTGGAAAGGCAGCAATGGATGGAATATCTTAATTTGAACGGAGTGGGTACCGTTTTCCCCTTGCATTCACTCACTGGCAGGCTGGTGGAAAGTACCGCCGATGGAAAAACAATGATGTATGCCTGGCAAAAAGTGATTGCCCATCATATTTCCGGTAGGGATTTGGAGCGCAGAAAGCAGTTCTATCCATTGTGGGGTGCACTAATAGGTAAAATTCACCGCCTCAGCAAACTATATCCTCAATGGCGTTGCTCGCAGGCAGTGGATAAAGAAGGAATCCCTTTAGTTTCCCGACAGCGGGAATATGGGCATTTTTATAATTGGATACAAGATGAGGCGGTGCGCCAGGCTTGGAAGGAACTGCAAGATGATTTGGAACTGCTGCCTATTAATCGTGAGAATTATGGATTCATTCATAATGATGCCCATCTTCATAATATCCTCTGCGAAAATGGCAAGCTGATCCTGATCGATTTTGATGTGGCAAACTACCTGTGGTTCATTCTGGATCTGGCGATTTGTATTTTCAGCGAATACTCCTTTATGGAATATCATTCTGATAATAAAGCGCTTCTCCCCCACATGGACGAATTCTTCATCAAGCCCTTCATGCAAGGCTATGAAAGCGAAAACATTCTGGCAGACGAGGAATATGAACGCATTGAAATATTCCTCAGGTACAGAAGGTTTATCATGTTCGCCGCTTTCTATGATCAGATCAAGACAAATGCTCCTCAATATCTGGAGCAAATGAAACAGGAACTGGTGCGGGGAGAGATGTTCTTCACGGATGGGAGGGAATTTATGGATAGGTGGAGAGATTAGGGCGACCCTCTGTCGCCCCTGCGTTTCATTCTCAACCCTAAATTCTCAATTCTACATCCTACATTCTAAATTCTACATTCTAAATTATCTTTTCTTCCCGCCCATGATTCCTCCCAGAATTCCCCGCATGATGGAATTGGTAATCTTGCTTGCTGCGGACCGCGCTGCCTGCTTAGCCATGGTTTCCACCATTCCCTGGCGCTTTTTGGTTCCCCACAGTAGGTCGCCAATCATCCCCCGGCTTTCTTCTTTCTTTTCCGGGCTTGCCTTTTCCGGGGTCTTCTCAGGTTCTGGTGCAGCTTGTTCACGCTCGATGGTACGCTTGCTTAGTATCTCATAAGCCGATTCACGGTTCAGCGGCTTGTCATACTTGATGCTAACGGGGCTGATTGCCATTTTCTGGCTGCGTTCTTCAGGGGTTATGGTGCCCATCCGACATCGCGGAGGACAGATCATAGTCTTTTCCACGGGCATGGGAACGCCCTTTTCCTGCAAGGTGGATACCAGCGCTTCACCCGTGGCAAGCTGAGAGATTACGTCCGCTACATTAAGTTTGGGATTTGGCACAAAGGTTTCCGCGGCAGTTTTAACTGCTTTCTGGTCGCGAGGGGTATAGGCCCGCAGGGCATGCTGCACGCGATTGCCAAGCTGACCCAAAATCTCATCGGGAACATCATCGGGGAATTGGGAACAGAAATATACGCCCACGCCTTTGGAACGGATAAGGCGCACTACCTGCTCCACTTTTTGCCTTAGCGCAGAAGGAG
>CAZSST010000069.1:0-12886 GCA_964609575.1 uncultured Candidatus Cloacimonas sp.
CGCAGATCAATATTCCCAATAATAACTATTACCTGGCTTATGACTTTGCCCTCTTAAAATATGGCCAAACCCCTACTGGTACTCCTCCTGTATATGCACCCGATGATCGTTTTGCAGTTCTTATCGGAGATGGTTATAGCTGGAGTACGGCCAACATCGTGCGGGAATGGAATAACTCCGGATCGCCTTTTGTGTTGGCCGATACCAAGCTTTCAGGAGATAGAATTGTGATTCCCTTGAACGGGCATACAGGAAGAATCAGAATCGCCTTTTACGCCGGATCAACCATCGCGAATGCCGATAGCGATTTTATGATCAATAACTTGATTGTAGCTCCCTATGCAGAGCTTCCCAGCTTTTGCACGGCTCCCCAGCCTGCAGATGGTGCAAGCGATGTACCCATTGATGGTGAGCTTGCCTGGAATGCCACCGGAGATCCATTTCAATACAATGTTTTCCTGGGTAATCCGCTTCCGGGAACCTCCATGCCCTCCTATGTTTCCCATTATCAGGCCGCCAATCTGGCCTATGGTGCCACTTACTTCTGGCAGGTAGTTCCGGAGAATATCCTGGGGCAAGCCATAAACTGCCCGGTATGGAGTTTCAGCACCACTCCGAATGCTACACTTGATGCAGGTACGGTATTGGTAAATGAAATCCCCGTTAATCCCAGCGTGGTTATCAATGGCTTGACTGGAGTGCTAAATCCCACGGCAGTGGCAAGCTATGCACCCGAGGGAATAGGGCTTCCAAATTATGGCTTGGTGATAAATCTTTCCTGTGCTACAGGTTCTATCGCCGGAACTACGATTACCATCAATCACAATTTGGGCTTCGTTCCTTCGCAAATAGCCTACCGCATCGAACCTGCCCTTTCCTACAGCATCATTTCCAATCCCGGCACCTGGACGGATGCATCCCTAACCATCTCCCTCGATGCCAAGGCGGATGGCGACATAGTAATCGTTTTCCCTATGGACGCCAATGCTACTCTACCCGTTGAGCTTTCCTATTTCAATGCCACTTTCTGCGCCGGTACCTACGTGAATATCGCCTGGGTAAGCGAATCTGAAACCGGCCACCTGGGCTATAATATTCTGCGGGGTAATTCCGCTTCCCTGAGTGAAGCCATAAAGCTAAACGCCACCTTGATAAGCGATGGCATCCATCAAGGCAGCCAAACCACCTATGAATTCATTGACAACGAACCAGAACTGAACTGCAAGCAGTACTATTGGCTGGAAAGCTTATCCCTGGAAGGTACGTCGCAATTTATGGGACCCATTTGCGTAACTACCGGTGAACCCGGAGAGGATCCTTCCTCACCCGAAATCCCCGATGTAACCAAACTGCATCAGGTTTTCCCCAATCCCTTCAATCCCAATACCAATCTGCGCTACACGATAACGGAAGCAGGAACCGTGAAGCTTGCCATCTATAATAGCCGCGGCCAATTGATCCGCAGTTTTTCACAGGCTCACAGCGCTCCCGGAACCTATCAAAGCGCCTGGGACGGCAAAGACTACCGTGGTAATCTGGTTAGCAGCGGCATCTATATGTGCCACATGCAAGCCGGAAAATACAGCGGTTGGCGCAAAATGATTCTGATGAAATAGGTTAACGGGTTAATGGGTTAACGAGTTAGCAGGTTAACGGGTTAATGGGTTAACGAGTTAGCAGGTTAACGGGTTAGCAGTAATTATAAGGGTGATCGTAAAGATCACCCTTTTCTTATAGGCTCTCTTTCATATGAAGTAGGTAGCAGCCAAGAAACTCACTATAAAGGGTAGAGGATACCTTGTTGATCTTCTGGTCAGAATCGATGAGTCCTGAAGGGACGGCATTTTAGATAGCACGAGTACCAGCATCAGGAAAATCATGTCGATCAGGTTATCAGTGTTCTTTTACAATCATACTTCAATCCAATATCCTTCCCAGATAGTGATCCAGGTTGGTTCTTGGTTGGTACTTGGATGTGTATTTGAACCGTAAGTTTGGATAAATCTCACCTTCCTTGGAAATAAAGATTGACAGAAACAGGGCCAATAATTAAATAGGCCAAAATCAGGGATCCATTTCATTCCGTGAGCCACTTCCTTTGTTCTGGGACTGCCTCTAACCCGAATGTCAGATGTCCCGATACAAGGAGATAACCATGCCCGACAAAACATTAGTTTGCAAAGACTGCTCACAGGAATTCGTCTTCACCGAAGGCGAACAAGAATTCTACAAGGAAAAGGGTCTCACCAATGAACCCCAACGCTGTCCTGCTTGCCGCAAGGCCAAAAAGCAACAGTTCAATCGTAATAACTATGACCGTCGCTACTAAATAGCGATTGTCCATATCTTGGCCGTCGTCCTTCGGGGCGACGGTTTTTTTTGCCCGTTTCGAATGACGATATTGTGAAAAATTATTTGGCAATAGGAATATTAATTGCTTACCGATGTGATGTAGGATCGTTATCAGGAGAGATTATGAAAAGCGCGGGTTACCGAATACTGTTGTTGTTTTCTATGTGCCTTGTCATCTATGGTTGTGGCACCTCAGATAAGTATCCGGAAGAGGTAAGCGCTTTGTTTACCATCGATCTGGCCACCAACGATGTGATCAGCGACTATGATCCCACCATTTTCTGGAATTATTTCACCGCCTACTGGATGGATGAGAACAATGTTCTTTATCATGAAGCCAAGGTTTTCAATCGCTCTCCCGGAGCAAGCCGCTTTTTGCAGATTATCCCCGATTCTCTTGATTGCAGTTCCACGGAGAAGCTCTTATTTTCGCCGGATCGTAGTAGAATCTATTTTAGCGCCAATGGTGATATCTACAGCTGTGGATTGCATGGCGAAGCGCTGCTAAATCACACAACTGCTGACCCCTGCTATATCATCAATCCCCGGCTGTCTCCAGATGGGGCTTATCTTTCTGCCATTCATAGGATCACAGGAAACTGGGGCAGGATAGTGCTGCTAAACCTGAATAGCGGAGTGCTTACCGAACTGGAACATACCGATGCAGCCAGAGTAGCCTACTTCGATCCCGCCACCAATATGTTGATGTGGGTTGCCAATAATCCTGAATCGTCCAACGGTTACTATATCAGTTTGTTCCGGTCTTGGGGCGATGGTTCGCAAGCCCGGGTGTTAGCCGATCTGTCCAGTGATTATAAAATCGACAGAAGCCCCGACGGGAGATACTATATCCTTGAAACTTATGATAGAAGCAGATTCCTGAACATTTATGATTCTTGGGAAGATGGGTTTACGGATATCGGATACGGACAAAATTTTGTATGCGCATGGAATAGCCCTCTGATATATTACTCCTATTGGAGAGGAGAGGATTCACGTTTGATGAGCTATAATCTCTATTCCAAAGAGAAAGCTGTGATCTATGACGATCAGTATTACGGTGTGAAGTTGCAAGCTTTCCGGAACATCTCGCTGCGTGGAGATAACCGGTACATAAACTTCATGGCCAGTTATCGCGCAAACATAAAGGATGGGGGAAAGAATGAAATCACTCACTAAGGTGCTGGCATTTATGGCCCTGGGCTTCACAGTGCTAATCGGTTCCTGTGATGATTGGGCCACCGATCCCAATAATCCCGCCAACTATAGGGCTCGCTTGCTATATATTGATAGTAGTGGCGCGATCTCTTTGCATGCTCTACCCGAGTTTTCTATGGACATCACGAGCATTCAGGGCATTGTGAGGCTGGCAGATGGCTCCGCGATTTTAGTTGGTAACAATCTGTACCTGTGGAAGCCAGGCTCTGAGGACTACACCAATATCACCCCTCAGGATTTCCAGGTAATCCCACACGCTTTTCCCATTAGCGCCAGCCAGGATGGCTCCTCCATCTATTACACCGCCAATGACAACATTTGCAAGATGAATACCAGCGATTTCAGCCAGGAAGTACTTGTGGATTCACTTGGGTGGCATTTTTGGGCACCACGTATCTCCAATGATGGACGCTATCTGGGCTTTATTGGGGGAAAATCGTTCGGCCACTACTTCCCCATGTACATGGATATGATTACCAAGGAAATAGTTAGCTTGAAATCGGATAATAGTAGTAGGGATGATAGTTCACGTGATATACTGGTTGATACAGTGATGGGAAAGATTTTTTACGCCGCTAAATTTAATAGTGATTTCTGGCCGACCCTCTGCTCCATGAATATCGATGGCAGCAGCAGAGCTTTGCTAACCAGTCTTCTCCGCCATACAGCCATTACTTACGATCATAAATATCTGGTGCCATACTATTGCGATGATTGTTACTTCCGAAACAATCTCACTCAAACCTGGTATCACGTTATTAATGGCTATGCAAATGGCACGTCACTGGCAGCAAATGTGATCTATTACTGTGATACATCAACCACTAAGATGTTCAAATATAATATGGATACATCAAGCAAAACCCTGGTATTGGATAATCCATTTTGTGATGAAACCACTAACGGAATCTTCAATATCAGCCCTGCCGCGGATGGCAGCTCCGTGGTGGCAGTGGTGCGTTTTGATAATAAACACTAATGTGCATAGGATATGTGAGCTCAATTAATCGCAGTTAATTACTTGTTATTTCCTTACATAGGCCTTTAACAGCTTCAAGGTATTATCCACCCCCTGGGTATGAGTGCGTTCATAGCCGTGAGAGGCAAAAACCCCGGGGCCAATTAGCCCATGGCGAATGTCATAACCCGCCCGCAGCGTTCCTTCCACGTCTGAGCCATAATAGGGATAGATATCCACAGCATATTGCAGTTTCTGTTCTTTGGCAATGCGGATCAACTCACTGGTAACCTCATAATTATATGGGCCGCCGGAGTCCTTGGCGCAAATGGAGACCTTGTATTCATCTGTTTCCAGGTCATCCCCCACCGCTCCCATATCCACGGAGATCATCTCCACGGTGTCTTCCGGAATTCCTGCTGCACCGCCATGCCCCACTTCCTCGTAGGTAGTGAATAAAATGCTTACCTTGCGGTTCAGGCTCAGATGTTTGTCGGCTACCATTTTTGCCAGGGCAAGCTGGATACCGGCGCTGGCTTTGTCATCCAAATGCCTGCTTTTTATAAACCCACTGGGAGTAAGGATGGTGCGTGCATCAAGCGAAACAAAATCCCCCGCACTAATTCCCAAAGCCTCTGTATCTGCCTTGGTTTTCACTATTTCATCCAGCACGATTTCCATGCTGGTGTCGTCACGCTTGGCAGTGGCGGTATCATGATTCACATGCACGGCGGGATTGATCAGATACACCGTACCCGTATATTCTTTGCCCTCGCGGGTATGGATAATCACGTTCTCGTTTTCGATGTTGTTTTCGGGGTAACCGCCGATCTTGGTGAAGCGAAGCTGTCCATTGGCTTTTATCGCCCTCACCATCAGGCCCAGGGTATCCACATGCGCTGCCAGAACCAGATGCTTGCCCCTTCCGCCCAACGTGGCCAACACCGAACCCTTATTGGTAATCATGGGTGCATATCCAATTTTCTTTAGTTCTTTTACCAGGTAGTTTTGCACTCTGGCGGTGAACCCCGAAGGGCTGGGAATGCGGCACAGCTCTAAAATCTTGTCCACGGCATACTTTGTATAATCCATTTGTTCTCCCCATTGAGGATGTATATGTTATTTTATGGAGCATGTGATATCAATGTGGAAAAGGTGTCAACAAAAAGGCTCTCCCCTAAGGGAAAGCCTTCTATATATGAATGTTAGTTTATTACTTGTTTATGTCTGCGTGAATGGCTTCCATCACCTGGCGGAACTTGTGTTTGGGCTTGGGAGCAGACCTCTGGCCTATTTCCATCCACTGATAACCGTCGTTACTGATACCCACGGTAAGCAGCTTATTCGAGTTCTTCATTTCATATACGATGGGATTGATATCATACGAGAAGAAGTTCAAGGGCAAAAGCGATTGCCAGAATGAGGCCAGAAGCACGTCGTTCGTTTCTGTTCCGGCTTTTTGGCGCACATAGCTAAGCGAAGTCCAATTGTCATCACCATCCACCTTAGCAGCTTCGGCGGTAAGCAAAACCATATTTGGCGCGGTGTTTCCGGTTCCCATCACCCAATTGGGAGCGAAGTTATTGGTAGCCACAAAGCTGGGAAAATTGCCGGTAACCTCATCGGGAAGCGACATGGTTCCGGAATAGGTGGTTCCATTACCCGTGGCAGTGACATCTTCTTTATACACAATCTCATAGGTAACTGGCTGGGTAGTGCTGATCTGAATGGGACCTGCAGCATAGGCACCCATGTCATAAATCCGGCCTTCGGTGTAGCTGGTTTCGTTGGCAAAGATCACGGGAATGCTATTAATCTTAAGTGTGGCCGAGGGATTGGCACCCTTTGCCGAAAGGGAAACATAGATACCGGCAATGCCACTTTTGGCATCTTGATAATCTAATTCAAACCAAAGCACGGAATTGTAGTCCCACATATAGGGCGAAAAGTTCTCAAAATTGGGAGTTTCCGGAGCGGTGGGGCCATCATCGTCCGAACAGGAAAGCATGAAAAAGGCCATTACTACCAGTGCGAGCATACCAAAACGGTGTAAGTTCTTCATTTTTATCTCCTTGTTATTAAAGATTACAAGCCATGTTGTCCAAATACATTTACGAATAGTATAATCAGCTCAAATTCTTAGCCAAAATAATTTACGTACTTTTGGACGTAAACTCCTTTTAGATGCTTCATCGTATATGCTATCCAAAGAACGGTGGCTTGTTTTATTCTACGATGCTAACCACGCGATAGAATCTCTTTGCATATACGTTAGCGCTTTGCCACTGGGTAGTAGAGGTTTCTCCACCCACTTCCAGAATATATGGCCCTTCCGGCAATGCAGAGCTATACACTCTATAGCCCATCGCTCCCGAAACCGCATCCCAGCTAAGCATAAGGTTATTGCCAAAACTGCTGAGGCTAAGATTTACCGGTGCGGCTGGCAGAGGAAGACCCGTTCCCGAAAGGGGAATAAAGTGATCGGTGCGGGTAAGATTATCTCTTATAAGCATATTGGCATTTATCAAGCCTGTTGTTTGTGGAAGAAAGCGGATATCCACGGAGGCAGTGTTAGTGCTGAGATTGATGGGGAAAGCCAGTCCATCGGGCAGAATAAAAGAACCACTGCCGCTGCCCTCAAAACCGATGAGAGTGATATTCAGGCTTTGACCTCCCGTATTCCAGAAACTGAAGCTGAGGGGATCAGAAGTACACCCTACAATAGTATCCGCGAATGCTCCACTGCCAGGACTATAGGCCAATATGGGAGCATCGGTGGTGAAAAGCAGATAATCCTCAGTTTCGCCATAATTAAAAATTCCGGAGGGATGAAGATAATCGCTGCCATCGGTATGAATGGCTTGGATACGCATACGTGAAGCCGAGGCAAACAGGTGGCTGGGTAAATGTACAAAGCCCTGGAAACAACCATTACCCCAGGGAATATCCCAATATTCACCTCCATTAACGCTATTATCAAACACGGCATCCCTATTGATATCGATCCAAACACGCACTCCTTCAGGGCCATAACCTCCGGCCAGATACACCGAAATGGGCAAATCGATGCCGCATTGCGCCTGGCTGGTAATGCTGTTATAATAATAGGTGTAGCCCTCCCAACCGCTACTGTGATCGATGCTGCCAAAGATCACCCGCACAATGCTTAAGCCCGCATTTTGATGCCAAGGCGTTTCATATTGCTGAGTGGAGAATGTCCAGGTATCAGACCACCCGGAGCTTGCAAATGAATTGATGCTGCGTACTTTCCAGTAATAGGTAGTGTAAGGAGTTAAATTCTGGGCAATCCAACTGGGCTGCGTAACGATGGTGGAAGTGAGGTTACCGGGATTGGTACCAAAGGCTATTTCATAACTGGAGGCGTGAAGGGCCGTCCAACTAAGCGGTAGATTGGTGCTTATCTCCGCGCTGCCGTTTCCTGGATAGGGATTTGCAGCCACTGTGGGTGCATGGAAATTCACTTCCAGATTGTCTATCACCCACACAGAGTAAACCTCATCCTCATTTATCGTACCACGAAAGCGTATCCGAAAAGCATTGCAGCTATGCCAGGGGCTCAGGTCAAAGTAATCCGTACGCCATATCGCGTTAACGGGATCACCACTGGTGTAATTTGTCCAGGCGGAATAGGAACCGGCATCAAAGCAAGGACCTTCGGGATTGTTCCCCGTAGGAACTGAATATACACCGGAGCCAAAGTAACTGGAAACTGGAAAAACTGTCCATGTACTCCCGCCATCCGTGGAGAATTCCACATAGGCATGATCCAGCTCATCCTGCATAATGGCGATATGATCAAACTTAAGATAGGCGTCGGGATAGGCAGTTAGGTCGTAAATGCTTTTTTCCATCAGGATGGCAGTAGTGGATGGGGCACCAACCATGAGCTCTGAATTCTGTTGTGCGGGATCAACTTCCCCTTGGGTCCAGATGCCGGAATTATCCATTTCCACAAAGCTATGGGGTTCGAGATTAAAATTCTCCGTTGCGGGAAGTGGTCTGTAGGTTTGGGAAGTGCTAAAGCTGCGCAATTCATAAGGGGCCACCAGATGATATACATCCATCACCAGCGGTGTATAGTAATAGGTTATTCCTCCAGCAAGTGGCACAGAAACGTCAAAAGCACCTTGACGGGATTCTATGGGCGAATATCCCATATATGCGGTTTGCAAATAGTTCGGGTCAGTTCCCATGGCAAAATTCCATGATCCTCCTCCTGAACTATCTCCATAAGTCCAGGTTATTACGGGAGTATTAACGTCTATCCCACTGGCGCCATTCTCGATATTGAAGCCAAAAGGCAGGCTGGGGATTACGCTAAAAGAAAGGAATTCTCCGCTGATATCAAAACCGTATGGGCCAGGATTACCCCAGTATTCGTTCAATCGGATGTAATAGGTGCGATCGTCGTTAACCGTATAGCTCAGATATGATTGGGTAGAACCATTGTAATCATCATTAAAGGCAAGCTCCACGCCATTTTCATCATAAAGTCTGATTACCGTATCCATGGTGGTATATCCCAAGGTTGAGATTACTACTGTATCCCCGGGGTAGCCATAGAATTTCCAAAAATCAAGATCATTGGGGTAGTTGAACCAGCCTTCGTGATGCCCATTTTCTGCCCATAGCACGTTATCATTGGTCATGCTATCGTTTGGCTCTGCTTCCAAAATGGCGTATAGGGAAAAGTAACAGCATGCGAAAATAATCAAAACCAAAAGTTTCGCTTTCATGATACCTCAACTTATTTTGTAATCTAGTATTACAATATTTTGATGCACAATGCCTTATGGCCCCATGCATCCGTTTTCCTAAGTTCTCTCACACATGGGAGTATGGCAATTAATCAGAATTCACGCATCTCCACATCATCATTATGTCAATCTGAATCTGACAAATTGTTGCAGATAGGCGTTGATAATTATCAACATTTACCTGGGCAGCGTGGATTATCCAGAGGTTTTGTGCTTGCCTATACCTCTCCCAAGCTTTCATCGATGCCTTTGCGAATCTCATACCAATAATCCAGCGCAGCCTGATGTTTATCTTCGGTGAAGCGGATTATCCATTTATCCAGACTCTCATCCTCTATTTTCATCACGCATTTCTGCCGCAGCAGATATTGATACACAAAGTCGATACTCCGCTCGCTCTCCCAGAATACGGAGGCATTGCGGCAATTAATTCTACGGGAGGTTATATGCGCATTCAAGGGCAGGTTATGATCCTTGTCAAAAAGTTCTTTAACGATCTCCGGCAGCATTTCTTCCGCCCAGGCGCGATGAAAACGGCAAATCCCCAGATTATCCAGCATCAGTTCCGCTTTCATTCTGTCCACATTGAATTTGCCCAGCAAGCGGGGCGCCAGATATTGCGGCGCGTAGTGCATATAGTAACGTCCCATCGCTGGCATGGGCGACATCACTCCGGGCGTCCAGTATTGATTTGGTACCATCCAGCCCCTACGGGCAAAGGAATTGAAAACAAAGCAGTCCATCACCTCTTTGCCCTTCACGCGGGCCAGTCTGCGTGCATACTTACGCACGCCTTCGCTGAAATCGAGCTTGCGTTTCCGTCCCAGGCAGTTGTTTAGAAGCTGAATACCCAATTCGGCATTGTGCAGCGAGTCTTCCACGGTGTTGAAATTGTCTTTATCCCAATGCGGTTTGTCAGTCAGACCCAGCTCTTCTGCGCTCAGATAGCCCTTGTTGAGGCATTCAAAGAGCCAGGAAACAGCCCCACCGATGGATATGGCATCAAAACCCAGGCTGTCCGCAGCGCGATTAAGCTTCTCCGCAGCTCGCTGATCAAAGATCCCGGAGAGCGGTCCCAGAGTTTGATAGGGCTCATAGTCCTTTTTATAGATGCCGTTATACTTTTTACACACAGCCACGCAAGGTTCACCGCAGGTGGCAAAGTGCTTGGGCATGATGGTTTCTTCATTAAATTGCTTCAAATAATGATTCTTTATGTGCTTCTCGTGAAACGCGATACGCTCATCTTCTGTCCAATAGATGCTATGGTAGTTAAAGGCCAGCAGCGTTCCTGCGTTTCCGGCATAGTTCACTCCGAAGGTTCCGCCCGTATCAAAGGCGGGATCGAAGCGATACTTTTTCGTTGCTTCCAAATCCCGCGCCATCATCTTTTGTTGATAGCGGGTTTCGAACCATGC
This sequence comes from uncultured Candidatus Cloacimonas sp., assembly GCA_964609575.1. Classification (GTDB taxonomy): domain Bacteria; phylum Cloacimonadota; class Cloacimonadia; order Cloacimonadales; family Cloacimonadaceae; genus Cloacimonas. The sequence continues at coordinate 10,725 of CAZSST010000069.1, forward strand.
GTCGGCTACATTGCGGTCGCGAAAATCCTCGTCGATGTAAGTACCGCCATAGATTACAGCGCAAATGCCATGCTGCTGAAAGAGCTTGGAACCTAATCCCCCACGTCCTGCCCAGGTATCGATGTGGCTAAGAGCGCCATTTTTGATGGGCACGGAAGCAATCGCGCCGACATCCGTGAATTCCGCAGCGGGGCCCGTAGCCAGAATTCGCGGATCAGAGCCATAATCCTGGCCATAATTCTGGAAAGTGTAATCCATCAGGGAGTAAACGCCATTATCTTTCCAGATTTCGGTGGTTTTGGTTGGATATAGGCTCAGGTCTATCTGCTCGCCGTGCATACGGTTAAGCTTAAGAATCGAGGGACGACTCGCCTTGCCTATGATGCACAGCAGGGAGATGCCCAGATTGTCAAAAACCAGGCCTGCTCCACCCATCGATGAAACAAAAAAACCACCCCAGGCAGGTGAAAAACCCGTGAAAATCATGCGATTGCTACCCGGGAAAATACTTCCGGCCAAAACTCCCACGCCGATATTCAGCGAATTGTACTTTCCGGCCAGATGCAAGCCCAAATCCACCGGGCCGTAAAAAGCCCCCAAGGGGTAGCGCACCAGCTTGTAAAAACCATTTGCCGCATCCACGATCAACACTCTCAGCGTATTATCCATCTTGGCACCTCATTTTTCCAGTGGAGATTGATGTGGATTTCTGTCAAGATAATATGGCTGTGATCCATGCCACCATTAGAAGGGGAAGTCCCTTGGTTCTGGTGGTGGCGGCATAGATTAAAGCATTCTGCATATAAACTCTCACTGAAAACTTCAAATCCAATCACCAAAACTTCGAATCGGGGGAATCGATGTATAGTTAGGAGATCAATACCTGGTTGATTGATCGCCGTTTCTTCGAGTGTACTCACTTAGAAAACCAAACTATCATCTCTTTGGAGAGGTTGAGTATAGCGAGCATGGCATCAATCTCAACCGGGATCGGTATCATTTACCCTTCCTCATCAGTTCGGATAGCTCAATCGCCCTACGACCAACCTGTTTCGCCCACTTTGAAGCCAGCATACCATTGGCAGCCCGTTCCCAGTCTCCGGCACTGATAAATGCCATTGTGTTCTTGAACTCCAGGAGTCCTTTGATACCGAGGTAGCAGGGTTCCCGCAAAGGAGCGAAGCGGCTTTGTGGGATGCTTATGCACATGTTCAGCAGTACCGACTTGCGGACGTCATCCAGAGCATTGTAAATGTCTGGGATCTCATCCAAAAGTTGTTTCTCGCAGTTCTGGATATCGTTCTCCAAGAGCACATAGGCTTCGGTCTGGGAGATACCGCAGTCATCGAGATTGCGACCGATACCGATGGTCAGTTTACCCGCAGTGCAGCGATATGGCTTCAACCGCAGACCCTCATGTCTGACTAACTGAGCTTTGATTCGGTTCATCAACGCTTCGGTCATGCTAACTCCTTGTTCCAGTGTGATCATTGATCCAGAGCCAAGAAAAGCACTCCCCTGTATGCTGACAAATCAGGATGGGTTAAGATGAAAAAGAAATTACATTAGAATCCCATTTGCTTTTTTTAACACCGTCGGATATCTTATTTTTTATAGGCGAGAATAGCAAGAATTCAAATTATACCTTTATTCATGTGGAGGATCCGATGAGAGTGTATGTGCATGTTATTTTAACAGTAGCGCTTTGGTTAACTGTTTTCGCGTTATTCGCGCAACAACCCCACCTTGAGATCACACTGGCAGATTCCCTGGCGATACCCTATTCTTACGATCGCGTGATCCAACTTCCCAATGGCAATCTCCAGTTTTACAAACTGAACTACGGTACTTCGTCAATTCAATTCAATGCTTTTCAATATCTCTCCCTAACCAATGAGATCACCGCGCAGGAAGATCTTGGTACTGTTGCCAATTTGGATGGGCTTTATCCCATGCGCCGCTATACGATAGAGAGATTTAGCAATTTCTATCTGGTACATAAGTTGGTATCTGGGCTGGCTGTGTTCAAGCTGGATCAAAACACTCTTGAAAGCCGGATCATAAACGAATTTTCTTTTGATCAGTATTTTGAAATCCAGCAATTGACGGAGATTGTATCGGAAGATGCCATGGCAATTGCCCTGGCAGATAGTCTGGTTTAC
>CAZSST010000070.1:0-12668 GCA_964609575.1 uncultured Candidatus Cloacimonas sp.
ATACAAGGTATTCATCTCGTTGATAGTAAGCAGTTACATCGTTCTTGTAGGGCCAGCGCCTAACACTAATGTCATCGAGTTCCCTCCCCGCCTGATATGATTTGATGGGAAAGGATTTGTCATTTTCAAACACTCGGATGCAGATAAAAGAGTGAAGCCAGATTACTATGAATGACTTTTTGCGTTCAACTATTGGCTTCACATCCTTAGCGTTCAGAAGGTTTATTATTGCACAAATCAAGCACTTTTTGTCATCATCAAGCTTGGCCCATTCATTCTGTGTTATACTCATAAGTTATATCTCCTAATAACTTTATTTAACGAATACTTGTTAAAACCGAAGTATGCTTTTTCATATCTATAGATAGTATTAGCGATAACGTCCATAATAACTTCTAGATATTAAACGCTTCCATTATACTCCTCTTCAAAGCGGTAAAATACTCTTTCTTGATTGATGCAGATAAATGACGAGCAGATTTGATGCAGGTTCCCTGCTGGTTTTGGTAGAGGGTTTCAATGGTGTAGCTATCTTTTGGGAAGCTTTGCTTTAATACCGGAAAAACGGATTGCATTAGGTAATAGACGTCCTTTGAGACAAAGAGGGTCTTTCCGGTAGATTCAAAAACAAGATATCTTATTAATTTCAGGTGGGCTTGGTTTTGTTCCCCGAAGAGCAGGCGATTGAATTCGCTTTTTGCATCGGCAACCACAGCATTATTAGTCCCTTGGATCATGCCGAAAGTGGGTGTTCCTACCAGTTCCACAAATGATATCTTGGAAGAACAACTGCGATAGTCGGCTGCATCTTGAGTATTTTCAAACACTCCTCCCTTACCAAATGGACCAAAAACTCTGCGGAACATGGTGTGATAGCGGTATCCATCCTTTTGGCGGGGATTATTCGGATTACGGTAATTTGGGCTAAGAAATGGATGATGCCGAAAGGGGTGGATGTTGGGATTATCAAGATAATAGCCTATTCCTTGCTGCAGATAAGCTACCATTTCGTTAAATACAGGCCAGTTCTCAATGTCCCTGTGGTAATTCGGGTCTTTCCCCAGGAAGATCACTTTTGCATCTTCCGGTTTACAGCCCTGGTAACCCCGATAAACACTTTTCAACACCTGCGAAGGGTGTTCGCCGAAGATCGGTGCATGTGCGTTCATGCTTTTCTCCTTTTACTACTTTATTGCTATTTTACTAATTATATACTTATCTACAGCATCAAAAGCTTTCATGAAGATTCTCCAATAATATCATAATCAACTTCACAACAATTGCGAACTGCATCGTTTCTCCTGCCTTGAACGCTGACACATTCACCATGTAATGCCATGGGTTCTCCCTTAAATCTATGATACTTAATCATTTTGACCACATTCTTAAGGCTCGTTCAAGTAAGTCCTTATAAACCAGTTTAACTTGCTCATTGTATTACCTATACTACGCTGGTTTGTAAAAGCTTAGGATACTTTTTATCTGATCCAGTGTAGCCTTTGTCTCAGCATCAATATGTCCCCTTTTTTTAACAATGGCATTGTACATTTTTTCGCTTTTATCAATTGGCTCTATTCTGCGTAGTTGGAATTTGAGTGTAATGTTACTAAACATGGCTCCTATTGCAACCATTATTAGTAGCGAAATCCAAAAAAAGTGAAGAAAGTGCCTTTTTATCAAACCCCAAGTTCCTGGAATAAGCCAGAGTGCCAAAGCCAATATAATCACATACAGAAAAATTGATACTGCTATAATTCCATCCTCTTCCGAGTTATTATCCCTTGTAATATTCTCTTTACACTGTTCGTAGTAACTTTTTGCTGAATGGTTATAATGGAATAATACATGTTGATGTTGAAGAGTCATGTTATAGCTATGTAGTGCAGATTCCAATTTACGATACTCCTCTTTTTCTGCAGTTTCAAGATCTTCGATAATTGGGTTAAAGTGATTTTCTAGATTTTTATGTAGTATGTTACGACATTCGATAGTCTTTTTTTCAAGTGCTGATCTCCATTCTTTCATGTTAGCATGGTAGAAGAATTGTTTAGAATTGATGATTGCATCCATATTTGAAATATCTTTGCATAACTCTTTATACGTAGTTTTGATTCTTTTATTCAAGTATGCGTGATCCGTTAGGAGGCTGTCTATGATTTCCTTATTTCTCATGGCTTCTTCTATAGTTTTGTGCAGTTCTTGTTTATCTTGAATGTATTCATTTTCCAAGAGCTTTAAAAAACGATCTACTTTCCAAAAAGCTTTGTTATAATCTACTAACAGCCGATCTCCCAAACAATCCTTCAGTATTGGAGATACACCTGTGATGTCATGTAATTCTGGGGTAGCTCTGATTTTATTCCAGAACTTAGTTTCCAGTAGATTGTATAGGTTTTTACACTCCTTCTTGATAAACTCTTTCACTGCCTTCTCATGTTTAAGAAAATCATTATCTGACAACACCTTTAAGGCATAAGTAGAGTCCTTTATAAAACAATTATGCAGATAATCAAGACCACCCAAATCATCATTCGATAATGAGATTTTGGCAAGCTGATACCAGGCTTCTGCCAAATCAGAATCCAGTTTGGTGGCCTCCAGGGTACATTCCATTGCCTCTTCAGGCTTGTCGTTGCAGTAAGCCGCCCATCCTGCAGAAAGGTAGGCGGTGGCAGCTTCCTGTTTATAGTCATGCTCTGCATAGCGGGCTGCAAGAAGAAAGGATTGCTCTGCTGCATCAAGATTAAGCAAGCTAAAATCGCCGCCCACAAAGCCCATCCTGATGGTTCCCACTAATTGGTGGAATCTCCATTCGGTATTATAACCAGCCGAAACGCCGGGAACGCCGTTTATGGCAGCATCCAGTTCATCCAGGGTTTCCTTGTACAGCTTCCTGCGATAGTTATTGCGCGCGGCCTCAAAATGTTCCAGGGCTGCAGTCATCATCGGGTTTTTCACCAGGTTTTTCAGTTCCTCCAGGCTGTTTTGCATGCTTTTCATCCCTATCATCATGTTATTGCGTGCCCAATCGAACTTGCTCCCCAATGCCTTCATACCCCATTGCAATTTCTGCGAGAGATCGTCCAGAGAATAGCTTAGGCGTTCAAAGCCCTCATCCAATCCCTGGGTAAGTTGTTCTCCCAGTTCCTGCTGCAATTCGGTATTCTTGCGTACCTCATCCCGTTGGGCATCCATTCTGTCCATTTCCATCATTTTGAAGGAGATGAGGTTGTCTTCCAGGGACTTATTACTGGCTACTAATTCTCTGTTGCTATGTTTAATAACAAAGGCAACTTCTTGGCCAATGCCTTTTGTGGCGTGATCAATATACTGCTGCGCTTGCAAATGGTCTGCATAGCTGATTCCCGAACCGCGAACATAATAAGACGTGCGTTGCATCATTCCCCCTTTGCTTTCCCAAAACCTACCGGTTTACGGGCTTTATCTTTGGCTTCAAACGATTCCTGCATTTCTTTTGCACAGAATTCCATCACCAAAGCAGTGGTCATTTGTTCCTGTTCTGCCAAACCGCTTGCCAGATGCAAACAGACATTACGGACGACCTTATTGATTTGTCCCCCACTGAATTTGTATTCGGCCACCTTGCCAAAATCCAGAGTTTTGTATCCCGGAACCTTGGCAGGCATCAGGTTTTTCCAGATTTTTTCCCGGTTTTCACGGCTGGGGATGGGAAATTCCAGAATGGCATCAAACCTGCGACTATATGCTTCATCCAGAGTAGGAAGCAGGTTGGTGGTGGCTATTATCATCCCGCCACTACTTTCCAGGCTTTCCAGAAACAGATTTTGCAGGGCATGCCAACATTTATCCGCAGAGGTTCCCATGCCTGCATCCCGGGTGGAAAGCAATTGATCAGCCTCGTTGAAAAGCAGGATGGGAGGGTTTTTGGTTTTGGTACACAAATCATTGAAGCTGTTAAACATCTCTTTGGCATTGCGTTCCGATTGGCCGAACCAACTGCTAAGGATAAGGCTGCTATCGGTTTTCAGGATGCATTTTCCAGTTTCTTTGGCGATCGCTTCCGCAGCCATGGTTTTGCCTGTGCCAGGCACTCCGTGGAAAATGGCCGAAAATCCTTTGCCTTTGGCTCCCATGTCCCAACCTTGCACTCCCCAACTGCGCATTTTGTTGCGGGTGCCACTTTTTTCAAAGGCAATAATGCGGTTAATGGTCTGCTGCTCTTTTTCGGGCAATACCAAGTTCTTCAGTTTATACTTCGGAACCACCAATTCGATGGTCTTGTTCTTTTCCAGGAATTCCTCGAAGATTTCCTTTTCCTTTCTTTGCCTTGGTTTGGATGATGAAGGATTATCGTTGTACAGGGCCTGTTTTGCCCAAGGGCTGATATCATAATGGTTATAGCTTTCATTTTCTCCCACAGAAGAACCTTCCCGGGAAACGTACATCAGCTTATGCCTGAATAGGTTGCTTTTACGAAAGTGATTCACCAAACCTGAATGCATCGCCTCATAGGACTTGGGATTATTATGCCAGCCTCCGAAGAAAGGCTCGGTTTCCTCTTCCAGGTCGCTTTTCATATACAGCGTAAAGAACAGAATCTCGTTATCCTTCAAGGCGTACTTATCACAAAATTCCTTATACCGGAGCGGAAAAGGAGTGGCGGCCTCCCTGGCATGCTGTAGCTCCAGCATCTGCTTGATGAGCGGATTTTGCTCGATCACCCATTTATGCCCAAATTCACAGTGCTCTATGCTATTGGAAAAAATCATCCATGCCGTGTCCCAAATCCCTATCCAGCTATACAGATGATCGTTTTGATCCGCAAAAGGCCTGTATTGCATAGGAAGAATTTCCTTTTTGCGCCCACTGATAAACTCGATCATGTCCATGGATAACATGACGGAATGCTTGTAAAGAAACCTATCCACACTGGCAAAAAAGAATCCTGCCCAAAGATTCTCAATCCTGGAATCGGTAGAAGCAGCGATCAATCCCTTTTTCAACAAACTGGAGATTCTGTCCATATGCTGGTAACCTTGGGCAGAATTATCATAGGTGGCATCCAAAATACTCTTTACTTTACACTCATAGTGGGCATCCAGATACCTGCACCAAAGATTGGAAATGATGGTGATATCCTCATCATCCAAACCCAATTGACGGCACCAATCACTTTTGTACAGGTCGGAGAAGTATGTCTCCTTTGTGCGTGGCTGTTCCTCTTTGTTATTGCTTTCCTGTTCCTTTTCATCGATCATTTCAAGCAACATCTCCTCCAGATCGTCGCCTGCCATCTTATTCCCCTTGCCTAAATTGAATAGAATGTTCGAAAGGGAACAATCACTTGCTCCCTTTCGTGTCATGCGCTTACGGTTGCCATCGCCGTTCTTGCTCATGGTCTCTCCTTTTTTTCTTTATCTTGCTTTTACCTGTCGATCATTTATAAACTATCCTTTCTTATTCATTCACTTACTTTTACGTAAGATCTCATATTTCAATGACGCCATCATATAGGGGTACGTATAATTGTCAAGTTATATTTATACCCTTGTGATTATACATAGTCTATGCATTCCGTATCATTCAGTTAATAGTGAACTTAGCGCAGTAATAAAACTCATGATCCCAAATGATTGTCCATGCGATGCCCATGCACTTGCCCGGGGATCGCATGGGCATCGCATGATGAATGTGTATTTAGCACCATAAACCCTGCTGTTTGAAGATAGGGAGTATTGGCGCTTTCCAAAGCGCCACATTAATAGGGAGTAATGGCGCCTTCCAAAGCGCCACATAAACAGGGAGTAATGGCGCTTTCCAAAGCGCCACATAAAAAACATAGTAGTACCTTACCTCATATAAACCATCTTTTTCACCCTCGAATTTATCCCATTTGTTACCCGGTAAAAGTACACTCCACTGGCAAGCTGATTTCCTAAGCTGTCCTTTCCGTTCCAGGTGAAGGAGCTTTCTCCCACTGGCAACAAAGATGTCCCAATCTCCGTTTCCGCCAAGCGTAATGGTGCCAAAGTTGACTGTGTAAAAAGTGTCACCCAAACTTGCAAATGGGTATCATCTGTCAAAGTGCCAGTAACTGTTTATAGGACTGTGAGATATATAGGACTGGCTTTAGACTGTGTCACAATGGTCTTTGGACGTATTTGGATGTTTCGGTATCACGCTTTATACATATTTGGACTTTTTTCAAGATATTATCGGACCATCGATTTTGTACACTACCAGCTCATTTTATCGCGCTGCGCCAGTAGTGTGTTTACCCGTATCGGTAAATTGATCTAGGTCTTAACTGGGTCCATAAGACTGGTTCATAAGTCTTACCTGCTCAAAACAGGGTATTTCGATCTCTGGGACATAGATGAGCCGCATTTTCTGTATTCTATGTCTTTGCATAGTTACTCCAGTTTGATGGTTGTGTCCTGGACATTATTTTGAGAAGAACCAAGTAGGTAGAATTGCTCTTAAATCTATCCAGAAATCCCTGTAAATCAATGGAAATGACTTCCCAATTTATTGCCCTACAATAGAGTAGCGCTCATCTCTAATCTATGTTAAGCGCTTGTCAAAGCGTCCTTTTCCGAGCAATCAGAGAGGAAGATCGAATCAGACCACTATGATAGCCCGACCACTGTGACAGGTGTCACAGTGCTTTCCAATCGGGAGAATAAGCTGCCGATGTTGATCACCTGCAACATGGACTCCAGCGAGTTAACCCACATAGAATGATACGAATTGAACCTCATAGCTATTCTCTGGTTTTTCTACTTGACAGTTATATAGCCGGCATCAATCAGTGCTGAGGATGATTCTTGCATCCTTTCTGGAGTAGAAATGAAAAGTATTAAAGCGATCCTGCTTTGTATGGTAATGCTGGTAGCCATTGTGGGCTTGGTAGCGCAAAACCCTGAGTGGCAATGGGCGGTCAGTGCAGGGGGAGCAGGCTTTGATTATTGCTCTGATATAGCCATGGACAGCCAGGGCAATCAATATGTGACAGGAGACTTTCAGGAAAACGCCGCTTTCGGCACCCACAATCTCCCATCTTTTGGATCTTATGATATCTTTGTGGCCAAACTTGATCCCGCGGGCAACTTCCTTTGGTCGATCAACGCCGGCGGAACGATCAGTGACGAGGGGCTAAGTATCGCCGTGGACGGCGCGGGAAACGTCTGGGTGACTGGTTTGTTTCAAAGAACCGCCTATTTTGGAAACCATACGATCACTTCCAGCGGTTCGCATGATATCTTTGTCGCCAAACTCGAAACCGATGGCAACTTCCTTTGGGCAGTCCGGGCGGGTGGGATAAATAGTGATATTGGCAAAGGCATCACGGTGGACGGCTCGGGAAACGCCTGGCTGACCGGACATATCCATGGCACAGCAGACTTTGGTCCTTACACGTTGAACTCCTTCGGCGATTTTGATGTCTTCGCAGCCAAACTCGACCCAGACGGCAACTTCATTTGGGCGGTTAATGCAGGGGGAACCAGTTACGACTTTGGTAATGCCATCGCTGTGGATAGCGCGGGCAACGCCTGCTTGACCGGCCATTTCTACGAAACTGCCAGCTTCGGGGCTCATTCTGTTACCTCCAATGGAACTGACGACGTCTTCATTGCGAAAATCGACTCCGCGGGAAACTGGCTCTGGGCGGCCCACGCAGGTGGGACAAGTGTTGATTCAGGCGAAGACATCGCGGTGGATCAGATGGGCAACGCTTGGCTGACGGGCCATATCGGAGGAGCCCCTGCCAGCTTCGGTGACATCACCCTCACCAGCAATGGAAGCCTTGACATCTTCATCTGCAAACTCAACCCAACGGGAAGCTTCCTTTGGGCGCTCAACGCCGGTGGAGCAAGCGCTGATTATGGTTATGGCATCGCCATGGATGGTACGGGCAACGCCTGGCTGACTGGTCTGTTTAAAGAAACCGCCCTTTTGGGAACCTATTCGCTCACTTCCAGCGGAGATTTCGACATTTTCGCTGCCAAGATCGATCCCTCCGGCAACTTCCTTTGGGCAGTCCGGGCAGGCGGTGAGAACTATGATCATGGCGATGGCATCGCAATTGACAGCGCGGGCAACGCCTGCCTGACAGGTTGTTTTGAGGAAACCGCCAGCTTCGGCCCTAACACCGTGACCTCAGCGGGATTTGAAGACGTCTTCATCGCCAGACTCTGGAGTGCTACGCCGGTGGAGGATGAATTGAATCCATCGATGGTTTATCCTGTTCTCTCTGCCAGCCCCAACCCCTTTGCCGCGTCCACTCTTATCAAGGTGGAGGGAGGCAAACTGCAAGGTTGGTCGGGCAACGCGTCCCTGGCCATTTACAACCTTAAAGGGCAAAAAGTCAGGTCTCTACCCCTGGTCTCCACCTCCACGAACGGTTTGGAGCTGAATTGGGACGGCCGTGATGAACGTGGTACCCCCTGCCCCAGTGGCATCTACCAAGCGCTGCTTGATCTGGGCGGCAGTCGTGCTACGCTGAAACTATATTTGGTCAAATAGAGATGGTGGAAGTATAGGGTCGGCGGGTTGATGAGTTGCCATTTGTTCTTTGTTTATCAAGCCACTTGAGGTTATTTCGAGTTTCACATTGAGAGATAAGTGTTCATTCGCCTGACTATCTAAGTCACTCAACTCCAGATTTGCATGAAGGGTAAAACTGGGGTTTCACATAAACGGCTTTTTGCAGCGAAAGTGATACTATCTGCAATTTCACTTGATACTCAATACTGTGCCGTCAAATCTCCCTATCACATAGCAGTTGGTGCTGTTATCAATAGTGATGTCAGCGCAAATATGCTTGACAGCATAATCCTTCCGAAATCATGTACATTTGTACTATGGGGAAAAACATCAGGTAAAGTCATAATGATCATCTGGGAGGATGAAGTGAAAGACACGATGCTATTATGCTGTATCGCCCTTGTAACGCTGCTTTTGTGCCTCAGTTGCAGCAGTTCCACCAAACCGGAAGCGCAGACTGTGGCTACTCCTGAGATTTCACCCGCATCCGGCACTTACAGCGTTCCTCAGCTTATCGCTATTTCCTGTGCCACGGAAGATGCGCTTATCTATTACAGCCTGGATGGAAGCGATCCCACCGAGGCTTCGCATTTTTACACCGAACCCTTCACTTTGGCTGCCTCTGCCACCCTGAAAGCCCGCGCCTATAAAGAAGGCTATTTCTCCAGCACGATTACCACGGCTGATTTTGCCATCAATCTGATCACGGTAAGCACTCCAACCCTGGATCCCCCGGAAGGCTATTACCAAGAGATGCAAACGGTTACAGCGCATTGTGCCACGGAGGGAGCCACGCTCCACTACACTCTGGATGGCTCGGAACCAAACATCAGTTCACCCATCTATAGCGCTCCGCTCTATCTCATTGAAACCACCATGCTTGGGGTGAAAGCCTTCAAGGACGGCTGTTTGCCGAGCGCTACGGCTTTTGCGCTGTATGACATCGATCTCATGCCTCCCATGCAGATGATCCTGGTGCCTTCGGGGATGATGATTATGGGCGATACCCATGGTGAAGGCTATAACGAAGATCAATACCCCACCCATCCTGTTTACATGCCTTCCTTTTACATGGGAAAATATGAAGTGATGCAAAGTCAATACCGGGCGATCATGGGTGTTCTTCTTGATACTGCATACGGCGAAGGAGACAATTACCCCGTGTATGGCATCAATTGGTATGCCGCCATCAAATTCTGCAATCTGCTAAGCCTCCGCGATGGCTACACTCCGGTTTACAGCATCTCCGGCACCACCGATACCTCGGCTTGGGGAGCTGTGCCCCTGGTAAGTAATCCCACCTGGGATGCGGTGATTTGCGATTGGACGGCTAATGGCTACCGTTTACCCAGCGAAGCGGAATGGGAATTTGCAGCGCGGGGAGCTACCACGAATCCGGATTATACCTATAGCGGTTCATTTGTCTTCTCGGAAGTAGGCTGGTGCATGAATATGCCGGGAAACTATGCCCATGAGGTGGGTCAAAAAGTTCCCAATGGCCTTGGCATCTATGATATGAGCGGCAACGCCTATGAATGGTGCTGGGATTGGTATTGGCACTATTCCTCGGCAACCCAAACCAATCCCCATGGCCCGAATACAGGAAGCTATCGCATCATGCGCAGCGGAGCCTGGGATTCTCCGTTCTTCAAATGCAGCGTGTTTTACCGCAGCAACAGCAGCCCTCATTTACTCCCTCAGGGAGTGGGATTGAGGGTGTGCAGGAATGCCAGTTAGTAGCTTGTTTAAAGGCTCAAGTTTGTTTAAGGTAAGTACCCACCTGAAATGAACTTTAGCCAAAGATTATTGCCCACTACATCAAAGAACACCAAACCAGTATCCTTCCCATTACCCCTATTTCTGAAAGCCCTTCTGCCTCTTGATAAACAGCTAACATTATGTTTGGAGAGTATCTGGCAGAGACCAATCTGCAACCTATAAGGATGAGAGGAAGGAGGAAGAATTTAGGGAAATCGAATTGTTGGAAAAGTGCGGAGCACGGTAAGGCACATTCCCCCAGCCCAGCAGTTCATTGGTGGGAATCTGACGTCCTCATCAGATTGGATTTAGAAAACCGGAGTAGTTCTCCCTACCAATTCTGGCAATAGAGGCATCGGGGTAATTGCGTTTGAATGCTTCTGCGCTGATCGCTCGTTTGGGATTCCATTTTATCTCATAGGCATCAAGCCGGGCATTGTAATATTCCAGATAATCGATCTCGGAATTATTCACATTGCGCCAAAAATAACTGTGGCGATACATTTGGTTATTAGCCAGCAGTTTCATTCTTTCCGATACGATGTAGTTCTCCCACAGCTTGCCGATGTCATCCCGGTTATCTATCTTGCGAAAATCGTCTATCAGGCAATTGCGCACCCCATTATCCCAAAAGTAGATCTTGCGGGATCGCTTGATCTCATTTCGCAGATTCGAACTGAAATTAGCCAGGCGGAAGATGATAAAGGCATGCTCTAGTAAGCGAATGTAGCGCTGAATGGTGCTGTGATCGGTTTTCACCAGTTGTGCCAGTTCCGTATAGGACACTTCCGATCCCACCTGTAAAGCCAGGGCACGCAGCAGGTTTTCCAGCAATTCCGGTTTACGCAAATCCTGAAAGGTAAAGATATCCTTGTACAGATAGCTCCCCACCAGTGCATTCAGCAAGGTCTGCTGTTCACCCGGTTTGATCACTACTTCAGGATAAGCCCCATATAATAATCTATCTTCCAGAAGCTTATGCTCGCTGAATTGACCATGGTCTTCCACAAGCTCCTGATAAGATAAAGGATGCAGGAGATACTCATATTTGCGTCCGGTAAGCGGCTCATTGATGCGGTTTGATAGTTCAAAAGATGAGGAGCCCGTTGCTATTACCTGCACAGTGGGAATATTATCGATGATCAGCTTCAAAGTAATGCCGATATCCCTAACTCTTTGTGCCTCGTCTATCAGCAGCAGTTGGTGATTCCCGATCAGGTTCTTTAACGCCGCAGTGGATTGGATTTCCAGAGCCTTACGATCATCTGCTTCGTCACAATTCAGGTACAGCTTATTGGCTTCTCGGTTGCCAAGTTCATGCAGCAAGGTGGTTTTCCCGCTTTGTCTGGCTCCCAGAATAACGATCGCTTTGCCTTGATATAGCTTACCCATAATAACGGTGCTGATCTTACGAGCTATCATCTTTTCTCCCCTGTTGCCGAGCTTCAATCATAACCAAGCAACAACCCAGCACCAAATTAGCCTAAGTAGCAAATATGTCAAGCACAATATCACGATTTACACGAGTATATTCTTGTAATAGGGGCCGTATTACAAGAATATAGTCTTGTAATTATGGGTGTTTGGAATTGCAGCAGGAGTCATTTGCACCACTGTAAGCACTAAGCCAGTCTGCAATCTAAAAGGTGCAAAGGACTAATGCGTAGCGTGTTACCTGACCGCATGAGTCCTTCAGCCCTTATAAATAGTTTTAGAAGTGAAGCTTGCAGGGGGCTGAATGACTCCTGCGATGTGAATGACTCTTGCATCGATAATTGTTACTTCAGCTTCCCTGTAAGTGCCAGTTTATCCAGCTTCCAGCCATTCTGGGAAAGGAAATCGGTGATCTCTTTATACACCGCTCTGTCCATGGCGGGAGTGCGGCTTAAAATCCACAGATACTTACGCTTGGGATCGCTAACCACTGTATAGCTGTAGTTCTTGTCATCCAGTTTCACGATCCAGTAATCGCCGGAAGCAAACCATACGAATTTCACCTTCAGCTTTGAATTGCTTTTGTCCACGCTCCAGGCCACAGCATCGGCCTGATTGCGGATCACCTTGCCCTCATCGTCTTTGTAGCTTGTATTCAGCACTTTTATCCTTCCCTTATTGTCCAGGGAATATTCGGCGGTTACCATGCCCCCTTTATTTGGCTGGAACCGGGTGGGGAAATAAGCAATCTGGTACCATTTGCCCAGATAGCGCTGTAAATCTACTTTGGGAACGGTTTTTACGGTTGTAGCGGCAAGCAGCGCATCCGCAAGCAGCAGCATTACGATCATCAATAGTTGTATCTTCATGGTGTTTAATCCTTGGTTTTTTTTCATATAGTATAAGGGAAAATGTGGAAAGAACAAGATGTGAGACAGAGGACGTGT
>CAZSST010000070.1:12768-12859 GCA_964609575.1 uncultured Candidatus Cloacimonas sp.
CGAATCCAGAAGCAAGATGATTTATGCTCGACACGGGGACGTGTCGAATCCAGAAGCAAGATGATTTATGCTCGACACGGGGACGTGTCGA
>CAZSST010000071.1:0-12754 GCA_964609575.1 uncultured Candidatus Cloacimonas sp.
TGAGGAAGTCGCTGCCCGTTTCGATGCTGGTCATGGCTTCGCTTTGCACCAAAGCATAGGCCTCTTCACGGGTGAAGCCCCGATTGGAAAGATTTAGCAGCAAAGCCTGAGAAAAAACCAGGCCATGCGTGGCTTCCACGTTTTTCTTCATGTTTTCGGGATAAACCAGCAGATTATCGATGAGGGTGCAGGTTTTTCCCAGCATGTAATGGGTTAAAATGCAGGAATCGGGAAGAATGATGCGTTCCACACTGGAGTGCGAAATATCCCGCTCGTGCCACAGAGCATTGTTTTCCATGGCTGCATGTGCATTGGCACGCAGAACCCGGGCCAAACCGCAAAGCTGTTCGCTAACAATGGGATTGCGCTTGTGGGGCATGGCGGACGAGCCTTTTTGGCCTTTGGCAAAGTTCTCTTCGGCTTCCCGCACTTCCGTACGCTGCAAATGGCGAATTTCCAGGGCTATTTTTTCCATCAGGCTGCCGATTAAAGCCAAAACAGCCAGGAAATTGGCATGGCGATCGCGCTGAATAACCTGCGTGGAAACCGGAGCCGGATTGAGATCAAGGTACTTGCAAGCAAGCTCTTCAATGGTAGGACTGATGTGGGCAAAATTCCCCACGGCGCCAGAAAGCTGGCCTACGCTGATCTCCTTAATAGCCTCGTCCAAACGGCTGAGATTGCGCTTGGTTTCTTCATACCACAGGGCAAATTTTAGCCCGAAGGATGTGGGCTCGGCGTGGATGCCATGCGAACGCCCCATGCAGATGGTGCTGCGATATTGCCTTGCTTTCAGCTTCAGAATTTCGGCCAGACGGCTCAGTTCGCTGTGGATAAGCTCTCCAGCCAGTTTTAATTGCAAAGCAGTGGCGGTATCCAGAACATCCGAAGAGGTTAGCCCGTAATGAATCCATCGGGATGCGGGGCCCACATATTCGGCAACGTTGGTTAAAAAAGCAATCACGTCATGGCGGGTGATGGCTTCCAGTTCCTCGATGCGGTTAGCGTCGAAATCCGCTTTCTCATTGATGGTTTCCCAATCCGCAGCAGGGATAATGCCTTTTTCATGCATGGCTCTGGCTGCGGCGAGTTCCACTTCCAGCCAGCATTCATAGCGGTTTTGCAAGGACCAGATGCGATCCATCTCAGCAGTTGAATAGCGTGGGATCATAGCTTATTTATTCCCTAAAAACATTTTTAGCAGCTGCTTTAAATCCATATTCTGCATATTTATAAGGCCATCCATCAGTCCCGTGCCAGAGTTCTTAGGCAAGGGCACAATTTCCGGCTGTGAATAGCGAACGTCGTCAAAAGCCAGCTTTATGGACAGATTATCCGGGCCCAGAAAAGCCACATCCTGTAGCTGGCCGTTAGTGGCATATTTGGCTTCCAAACGCACATTGGTATTTGGATCAAGCACTTCGGTAAGCTGATACTTTTTATTGAATTTTATTTCTACGCCTTCCACTTTCACAGCTTTATCCTGGATGATTTCCTTGCCATAGCGCGCCATAAGTTCATCGGCAGAGCTAAAGAGCTTTAGGCCATCCGCAGGAATCATGCCGGATAGATCAAAGGCTTCCAGCATCGGTAAGAAGGGGGATTTGAAGGCCACATAATCGCCTGAATAAAAGCTAAGCATGGGAGCTGCACCCGCACCGAGCACACCACCATCAAAGATATCCAAACGCATTTCATTGTGGTTTTTGCCAAGGGCAAACATCTTGCGCATGGCCAATCCCATGTAGGAAATTTCCACCACTCCCTGGCTATCAAAGCTTTCCCACTTGGCCAGTTCGGAGCGTAGCATCGCTTCCTGTGAAACGCCACGAGGTCCCGCACAGGAGGCAAGCAGTAAAGTTCCAATTACTAATATCCACAAAAGGGATTTCTTCACTTAATCCTCCATTCAGGCTTGTGCGGGCCGATTCAGCTTCCAGATAAACCAGGCGGCCACAATGATCATGATAAGGCTAAGGAATTGGCCAATGCTCATGAATCCGAAAAAATAGCCAAACTTGGTGTAAAAGCTGATGTCATCCGGTTCGCGCACGAATTCGATGAAGAACCGGAATATGCCATACAAGCCGATAAAGCCATAAAAAACCAGGCCGGGACGTTTTAGCTTGCGAAGTAGCCAATAACTGATTATAGCCAGCACGATCCCTTCCAGGAAAAGTTCGTAAAGTTGCGTGGGATGACGAGGCACACCGTCCGAACCTGGAAAGATCATAGCCCAGGGAAGATTGGTGGGCTTTCCCCAAAGCTCGGCATTGATAAAATTACCCAGGCGTCCCAGTCCCAGGCCTATGGCAACCAAGGGAATTGCGGCATCGGCCAGACGGTAAAACTCCAGATGGTGCCTTTTGCAAAAGATGAGGCCGGCAATAATTACTCCCAAAGCACCGCCATGGAAGCTCATGCCTCCTTCCCATACGGTTAAAATCTGCAAGGGGTGCTGCAGGTAATAGATCAGATTGTAAAAGATTACATAGCCAAGCCGTCCCCCCAGAATTACACCCAGCATCACATGGAAGATGGCTGATTCATATAGCTCTTTGGACAGCTTTACATTACGCAGCTTCAGGGTGTGCCTGTACAGAAAAAAGGCCACGATGAAGCTGATTACATAAAGCAGGCCATACCAACGTACTTGCAGATTCAGGCCCAAAAGGCTGAAGCGAACAATATCGGGGCCAATATTGGGATAGCTAATCATGGACGGGTAATCTCATCCAGGCGCTTAACGATAAGCTCCACTGCTTCATCAGCTTCGCCTGCAAATTTCTCCACTACTTTATCGTGATGAGGTGAAAAGATGTTCATCACTTGCGTGGGGGAACCATTAAGGCCTGTATCCTTCTCATCCAGCCCCAGATCGGCACAATTCCAGGTGATTAGTTCCACCGCCTTGGCATTGCGTTTGCCACGCAGAGAAGGCAAGCGGGGAGTATTGATCTCCTTTACCACCGAAACAAGCCCTGGAAGCTGCATCTGCACACGGTCGTAACCATCTTCCAGCAGACGCTGCGCAGTAAGCTTGCAGCCTTCGAGGGCTTCGATCTTGCGCACAAAGCAGGTTTGAGGGATATTCAAATGTGCAGCAATCCCTGGTCCCACCTGAGCCGTGTCGCCATCAATGGCTTGTTGTCCCGTAAGAATAAGCGTATATTCACCAATCTTGCGGATTGCCGCTGCCAAGGTAAGGCTGGTAGCCCAAGTATCGGCTCCGGCAAACCTACGGTCGGAGAGGAGAATAATCTCATCCACTCCCAAAGCTACGGCTTCCCGCAAGGTAGCTTCACATTGGGGTGGGCCCATACTGATGGCAGTGATCTTACCGCCATGAAGCTCTTTCAGCCGCACTGCTTCCTCGATGGCATAGGTATCGAAAGGATTCAGAATGCTCTCCACTCCTTCGCGAATGAGGGTATTGGTTTTGGGATCAATCTTGATCTCCGTGGTATTGGGAACTTGTTTTATGCAAACTATGTAATGCACATTAACTCCTGCTCAGTGATAAAATTCCTTGATGCTATCGCACACATATTGCTTTTGGGCATCGCTAAGTTCTGGATAGATAGGAATGGACAGCACTTTTTTGGCAGCTTCTTCAGCCACGGGCAGATCGCCTTGCTTGTAGCCCAAAGAGCCGAAACACTCCTGCAAGTGCAGGGGCAGCGGATAATAAATGGCGCAGCCAATCTCTTTGCTTTGCAGATGGGCCATCAGTTCATCCCGCTTTTCGCAGAACAAAGTATATTGATTGTAAATACTTACTGCCTTGGGATCGATATGCGGAATCCTGATTCCAGAGATATTACTCAGCCGGGTATTATAAAACTCTGCATTGGCCCTGCGTGCTTTACTCCAGGCTGCCAAAGCATCCAGCTTAACGCTCAAAACGGCGGCCTGCAGAGTATCCAAACGGCTATTCAACCCCACCCATTTATGATAATACTTGGGATTTTCGCCGTGAACCCTCAATTGACGCAGCTTGGCAGCCAGGTCGTCATCATTGGTAAGGCACATTCCGGCGTCACCCATAGCGCCAAGATTTTTACTGGGGAAAAAGGACAGGGTGCCAATATCGCCAAATGAGCAGCTCATCTTGCCATTCCAGGTGCTGCCGATACCCTGGGCATTGTCTTCTATCACTTTCAAATCATGCTTTTGGGCAATCGCCATAATCGCTTCCATGTCAGCACATTGTCCAAAAAGATGTACCGGCATGATGGCCTTGGTTTTCGGCGTAATCTTTGCTTCGATCTTGGCAGGATCGAGATTGAAGGTAAGCGGATCGATGTCCGCAAAAACTGGGATAGCATGATTGCGCCAGATCGACGACGCCGTGGCAAAAAAAGTAAAGGGAGTAGTGATCACTTCATCGCCTTCATCAATGCCCAAAGCCTTTATCGCCAAAACCAAAGCATCGGTTCCGGAAGCACAACCCACGGCATGCTTTATTCCCAAATATTTAGCTACCTTCTCCTCCAGTTCTTTCACTTGAGGGCCCATAATATAGTGATGTTCTGCAAAAACACGTTCCAAAGCTTCTCTGATCTGTGGCATCAACGGTTCATACTGGGCATGCAAATCCAGCATCGGTACTTTCATCTTCAGTTTCTCCTCATCTTACTTGGTTATGGCATTCACTCCAACGATAATCGTGATCGCCGAGGATACCAGGGTTACAATATCTTTCACATCTATCCAGAGCGAGCGATCTGTTTGTTCAGGAACAAAAACCGTATCTCCGGGCATAATCTTTATGTCTTTTTTAGGCTTAACCCAATTGCCGCTATAACCCTTTATCAGCCTGCCCTTTCCCACCTTGCGGTTATTTACGTAACCTCCGGCTTGTTGAATGTAATAATCCCAGGAAGCGCCTTCCACCCAAGGAATTAATCCCGGCATACGCACCTGACCACTCACCCACACCATGTCCATCTTTTCCGGAACGTAGATTCTGTCGCCGTCATGCAGCTTCAGATCAGCTTCCTTGCCTTGGCTGGCCCACATTTTGGCCGGATCGATGCTATATTTTCCTTTTAGCTGCTGCAGATTGGTGCGCAAATAGGAATATTCCAGGGGGGTCATATCGCTCATGGCACGCCGGGAAAGGGTTTCCAGTAATGCGCTATCCCCTTCGCTGAGGTATTCGTTATAACAAATGAGGTTATTGATATCGGCACGGGAACTTAGTCCGCCGGCTTGTTGCAAAACCTGATAGAGCGTGCTGTTATCCCCGATAAGGTATTCACCGGGGCTTTTCACCTGTCCCGAGATGCTTACTTTCAGCTTGTGGCTTATCTCCAGAGTTTGGGGAATGATGATGCGGTCAAAAGGCATCAGGGTAAAATCTCCCGAAGCCACATCGAGGGTGATGATCTCAAAATCGATTCTATTGGCCCTATAGCGGTAAAGCTGAATCTTGGCGGTATCTGCATCATAGCTATAGCCTGAAGCCAAAGCTACCAGATCGGAAAGCCGATCGCCCGAAACATACTCCATTTCCCCGGGAATGTTCACCGCTCCGCTTATTGCCACCACTTCGGAAATAGCTGTAACATGCACCAGATCGCCATCTTTAAGAAGCGGATTCTGGCTGCCATCTCCCCTGCGGTAAAATTTCATGAGGTCATACACTGTGGTTTTCCCCTCACGAGTGAGGCTGACGGTCCTTAGCGCTTGCTTGGCAGGATCAATTTTCGGCAAAGCCTTTTCCTGCTCTTTACGGTCAGGAGGGCTGAAGCGTGTGGGCAATTCAACCTCTTGCAGCGGCATCTCAGGACTTTCCATGCGGCTTTCGCTTACAAATGAATGCTGCTGATTGATTACGTCTGACAAACGGCTTACCGGCGTGTAATGATAAGTTCCGGGAGCTTCTACGTAACCGCTAACCCCCACAGAGATCATTGGCACTTCGCTAAGCTGGGGAACTCCCACTGCCCAAAGCATTACCGTGCAGAAAGTGAGGACAATTAAGAGCTTAATTCTCATAATGTTGAATCATCCGGGTAATGATGTCGTCCAGGTTATATTGGGGCTCATAGCCAATAAATTCTTTGATCTTGGTGAGGTCGGGCATGCGGTTCATCATATCCTCAAATCCCTCTTCAAAAGCATCTTCATAGCTCATGTATTCGATGCGGGACTTGCTTTTACACATGGTTTTCACCTTGCTGGCCAGGTCTTTGATGCTGATCGACTCGGTAGTACCCACATTAAAAACTTCTCCGGAACATTCGGGAGTATTCATCAGCTTAATAAAGGCTTCCACCACGTCTGAAACATCCGCAAAGCAACGCGTTTGTTCACCGCTGCCATACACTATTAAAGGCTGATCGAGCAGCGCCGCCTTGATAAACTTGGGCAGCACCATGCCATATTGACCGGTTTGACGAGGGCCAACGGTATTAAAACAGCGTACGATCACCACGGGAAGCTTCTTTTCGCGGTAAAAAGCCAGAGCCATGAATTCATCGATCGCCTTGCTGCAGCTATAGCCCCAGCGGCTGATATGCGTAGAACCCAAAAGCCTGTCATCCTGCTCTGCAAAGGGTATCTTCTCACTTTTACCATAGATTTCCGAGGTGGAGGTGATCAGTGCCTTGGCCTTGTATTTATTGCAAAGCTCCAGCACATTGTCCGTACCCACAATATTCGTTTTCAGAGAGAGCAGGGGATTCTCGATGATATATTTAACTCCCACGGCGGCAGCAAGATGATACACTTGGTTGCAATCTTTTATCAGTGAATCCATCAGCTCGCGATTCAGGATGCTGCCAATGGTTAAATGAAACTTCGGCTTATCCTTGATATGCTCGATATTTTCCAGCCGGCCGGTGGAAAGATTATCAATCACACGTACTTCGTGTCCCTCCTCCAGCAGTCTTTCCGCCAGGTGCGAACCGATAAAACCGGCTCCTCCGGTGATCAGGATCTTCATATAGTCTCCAATCTATTCATCTTCTTATACGTTAGCATTTTCATATTGAAAATCTACAGGATTCCGCAAGGCGGATTTTGTCAATAGAAAGCTTGAGAAATGAGACCTACGGAGGTGAGATGCCTGCGCCATGTGAGAGCAAGCTGTGAGAGTTTCATTGTGAGAGCCGCGCTGGGATAAAGGGTTTTTAGCCCTGCATCAAACCCAGATTCTCGCGTATTAGTTACTTTTTCTCACCACCCTGAAGCCCATTAGGTTGTTTGTTGCGTCCGCACCATTGATATCCCGCCAGGTGATTTCGCAGTAATTGGTATTGCTGAACCAGCTTCCGCCCCGGATGATACGATGCATACCGCTGCTTGCTCCATGAGGATTGGTTTGAGGATCAGAGGAATAATCGCCCCAGATATCCCACACCATTTCATAAACGTTTCCGCTCATGTCATATATTCCCAATTCATTGGCAGCTTTGGTCCCCACAGGTTTTGGCCCCAGAGCAGATGCATCGCCATAGTGCCAGGCAACTGCGGACAAGTCATTGGAGCCGCTATAAGTGTATCCCTGAGATAAGGTTCCGCCTTTTGCTGCAAACATCCACTCCATTTCGGTAGGCAATCGATATCCTGTGACCAGCCAATTGCATTGGATATTAGCGTGATTGGCAGCATTACCATTCCAACCGGAAGGCCAGTTCGCGGGATCAGTGCCATTGCTCAGATAACTGTAACAGGGACTTAAATCCTCTTGAATGCTCCGGCGGTTGCAATACTCGATGGCATCGAACCACGAAACCTTTTCCACCGGCCTTTGGGGATTATCATTATATTGAGAAGGATTTTCGCCCATAATGGCCTGATAGTGCTCCTGGGTAAGCTCATATTTATCGATGTAAAAGCTGCTGAGCGTTACTTCCGAAACACCGTTACTAAAGGTTCCCCCTGCTACTATCACGAAATCATCGGGAACAGGCAGGGTTTCCACCGTATATGTGGCTTGAGCCATAGCGCTGGAATCCATCCCTTCCTTGAAAGCCCGGGCTTTGATAGTTCCCGTAGTTGCTCTTCCCAAAAAGATATCTGGAATGATCAAAGGAACGGTATACAGGGTGGATTGGGCGGTGGGATCGCTACCATCAGTGGTATAGCGGATCTCTGCATTGGCAGTTGCGCAGGTGATAGATACTTCCTGCCCGTCTTCATAAGTTCCGGAAGCTGGGGAAAATACGGGATTTGCCACCTGATCCGGTGAAGTGCTGTCATCCCCACACGAGATAAGCAGCATAAACATTGTACACAAAAACAAGGCGATAACTACGGTCTTTTTCATAAATATCTCCATTCTTTGCAGTGCTGTCCTAAGATGAGGTTATTTACCAAGATGCATTTATAGCAGTATCCGAAATTTGGTCAAGGGAAATATGCACCCATCTCATAGACCATGCGATGTCCATGCGACGCCCATGCAATTGCCCGGGGATCGCATGGGCATCGCATGGTAAAAGCTTGTGTAACATCCTATTCCAAGTATCTCGGAGTTATCCTGTTTCTGGCCATTTAGTAATGTTGTTATCCACTGTCAGGGAGCTTGCAGAGGATACATTAATAAAAACCATGAGTAGTATAATAGAAAGTACTTCTTTAAGCCACTTCGCATTAGTTAAAAGTAGTAACTTACTATCTGTGTTTATGGCTCAATGCCAATAATCAACAAAGGAACTGGAGGGCTGCTTCTGCCTTGACGCATCACATTATAGACTTCACCCTCGTAATACGCTACCCCGCTGGACATCTGGGATTGCATTGATTTCATCGGCAGGACTTCGATTCCAAGATTGATAACACCTCCAGAATAGAAAAGCATGTGTTTAACAAACAAATCAAAGGCTACGAAGGCATACTTACCAAATTGCACTTCGACTGCCACTTTTTCTTTAACGAAATCCGTTTGGTTATAGCTATAGATGGGATTCTGTTCACCATTAGCTTCGAGCATCTTTTTTTGATCCGTTGCCGGTAAATCAAGGCTGGCCAGCATCAAATCACGATTCAGAGTGATGTAATAGCTATAGCGCGCTTCTTTCCAATCTAAGGACTCAAATAGCTGTTTGAATGAGGCATTTAGGTCGGTTGGACTATATAGAACCTGCCCCGGCATTTTCTTCTCTTTACTAACCTTAGTTTTACAAGCTTGAGCATCTACGTTGGCTATTACTTTTTTTATTTCTTCATATAGAGCAGAGTGGTGAACAATGAGGTATTCTTCACCATTCATATGCGAGAAGGTCTTGGCTATTTTCATATCTGCTCTCCGAAAACGCTGAGGTTCTTCCATTCATCTGGGACGGCTGCTACTTTGTCATTTGCGGATGGTTCGTGGATCATTTGACCAATTGGCCTTGTTTTCAAGTATCCGTTTTCTAAAGCTTTAACTCTATCTGCTGATATCCTGCAATAATTTGCTTCCTTCTCAATCCCGATGGCATTACGGTTGTTCTTTAGTGCAGCTATAACGGTCGATCCAACTCCAGCAAATGGATCAAGAATCCAATCATTCTCATTGGTCAGCGCGAGGACGCATCTTTCTACCAATTCAATTGGGAATTGGCAGGGGTGTATGGTCTTTTCGGGATGATTGGATTTCACATTGGGAATATCCCAAATCTCGCTGTCCCAATCCTCCTGTATCGTTGTCCAGATATCACTTGGATTCTTGCCCAGGGGATTCCCAGAAGGCAAGCCTTTGTTCGGACCCTTGAAATGTCTTTTACCAGGATACTTTGAAGGAACCCTCACAGAATCGAGGTTGAAGGTATAATCATTTGTTTTAGTAAACCAGAGGATTGTCTCATAACGTCCTGAAAACCGATTTGAAGCATGCAAGCCATGTCCGAACCGCCACACAATTCTATTGCGTAGCTGAAGTCCTTGTTTTTTGAAAATCTGGTAATAGTATATGTCCAGAGGAAAGACCTCCCCCTTATCCACGTAGTTTCCTACTTCCCAGCAGATGCTGCCCCTATCCGACAAAACCCTTACTAACTGAGTGATTATCTCCTCTTGAGTGTTTAAATAGCTTTCAATTGATGTCTTTGTTTCATATGATTTGCCGATATTATAAGGAGGCGATGTGATTATCAGGCTAATAGACTCATTCTCCATGGCTGAAAGAACTTCCAGCGCATCTCCGTTTTCGATTGCATATCTCAGCTCGATCGGTTCGAAATCACAAGTACTTTCGTAAGTTTGAAACTGCATTTAACATCTCCAGATAATGATTACCACTACTTTCGGGAGAAGTCTATAAACCAGACCACTCACCCATTTGACGGTGTTGAAGCAAGCCAATTTTTGTCAACTACAATTTCGGCCTCATCCTCGCCCACTCTGTTCCTTTATCCTGAAAAATGCTATTGAATTTCATAAGTCCAAAATATCTTCTTGCTGATGTAGAACTTATGGGCCTCATGGACTTAAAAAGCAGGCAAGTGTCTATGCACGGCTTTGGAGTCCAAACCGTCCATAAGATATTTGATAATAGATAGTTAGTTTAGGCGGTCTGAACTCCAATGCCTCAAATAGGATAAATAGATAAGGATATCCTTCTACCAAAAATCCCTTTTCCGATACCTGCCATCATCTACGATGTGTCTTTTTTGCCACAGGATCGATGCAGTGGCAGGCATACGAAGAAAATAACACTTGACATTCTTTTACCAATGATATTATGTAAGAAAAAGTATAGTCAGGAGTATGAGTTTATGAAAAAGGCAATACTGATACTTGGGATAATTTGCATTCTCATGGGGCTTCACGCTAACAGGCTGGACGATGCGATGGCAGCTTTGTTCGAATACTGCAGCGTTACCAGCTACTTTGGCAATGACTATTTGCTTACCAATTCCAGTAAAGATTCCAAAGAAGCTGCCATTCAGTTTTTAGCTTGGTCTGCCACGGTGATTTTGCCGGTGGTGGAGGAATGGATTGAGGTGGAGCCCACATATAGCAGCAGATTAAGCAAAATAGAGGGAGTGGGAGTTTCCTGGTCCACCCCTTATACTGATTTTGTGGTGTCCATATCTTTAAACGAGATTAAAAACCAATTCGATAATGATGATTACGAAGGTTTTGAAGACCTTATGGCGGCTATGGAATCCTATTTGCAGAGCCATGCGCAAGTGAGCTTGCGAACATCATTTAAATGAAGCTCATGTTCATTTTTGAAGCTACTCGAATAGAGAATGAGTAATCGCGAGGAAAGTATGAAAAAGATAGTTTTATTTATCTTGCTATTTATCCCTATTTTTGCTCACGCCCAGGAAGTACCATTTGCCGTTAAGGCCAAAACCCGTTACAGCGCTTCAGGGATGGTGGGCGTGGAAAAAATTGATTCCCTGAAGTTCTATCAGGCGCGTCTGATCCAGGAATTTGGATTCTGGAAAATTGCCATGGGAATTGATCTGGATTTCCTTTTTGATGACGATCATTATCACCTGCGCAAAAAGGATTGGGACCACCTGGACGACATTCTGGACAAGATTTATTACATGCGCTACGCCAAAAAGGGAGAGCC
Organism: uncultured Candidatus Cloacimonas sp.; assembly: GCA_964609575.1. Classification (GTDB taxonomy): domain Bacteria; phylum Cloacimonadota; class Cloacimonadia; order Cloacimonadales; family Cloacimonadaceae; genus Cloacimonas. The sequence continues at coordinate 11,522 of CAZSST010000071.1, forward strand.
GCTCTTTGTGCATCTGGGTGGATTTCCCGGAGTAACCATGGGCAACGGCTTGGTAATGCGTGATTACTCCAATATGCGCCTCTATCCGGAGCTTCGCAATCCTGGGCTGATGATCGGTGCGCAGCCAAACTGGCCGCTGAAACCAAGCTTTGAGCTATTTTCGTCCAATGTCCGCAAAAATCAAGTTATGTCCCTGGCAGCAAGGTGCCAGCCGCTTCCCGAATCCACCCGCAAAATTCTGCGAGACCTGGAAGTGGGGATCAGTATGGTGGTGGATCGTAATCAATATGGCAACTTGAAGTATGTGGCCAGTGAGGCCGATTCCATCGACATCGAAAGCTATGACAGCGATCCCATCTCGGTTTGGGGCTTTGCCTACAGCCTGACGGTGCTAAAAACCGATAAACTGACCCTGGGACAGTATTTTGAATTGGCTCACATTGCGCAAAATGGTACCGGAGTGATTTTGCCCGGGGTTTTTGCCGAGATAAAAAACCTGAAGGTGAATCTGGAATACCGCATCTATGGCAAGAAGTTCGAACCGGCCTTCTTCGATAAACAATACGAAGAGGAACGGGCTTTCCAGCCAATTGATACTGTAGCTGTTTTCATTTCCAAGGAAGATGCTCTGCAAGCCAGAAAAGGTACCTATGGCTGGAACGGCAGCATCAATGCCTATCTCTTTAACCGCATGAAAGCCTATTTTGCCTGGCAAAACGTATTCGGCAAAGACCTCAAAAATGGCAAATCCATTTGGCTGAAACTATGGGTGGATACCCAATATAAAAGGCTGGAAAGCTGCATGCTGGCCTATAGCAAAACCAATGCCGAACGCATGTCCATCGCCAGACTTAATGAACATAATGCCGAACTGAAAGCCGAAGCCACCTTCCGTGTTTCCAAGAAAAGATGGTATTTCATCGCCAAATATCAGGAACGCTATACAGATAAAAACAACGATGGCCACGTGAACTGGCTGAAAGAATGCAAACGCTCTGTGGGAGCCGGAGTTAAATATGTGATGTAAATAGGTGAGAGTTTCACTGTGAGAGCAGGCTGTGAATAGTAGGGGCGATCGGTGGGTCGCCCATGCTTTTTTTTCATTTCATATAGGCATTGATAGCTTCTCCAGAATTTTCTTGACAGGTAAGGCGCCTTAAAAAGCTTATAATTCCAGTTAAAATTCTAACAACCAAGGAGAAAACGGGACTATGCTAAAAGTGTCGATAGCAC
>CAZSST010000072.1:0-7754 GCA_964609575.1 uncultured Candidatus Cloacimonas sp.
ATCCTGGAACGTAATGAAGCCATCCAATTGATTAAGGAATCCATTAAAAAGACCTACACCCGCAAGGGACAAGACGTGGTGGATATGAACCTGAAGGCCGTGGACCGCGTGAACGAAGCGCTGGTGCAGATTCCCATTCCGGAAGCCCTGCCGGCTTGTAATCGTCCCATGCTGAAGCTGGTGCCGGATGGTTCCACAGGCTTTGTAAAAGACGTAATCGAACCCATCATGCGCGAACAGGGCGATCAGATTAAGGTTAGCCAGATGCCTCTGGATGGCTATGTGGAAACCGGAACTGCCAAGCTGGAAAAACGCCGTGTTGCTCCTGCCGTGCCACATTGGATCGCAGAAAATTGCATTCAGTGCAATCAATGCTCCTTCGTGTGTCCGCATGCCGCGATCCGTGCCAAGCTGATCAAAGACGAAGACCTAAATGCCAAGCCCGCCAGCTTCAATACCCTGAAAGCCACGGGTGCCGAAGGATATCAATATAAGGTGCAGGTATATATCGATGATTGCCAGAGCTGTAGAGTATGCGTGAACGAATGCCCCAAAGCCGCCCTGGTGATGAGCCCCATCGAAGACGAACGCGAAAAGGGCGAACAGGCCAATTATGAATATTTCGAAAGCCTGCCCACAGACGTGATGGCCAATTTCAAGGAAGGTACCGTTAAGGGCAGCCAGTTCAAGCAACCGCTGCTTGAGTTCTCGGGTGCCTGTGCCGGTTGTGGCGAAACGCCTTACATTAAGCTGCTAACCCAGCTATTTGGCGACCGCATGATAATTGCCAATGCCACGGGTTGCTCCAGTATCTGGGGCGGCACCTTCCCCACCATTCCCTATGCCAAAAACAAAGACGGCAAAGGCCCTGCCTGGGCAAACAGCCTGTTCGAGGATAATGCCGAATACGGTTTTGGGATGAGACTGGCGGTGAATTCGCATCGTAAGCTCTTGAAGCTTGCCATGCAGCACCTTATGGAAAAGAATATCGATGCCGCTACCAAGGAAGCCATCGGCTATGCCCTGGAAAACTATGATAAAGTGGACGAAGCTACCAAGCAAAACGCCACCAAGCTGAAAGCCCTGTTACCCAAGGCTATGGAAACTGCCTGTGAAGGCTGTGCCAAACTGCTGCGCAGAGTAATCGAACTACAGGATTACCTGGTGGAAAAATCCATTTGGGCACTTGGTGGAGACGGTTGGGCTTATGACATCGGTTATGGCGGCTTGGATCATGTGATGGCCAGCAACCAGAATATCAATGTGTTCGTGCTGGATACGGAAGTGTATTCCAATACCGGTGGTCAGGCCAGCAAATCCACCCCTCTGGGTTCCATTGCCCGCTTTGCCGAAGCTGGAAAGAACACCAATAAGAAAGACCTGGGGATGATGATGATGAGCTATGGCTATGTGTATGTAGCCTCCATCGCCATGGGTGCCAATAAGAATCAGGCGCTGCAAGCCATTCAGGAAGCGGAAGCCTATCCCGGTCCCAGCATCATCATCGCCTATGCTCCTTGCATCAATCACGGCATTGATATGAGCATGAGCCAAAAGCATGAGAAGATGGCCGTGGATGCAGGATACTGGCTAATGTATCGCTACAATCCGCTTAATAAATTGCAAGGCAAGAATCCCCTTACTCTGGACAGCAAAGAGCCAACCCTCAGCGTGCAGGAATTCCTGGATGCCGAGAATCGCTATGCCCGCCTGAAGGTGATCTTCCCTGAAAGAGCCAAGGAACTGAATGAAAACGTAGGTATTTTCTTCAAAGAAAGATATCTGGCCTACAAGAAAATGCTGCAAGACTAAAGAATATAGTATCATAAGGGCGGGATTCATTTCCCGCCCTTTTTAGCGCCTCACATAAAAGTAATTGCGTTTTAGCACCGTAACAATTATACTAATAGTAATACAAATAAGGATGTACTGATGGTTCAGGATGCACAGAGCTTTCACGAATTCATGCCCGAACAGGTGTGGAAATGGAAGCTTTTGGAACAAACGATCGAGAGGATATTGGCCCTGTATAACTATCAGGAGATACGCCTTTCTGTGCTGCAGGATTACCGGATTTTACACCAGGGAATCACGGCTTTGATGCAGGGAACCGAAGCGGAAAATGCAGTGGAAAGAGTGCTATCCATCTGCCAGCCAAATGAGCAGCTAAGCCTTCTCAGCTTGCGTCCCGAGGGTACCATCAGCGTTTTGCACCATACCGCCAAGATCACCAATCCCGGAGAGATTCATCGCTTTTATTACAGTGGCCCCATGTTCCGCAAAGCCGATCTGCCACAGCACATGGAATATTACCAATTGGGCGTGGAGCTGTTGGGTAGCGATAGCGTTTTATCCGAAAGCGAAGTAATCAGCTTGGGAATGAAGATTTGCCAGGAACTGAACCTGAAGGAAGTGCGGCTGGATATAAACAGCTACGGGTGTTTCAAATGCCGGGAAAAATTCTTTGCCGATCTGCGTAAGTACCTTAGTGAACACAAGGACGAATATTGCCAGCAGTGTTTCAAAGACTTGTATGCCAATCCCTTCAGCGAAACCCGTTGCCAGGATCAAAAGTGTCTGCACAGCGTTCAAAAGGGCCCGCAAATAAGTGATTACCTTTGCAGTGAATGCAAATCGAACTTTAACCGCCTGAAAAAGATTCAGGCTAATCTGGCTCATCGCTATCGAGTTAATCCCTATCTCTATAAGAACTTCGCCTATTATAACGAGACTGTGTTCGACTTCGTGGTGCCGCATAAAGGACAGGAAATAGTAATTGGGGGTGGAGGACGTTATGACTACCTTTCCGCCAAGATCACCGGTACCAGCATTCCTGCCGTGGGATTTTATCTGAATCTGGATAGCATTTTCGCCATTATGGAAGAAGGAAAGCAATTTCACAGAAACATTAACGACTTTAGCGCTTACATCTGCGCCCAGAGCGAAAATCTGGAAATGATGACCCTCCAGATCGCCCAGGAACTTCATAGTAACGGTATAAAGACCATTCTCTCCCCCGATATCAGCAGCACCGAAACAGAACTAAAGCGCGCCAAAGACCAAAAGTGCTCGCTAATGCTGATCCTGCGCGAGGAAAACATCCGCGAAGGCAAAATTATGCTGCGTAACCTGGCCAAAGATAATCACGATTACATCGCTTTGAAGGATACTATTCCCGCAGTAATACTGGCTCGAAAAGCCTTGATACACGATTAAGACGATTTGAGTGGATTCCTGCCTGCGCAGGTTTTACGGCAGGAGTGGTGCTTGGGTACAGATTTGAACATGACATTAGATATAGATAAGGAGATACCATGCAATCAGTAATGACTCATTTGGCCCCCGCCGCCATCGGACCCTATTCTCAGGGAATTATGATGAATAACACCCTCTTTATTAGCGGTCAACTTGGCATCGATCCCAATACCGGCAACATGCCTGAGGGCTTTGATGCCCAGGCCAATCTGGTATTCAGCAACATCAAGGCCATCCTGCAAGCCGCCAATATGGGCACCAGCCACGTAGTGAAAGTAACTGTGTTCCTGAAAGATATGAATGATTTTGCCCAGCTGAACGATATTTACACCCGCACTTTCAGCGCTCCCTATCCGGCCCGTGAAGCTGTTCAGGTGGCACGGTTGCCCAAGGATGGGCTGATCGAGATCTCCGTGATCGCCATGAGATAAGCATGAGCATTACCACCAAAGGCGGAGACAAAGGCCAAACCTCGCTTTACAGCGGTCAGCGGGTCTGGAAAGACGATCTGCGGGTAGATGCCTATGGCACCCTGGACGAACTGGATGCATTAATAGGCGAAAGCAGGCATCATATTGCTTCTGAAGAGATAAAGCAAATCCTCTCCGGCATCCAAAAGAACCTCTACCGCGTGATGGGACAGCTTGCCACGCTTGACACCAGCTATCCCTATCCCATTTGTTCATCAGAAGTAGAAGAGATCACCACCCTGATCCGCGACTATGAAGCCAAACTGAATCTGATCGGCTTTGTGATTCCCGGTACCACCATCCCTTCCGCCAAACTGGATATCTGCCGCACCGTGGCCAGAAGGGCAGAACGCAGAGTGGTGGCGCTGGAACATGCCGAACAAGTAGCGCCGGAACTTCTGGGATATGTTAACCGCTTATCTGATCTGTTTTTTATCCTGGCTAGAACGATAGAATTTGAGATGGGTAAGCTTGAATACGTTTCCAAGCCAGAGACCACATGTTAGAATGGTCGAGAAGTCGAGAGGTCGAGGGGTCGAGAAGAAGTGGTCTAAAGTTTTTTAGTTGCGTTTCAAAGGAGTATGGCGATGAGCGGCTTTAAAGAGCTGAAAGTATGGAAGCTAAGTATGAATCTGGTGAAAAAAGTGTACATGGATACAGGCACCTTCCCTCAATCTGAGACCTATGGCCTGGTTTCACAAATGCTACGCTGTGCAGTTTCAATACCCTCAAACATTGCCGAGGGTTCCAGCCGCAACAATCCCAAAGAATTCATTCAGTTTCAATACATTGCCCAAGGTTCGCTATCAGAACTTGACACCCAATTGCTTATTTCTATAAGCTTAGGCTACAAAATCCATTACGAATCTTACGATGAGTTTTTCAAGCAGATACGCAGCATGATCGCAGGTTTAATAAAATCTCTGCAAATATCCAAAAAGGCATAATCACATGCGACAATCCTCAAAAACTGATAACTTTACCCCTCAACCTCTCGACCTCTCGACTCCTCGACCCCTCGACAAAAAAAATTATAGGAGAATAACAATGTACAAAATAGTATTGATTCGCCATGGCGAAAGCGTGTGGAATAAAGAGAATCTCTTCACCGGCTGGACTGATGTGGATTTATCTGAGAAAGGGATTCAAGAAGCTCATACTGCAGGCAAACGCCTTAAGGAAGAAGGCTTTGTCTTTGATGAAGCCTGGACTTCGGTTTTAAAACGTGCCATCCGCACTCTGTGGATTTGCATGGACGAACTTGACCAGATGTATATCCCCGTGAATAACGACTGGCGTCTGAACGAGCGTCACTATGGAGCTTTGCAGGGACTTAATAAAGCCGAAACCGCTGCCAAATATGGCGAGGAACAGGTTAAGATTTGGCGTCGCAGTTTTGATACTCCCCCCCCGGCCTTGGAGATGAACGATCCCCGCTATCCGGGCAAAGACCCACGTTATAACGGCCTCCGCAGCGATCAATTGCCGCTCTGTGAATCCCTCAAGGACACGTGCGAGCGCACCCTGCCCTTCTGGAATCAGATTATTGTACCCCGCCTGGTGGCCGGAAGGCGGATGATTATCGCCGCCCATGGCAATAGCCTTCGCGCCATCGTGAAATACCTCGATAGCATCAGCGATGACGAGATTGTGGGCCTGAATATCCCTACCGGCATACCTCTTATCTATGAATTCAATGATGCGTTGAAAGTAACCAAACATTACTACCTGGCTGATGAAGCAGAAGTGGCCGCAGCACAAGCCGCAGTGGCAAACCAAGGCAAACAGAAAGGCTAAGCTAACAATTTTCCAATCGCTTGCAGCGCGACTCCCACGCAACGCCCATGCAATTGCCCGGGCGTCGCACGGGGGTCGCGCGATAATTACATTAACAAAGATATACACCGCTAGCTATTACTAACCGCCCACTTAGTACGTATCTGAGCCTCATTTTCACCATGATATAAAATGAATTGACCAATTTGGAACAGCAAAAATAGTTACACGGTGCCATCATCGATATAAGAGGTTAGTTTTGTACGAAAAGGTTTTTGGCCAGTATCTCATTGATCTGCAGACCACCCTGAGCCGGGGTGATGCCCGTGAAGAAAGTTTCTATGGATGTTTGGAGAAGATGCTTCTTGCCTATGCCGAGGCATCTGGCAAAAAAAAGATAGCGGTAACCATTCTCCCCAAAGCCACAGATGCGGGCAATCCGGACTTCCGGGTTTGGGATGGCAAAAATCACATTACCGGCTACATTGAAGCCAAGGCTCCGCACATCAATCAGCTTGATCCCATCTCCACCAGCGAACAATTGAAGCGCTACCTGGGCACCTTCCCCAATCTTATCCTCACCAATTTCTATGAATTCCGGCTCTATCAGCACGGGGAATTTGTATCCTCGGTAATCATGGCACGGGCAACGAATGCCATCTACATGGGCAAAACCCCTCCCCTGGAGCATGCAAATGAGCTTTGTGCCCTGCTGGACAGATATTTTAGCTTTACGCTCCCGGCTATCACAGACCCCAAATCCCTTGCTGATGCCCTCGCCAGGCGCACCCGTTTTTTGCGGGACGAGATCTTGAAATATGAACTGGCAGAGGAAGAAAGGCGGGGTAAAAAAGTGCTGCTGAATTTCTATGACAGCTTCAAAAAACTGCTGATAAACAACCTCAGCCTGGAACAATTTGCCGATCTCTATGCTCAAACCCTCACCTATGGCATCTTTGCCGCCCGCACCCGCAGTGAAGGTGAATTTAACCGTGAGCTTATCTACAAATACATCCCCAAGACTTTGGGAGTGCTGAAAAGCATCTTCAAATTCATCTCCTATGATGAACCGCCCAAAGCGCTGGAAGTGCTGATCGATGACATTGCTGAAATCCTTTTTGTAACCGATATCAAGAAAATCCTGCATAAGTTCTATGTGGAAGGCAAGGGCAATGACCCCATCATCCACTTTTATGAAACCTTCCTAAGTGTATATGATCCCAAGCTGCGCGAAAGCCGGGGAGTTTATTACACCCCCGAACCGGTGGTGCGCTACATCGTGCGCAGCATTCACAGCCTGCTGAAAAGTCATTTCGGCAAAGACGATGGCTTGGCATCCTTTGATGTAACCCTGCTGGACCCCGCGGCAGGAACCCTTACCTTTCCCGCCGTGGCAATCCGCACCGCCATAGACGAATACAAAGCAAAGTATGGCGATGGAAACGTTCATAAACTGATCAAAGAGCATATCCTGCCGCATTTCTATGCCATTGAACTGATGATGGCTCCCTACACGGTGGGGCACCTGAAGATCGGCTATCTGCTGGCGGAAATGGAATATAACATGAGCGAGGATGAGCGCTTTAAGCTGTTCCTGTCCAATACTCTGGAGCCGGATGTGCCAGCGCAGTTGGACACTATCTACACGCATGAGATCACCGAAGAATGTGAGCTGGCAAACAAGGTGAAAAAAGAAGAGCCGATTCTGGTGATCATGGGCAATCCACCCTATAGCGGAGCCAGCGAAAACACCAACGAGTGGACAGAAAAACTGATGAAAACCGCTCTGGATGGTGCGCAAGATTATTACACGATAGATGGGATACCGCTGGGGGAAAAGAACCCCAAATGGCTGCAGGATGACTATGTAAAGTTCCTGCGCTTTGCCCAGTGGAAGATACACAAGGCGGGAAAAGGCATCGTGGGCTTGATCACCAATCATGGCTATCTGGATAATCCCACCTTCCGGGGCATGCGCCAAAGCCTGATAAAAACCTTTGATGAGATTTATGTGCTTGATCTGCATGGTAATTCACTTAAAAAAGAGAAGTGCCCGGATGGTGGAAAAGACGATAATGTGTTTGACATCCGGCAAGGCACAGCCATTGTGCTGATGGTGAAGGTAGAAGCTGCATCCTGCAGCTTATCTAACAAGCTTCAAGATGAAGCTTCCACTGTAGGGGCTGCATCCTGCAGCCAGTTTAACAAGCTTCAAGATGAAGCTTCCACGGTAGGGGCTGCATCCTGCAGCCA
>CAZSST010000072.1:7854-12579 GCA_964609575.1 uncultured Candidatus Cloacimonas sp.
AGTTTAACAAGCTTCAAGATGAAGCTTCCACGGTAGGGGCTGCATCCTGCAGCCAGTTTAACAAGCTTCAAGATGAAGCTTCCACGGTAGGGGCTGCATCCTGCAGCCAATCAAAAAAGCTTCAAGATGAAGCTTCTACATTCCACCACGAGCTTTTCGGCCTGCGACAGCAGAAGTATGACTGGCTGGAAAGCACCCAGTTCTCAGCCGACAACTATCAAAAGCTTCTTCCCTCCTCCCCCTTCTATCTCTTCCGTCCCGAAGCCACCGGCAATGAGCACTATCTGAAATGGACAAGCCTGCCGGATATCTTCCCGGTGAATAGCGTGGGGATTGCATCATCAAGAGACATACTTACAATACAGGAAACTCCAGATAAGGTTCGTAAAACTATCAACCTCTTCGCATCGCTGGACACTGAAGCTGCAAGAGTGGCGTTTCATGTCGGAGTGGACACGAGCGATTGGTTAGTATCTGAAGCTCAAAAGGATATTATAGATAGCTGCTTAAGTGACAATAACATCGTTCCAGTTCTTTATCGTCCCTTTGACATTCGGTACACATACTATACTGGCAGAAGTAGAGGGTTCCACAGCAGACCTCGTTACGATGTCATGAGACATATTCAACGCAATAATGAAGCTTTGGTATTGGCTAAGCGTGTAGAAAACAATAGTATATGGGAACACATTTTTATAACTAATTGCGTATCTACAAATCACTCAGTGTCAATCAAGGAAAGCAACTACATATTTCCTCTCTACCTCTACCCTGACGAACATAAGGAAGACATCTTCAGCTCGGATGAGCGTCAGTATAACATAGAGCCCAGGCTATTGCAACAGCTAAGGGAAAAGTGGCAGGGCTTCCAGCCGGAGCAGCTTTTCTATTATGTCTATGCGGTTTTGCACAGCCCCACTTACCGGCAGAAATATGCGCAGTATCTCCGGATGGACTTTCCGCGTATTCCCTTCCCGGATGCTTATGAGCCATTCCGGGCTTTGGCAGTGCTGGGCAAGGAGATGACAGATTTGCACCTTTTAACCAGTCCGCAGCTTAGCCCCCCCCTTGCCAGGTATCAGGGCTTGGGAGGTAGTGACCTGGTGGAAGACATAAAGTATGATCCCATAGCCAAAACCATCAGGATAAACAAGGATAAGTACTTTGAGGGCATCGCGCCGGAGGTGTGGAACTTCCATATTGGCGGATATCAGGTGCTGCATAAATACCTGAAAGACCGCAAAGGTAAAGTTCTTGCCGATCCCATCCACTATTGCAAGGTGGTTACTGCCCTGGCAAAGACCATAGAGCTTATGAAGCTTGTGGATAATGAATTTTTAGAAGTGGATATGAAAGCCACAGGAGGATAAGGGATGTTAGTGCTTATACTGGCAGTTTTGGTTATATACTTATTGGTAAAACTTGCTTCTCATAAGCCCTCCGACAAGGATTTGGAAGGGTTTCCGGATGTATTGCAAGAAGTTCTGAAGAGAACGGATTCCAAATCTGATAACAGACATCATATTCAGTTTACGATCACCATCCACAGGGAGGATGATGAGGACATAAAGAAGAAATAGGCTATTCCGGCAGTTTATCAAATACGCCTTGTTCCAACAAAAAGGCATGAATGAAATCACGCTCGAAGTGGCTGAAAAGCATGTAATTGGGGCTAAGCATGGCAGCTTTGTCCAGAGCGATAAGTTCAGAGATTGTATTATCATCCAGTTTGTTCCCTTTGTAAGCGCAGTGAAGGCTCCAGCGTGCTTCCAGGGAATCGCAAACCTGATCCTCATTTTCTTCTTCATCCTGCCAGATATGGCACACCCAATCCCATTTATCCATTAGATTCTTGATTTGCAGTGCATCATAGGGGTAATTGCTGAAAGCATAGTGATGCTGTTCTTTGAAGACATAATAGAGCTCATAGTGTTTCAGGAGTTCATCGATTAGCCTTCGGTAAGCAGAGTGGATGTTCACGTATTCGGAGTGGCGAAACCAGCTAAGGTCTGTGGACAGCAACCTGATCAACTGTCCCTGGTCCAGGTGATTTCCCCAGAATACACGTTGCAGGGTATTTCTAGCTGTGGCTACGGATCGTTTGTTTTCCCAGGGATAGGTTTTCAGGTCTTCCAAGCTGGCATTTTCCCATAGATTCAGATACACTTCCGTGCGTCTGCGGAAGAATTCCAGTTGTTTCCTGGTGTAGTTTGGTGAAGCGCTTATTAGCGAAAGTTTCTGCTTTTCAGATTTTGGTGGAGGAACCAGATCATCACTTTTCAGGGGAACATCGATTCCGTTTTGTTTCAATCGCTGGTGGATGATGGCCATGTACTTATTGAATACATCGAAATTATACCAGCGCGAGTAGTTCTTTTGCACTTCCTGGTCGGTTTTCAAAATACGTTGCCGGAGTTCAGCAGGAATGCTTTCCCAATCTATATCCATATCCAATCGGGAAATCATAGTTTGCACCAACATGGGATCATTGTACTGAAAATATTTGTCGATCAGCTCGTAGCAGCGTACATCACTTTCCATTATTACCATAAGTAGCATCCTCCTTCTGCCATGCGAAGTCCAATAGTGGCATTACTAAGTATCTCACCATTCCCCGCCCAGACACCTGAAACCTGACACCTAACCTTTCAGCTTTGTCAGGATACTTTTAAAAAGTTCCAGTTCCTCTTGGTTCTTATATTCCAAAGTTATCTTACCACGGCCTTTATTTTCACGCACCGTTGCTTTCAAATGAAGCGCGGAACTTAGCTCCTGTTCAAAGCTGCGGGTGAGGGCAGTGCGTTTTGTGGCTTCGTCCTGTTTTATAAGGCTTTGAGCGTAGGTTTTGGCCTTTTCTTCAGCCTGGCGCACGGTGAGCTTGTACTTGATGATAAAATCGGCAAAACTCTTTTGGTATTCTGGTTCCACAGCCAGCACTGAGCGTGCGTGTCCGGGGCTTAAGGTACCTTCCGCTACCATGATCTTCACTTCTTCAGGTAGTTTCAACAGGCGGATGCTATTGGTGATGGTAGCACGGTCTTTGGCCATGGTTTGGGCAATTTGGGAGTGAGTAAGCTCAAAATCGGCAGCAAGAGTTTGGTAGGCCAGGGCTTCTTCCATAGGATTAAGGTCTTCCCGCTGAATGTTTTCGATAATGGCAAGCTGGAGCTGTTCTTTTTTGGAAACGCTGCGAATCACCACCGGCACTTTTTCCAGGCCGGCCAGTTTTGCTGCTTCCAGTCTGCGTTCTCCAGCAATCAATTCATATTCCGTGGCGGAGGTTTTGGTAACGATGAGCGGTTGGATGATGCCATTTTCTTTAATCGACTCCGCCAGTTCGGTCAGCTTGGCGGTGTCAAAGCTCTTACGTGGCTGATAGCGATTCGGATGAACCTGCGAGATAGGCAGCACCCCTATGCCCGTTTGTGGAGTAGTGCTGCTTTCCTGATCCGGAATCAGGGACGAAAGGCCGCGGCCAAGGCGTTCATTCATGCTTAGCTCCCCTGCTTGCTGCGGTCGATAACTTCCGTAGCCAGATTCAGATAGCTCATGGCACCGGGCGAACGGATGTCGTACAAAAAGATGGGTTTACCAAAGCTGGGCGCCTCGGTAAGCTTGATATTGCGCGGGATAATGGTGCGGAAAACCTTCTCCTTGAAATAACGATGCACTTCCTTGGCCACCTGCGTGGAGAGATTTACGCGTTTATCGAACATGGTAAGCAGAATACCGATCACTCCAAGCGAGGGATTGAGGTTCTTCTGGATCAGGCGGATGGTGGTGAGAAGCTGGCTAACTCCTTCCAGGGCATAATATTCACACTGGATGGGAACCAACACTTCGGTACTGGCAGTCATGGCATTAACCGTTAGCAATCCCAGCGAAGGAGGGCAATCGATAAGAATGAAATCGTAGTCATTGAGGATGGGCTGCAGGGCTTCTTTCAGCTTATGCTCACGGGCAAATTCGTGCACCAGCTCTATTTCCGCTCCGGTAAGGTCTATGTTTCCAGGCACACACCAGAGATTTTCCGTGGTGGTAGGCAGAATGGTTTTCTGGATAGGAACACGCCCTATAAGCGCATCATACACTTGCAGTTCCAGCTTTTCCTTATCTATCCCCACGCCGCTGCTGGCATTTCCCTGGGGATCAAAATCTATCAGGAGGGTACGCTTTTCCAGCACCGCCAAGCCTGCTGCGAGGTTTACTGCGGTAGTGGTTTTGCCCACTCCTCCCTTTTGGTTCACGATCGTAATAATCTTCGCCATTATTTTCCTTTTATGTAATAGTCCTTATTTTTCAGCGCATCATCAGGTCGCGCTGTTTGATCCCAACAAAGCGCCGCAATCCCAGATCAGGGTCTGTAGTTTCCCACAGAATCTCGTGTTTCACATTATCCAGATCATTCAGTTTTTGAGCCTTGTACATCACCAGCATTCCCGAAGGCTTCAGAAGCCTGCGCAGCGGTGCCACGAATCTTTCTTCCAGGGCCACGGCTCGGCACAGGATATAATCAAAACTGGGACGCCGGGCCGTAAATGCATAATCTTCCAAACGGCTGCTAACTACAGACGTATCTGTAAGATTCAATGCCGAAACAAATTCCTGCACCAGGCGGGTCTTTTTTTGCACCGAATCCAGCAGTACCAAGCTAAAATCGGCCACTGCCAGCTTTAGCGGAATTCCAGGGATACCACCCCCGCAACCGAAGTCCATAACGCTTTT